>NZ_SJPI01000002.1:300000-516650 GCF_007859865.1 Rubripirellula amarantea | reverse complement strand
GACGGAGTACCGGCCCAAACCGATGGTTGAAATTGGCGGCCGACCGATTCTGTGGCACATCATGAAGATGTACGCCCGCTGGCCTTTCGAGCTCAGCGTATTCCCCACTCCGAACTCTTGTACTCGTCATTCCGCATTCACGCACCCCGCACTCCAGGGAGGAAACGCTTCGCAAGGGTCAGGCTAGCGTCAGGAAACGCTTCGCGAGGGTCAGGGAAACGCTTCGCGAGGGTCAAAACGCTTCGCGAGCAAAACGCTTCGCGAGGGTCAGGCTAGGTTTTCGGTTTTCAATCGAAAAGGACTGCCCGGCGACGACACGAAGTCGTCGCAAACTTCGGCACGATGCCGCCAAACGCAACCGACCGCGCACACTTGCACGCACCGGAGCGACCGAACGGGCGACGTAGGCACGATGCCGTCATCCGCTCATAGAGTACGGTAGCGACTGCGAACGAGCCTCAGCGAGTGAACGGGGAGGCGGCGAAACACCACTCGCGTCGGATGGTCGATTACGCAATGACAAAGCGTTTCCAAATCCGAAAGGTCGCGGAATCGCTCAAGGAGCATTCAAGCGACGCAAACGCCTTGGACTTGCTGACATTGGTGGCCGCAAGGTGGAGAGACCGCCTGAGGGCTTGGGTATCCAGGAAGAGTCGCTTGACTTTGGTGGCGACCCAAAGGCTGAACGTTTTGACGCACCCCCGCCGCACGACCTCGGTTATTGCAGAATCCCCTAACGGCACGAACGGCTTTGGTTTTGTAATTCTGTTCGTCGTAACTGCGAAGTTAGCCATGGCTATTGAGAGTACCTGTGCGTTTGCAGTAGGGACACGGGGGGCATTTGAGCAGCACGAGGGTCCCATCACGCTTTTGCTCTGATTGGAAAATCTGCTTCAATCACCTGTCCATCGATTGCGAACCAAGTAACTTGGGTGTAAATGGAGGCGGGTTAGAAGCGAGGTACGATGAATTTGGTCAAAGAAGCGAATTTGGTCAAAGAAGCGGGGAGCAACGTGCAGTTGTGGGGCGGGTGAAGTTGTACCGATATCAATGCGGTAAGAATCATGCGCAGCTCCGCTGTCAGTTTGGTCCAAAACCGGCGGGTTCTACGACCAAAGCTAAGTCGGTAACACTTACGCCCCCTCGCGGCGGCCTCGCAATACCCGACCGTTGTCACTGACTTTCCCCCCCAAGTTTGCGGTTTTTACGGTTGTTCGCATTAAAAGAATTGGTAACTTTGAATCTGGGAGAAAAAGTAGCCCGCTGCGATAATTACTTAGCAATCTTGCCTGCTTTGCTATCATAGGAGATAGCGTCTTCCCATCTTCTCTCAAAGTTGCCTCCCTTCCCACCGGGAATCCCCATGTTGAACCGCATCGGCGTTGCCTTGCTGCCCTTTGTCGTCTGCGCCCTTACGTTTGTCGTCAATCCGATCGTTGCCAGCGGCCAAAACTGGTACGACGCGGCTTTCCCTACCCAGCATCATGACTTCGGAACGGTCGCGGTGGGTGCGAAGACGGAGTTCATGTTTCCGGTAACCAACACGCTTTCGTCGACGATGCACTTCCAGTCGATTCGCGCGTCATGTGGATGCACCACTCCCACGATCTTGAACGACTACCTGGAACCAGGTCAAACGGGGTTCATTAAAGCCAAGTTCAACACGGACACCTTCCGTGGCAAGAAAGGGGCGACGCTGACGCTAGTGATGGACCAGCCGTTTTACAGCGAGATTCGCCTGAAGGTGGACGGCTACATTCGCAGCGATATGGTGTTTCACCCCGGATCCATTGACTTCGGCCAGGTTTCCCAGGGTGACGTTGCCACTAAATCGTCCAAGGTCCTGTACGCCGGGCGTTCCGATTGGCAAATCGTTGACATCCGCAGCAATCGCCCTTGGCTCATGCCGACTTTGAAAGAAACGGTACGCCGTGGCGGGACGGTCAATTACGAGATCACCGTCGACGTTCGTGAAGACGCACCGACCGGCCCGTTCCAAGACGAATTGGTCGTTGTTACGAACGATCGCAACATGCCCGAAGTACCGCTTCGGGTCACTGGCAATGTCGAGAGCGCGTTAACAATTTCGCCGGTGGCGCTTGCCCTCGGTTCGCTCAAGCCAGGCGAACAAGTCTCGGCACGGTTCGTGTTGATCGGAAAGACCGCTTTCGAGATCGACTCCATTACCGCCGAAGGTTGGGACGTGGATTTTGATCCTTCGACTGAGCCGAAGAAGATGCACGTGATTGAACCTCGATTGACCTACACCGGCAATCAAGGCGGTCCGCAAAAGGCTTCATTGGTGATCAAAACGACTGGCGAACAGTCCGTCACGGCCAAAGGCTTGATCACCGCCGACATCCGCGGCAACTAGAAACGCGACGCGGGAACGAGAAACGCGACGCGGGAACGACGTCGGAGCATCAATTCTTTGGTTCTTCACCGTCGCTTGACCACCACTCGCGTACTTGGCTCCACGCCTTGCCGAACACTCGTCCGGTAAGGATTTCCACGGTCCAAGTTTCTCGCTCCGCTTCAAAATTCTGCCACACCGCTTCGACGTAAGGAGCGGATGCATTGGACAGAGTTTCGTAGAGCCCTTGTTCGCGGATTTCCGACAACGCGTCGAAGTAATGCTGGACCAAGTGCTCGTCGAGCAGGTTCCCCGCCACCCGTACACTCGACAACGCACCGCGGGTGGTGAGTGTGACACGGTTCATGGCGAACATTGTCATCGTGGCGCTAACGTCCCACAAACTCGCGTCCGACGCGGTGGCGGCAGATTCCATTTCCAGCCACATTCGTTCTATTTCTCCTTGAGGCAGCAACGTTCGCGGATCCACTTTCGCGACTTCCTGTCTGATTTCGGCAATGGTTTGTTGCATCGCGTCGATGCTGATCGGCGGCGCCTCAAGTGCTCCGCTAGCCCGCGTGCTGGACGACCGCATCGCTTCGATCAAGTCCGCGGCATGGTGAATCGTCGATGACTCGTCGATCACCCCTTCCCGTTTTAGTTCCGCGGTCAGTTTGTTCAGGTACACGCTCGAACCGTACGCCACGTCGTTGAAAACCGCCAAGACGGTCATCGGTGATAAGTGAAGCGTCGCTCCCCCAGCAACGTCAAGCAGACTTCCAATCGCTTTTCGAGCAAGTTGCGATTCCTGGGCCGCATCGGCTTTGGTTGCGTCTGTGGTTTGTTCGGGTGTAGAGGTGGAATGCCCGTTAGAGCCGTCACCCGACTTGGCGACGCCCGGCTTGGCGACTCCGCCTACGTCGTGAATCATCACGTCAAGCGCTTGTTGGATGAAGACGTCGTAACTCTTCGACGAGCGAAAGGCAGCAGGAATCAATCTCGCCGCCGACTCACCGACGATTCCGCCAACGATCGCCGACGTGCTGCGTACGGTTCGTTCGGGAATCGACATCCCATAAAGAAGTGTGTCGATCAAAGACCCAGTCGATTCTCGATCCGCTTGCGAATCAGCTTGCGGTTGCAAACTAGCTTGCGGTTGCGAATGATGTTCTGCATCTAGTTCTCCCCCGATTTCTTCACTCACTCAGCCGACTCCACAGCTAGGATTTCGACGCGAGGTGTTTCGCTCACGTCAACGATTTTGCCCAACGCGATCACGCGTCCTTCGGGTAACACTGTATCGCCCTGGATCGACACGATGCTTCCCGAATCAAACACAATGGTCTTGCCTTGACTGTTGGCCCCCGATTTTCCAAGCAGCAGAATACCGTCAGTTTTGCGAACTTTAGCACGAATCCACGCGCCAGCATTCTTCGCGTAAAGACCCTTCGCATCAGAATTCAAAATCTTGGCAAACAATTCGCCAACCTGTTCGTTTCCTGACGGAACGAGTGGCAAGTCGCTGGCGACCTCCGCGATTTTCTTGTACGCCTCGGCAAGAGCATATCGCTGCTTCTTAGAATCGGGAACAGACAAGGCGGCGTCTAGCTGTTGCGTTGCCGATTGAAGTGCCTCGATGGACGAAGCAGAAAGCGACGAGTTCGTTGACGAAGGTTTCGGCGGAGCGTCCCCCAACACATCATCGTTCGCGAAAGCGTCATCGCCGTTTGGGTCATCGCCGTTTAGATCATCGCCCGATAGTTCGTCACCTGCCGGCATTTTGTCTGCCGCAGCCACTGATTCGTCAGCAGGATTGTCGAGACCTAACGTGGGAAAGTCTTCACCATCCTCGGCCAACTCCATCTCTTGGGGAGTTGATTCGAGCGGATCAGAGATATCGGAGCCCGCCAGATCTGGAATCTCCATCGCTGCGTTTTCACTGCCTGCTTCTGCGGCAGCCTCAAACCCCGACGTTCCCGAGTCGGGTACGTCCAACGAATCGGTTGCCAAATCGCCACTAAGTTCAAGTTCGTTGGCCGAGGGCGATCCAAGTCCACTAATTGAATTGTCCGCGGGCTCGCCAGCTTGATCCATCTCGGCATTGATGGCAGCCACTTCGGCGGGCAATTCAAGCGTCTGAGGTCCCGGTCGTTGCGATTGAGATGGCTGAGGTCTTGGTCGGTCCTGAATGGGCGAAGGCAATGCCGCACGATTGCCACCGCCAATCGAGCTAGTCTGGGAATCACCTACGAACGGCCAAAAACCTAAATCAATTGGCAACGGCTTTCCGACCGACGTCAGTATCGCAGCACCAATCGGAACCGCGATCAATCCACCACCAATCACCTTGGCAACCATAGCGATGGGCGAGTCGCCTTTCTTTTGCGGACGTGGACCTCGCGATTTGACTTTCATGGGTGCGACTTCCGACGCTCCAAAGTCATTCGTCGGTGCGGCCTGTACCTCGATGGGCCAATCATCCGAAACAGCATCGGCGGCGATCGTGGCATCGTCGGTGAAGACATCAAACTCTTCCACCATCTCAAGCTGACCATCGGCGTCCTCTTGAACCGCCGCCGCGCTCGAATCGTTTGCCTGAGCCGGATCCAACGAATCGGTTTCTGCAGGCGTTTCACCTTCTTGCCACGTGTCTTCGACCAAGGTTTCGTGAGCAATCTCGAAAGGATCCTCGATCTCATCACCGGGCAAATGTCCGACCGCGATATTGCCACCGGCTGGATTGCCGCCAGCCAGATCATCACCGGAAACGTCCAAATCGAGTTGACCTTCGTCGTCCGCTGAATACGGCGGAGTTGATTCCAAGTCTGCGATTCCGCCCAAGTCATCGCCCGGCGCACCGCTCAGCCCATTCTTCAACTTCGATGCAGCGACCGCTCCCGCGGCCGCTATGCCGGTCGCCGCGGCCGCCAATTGCTCTAGCGGAAGGACAGAACCATCAGACGCCAGGACGTCTAGCATCGGTGGCAACTTTTCGTTCAGCTCCGCTACGGCAAAGGTTTCTTGACACCAAGTGCATCGCAGCATTGCGTCATCAGGAATCTCAACCGGGGGAACTCGGACAGGGTCGCCACATCGTGGGCAGGGAATCGCGTTCATGAACTTGCTTTGGACTGGGAAAAAACGTCTGCCGCGATTGTAATCGAAAACGCGGCTTTGGCGTCCCGCATACCACCCTTGCCCCCATCACTTACATCGTCGCAATATCATCCCCGCAGCCTCCTCCCCCCGCTAGGGATTCTAGATCCCGTAGAGAGGTGCGAGCTTTCCACGCAGGTACGCAATCAAGGGCTCTGCCGACAGTGGTTTACCGGTGGCGTTTTCGACCAATTCCAACCCCGAGAAGCACCGCCCGTGACGATAGACGTGTTCATTTAGCCAACCGGCAAGCGGCGCGAATTCGCCTCTTTCGAACATCTTCGACAAATCCCCCAACGACGCTTCCGCCGCATCGTACAACTGAGCCGATGCTAGGTTGCCCAGCGTATAAGTCGGAAAATAACCAATCAGTCCCGCCGACCAATGAACGTCTTGCAGCACTCCGTTGGCGTCTGATGGTGGCGTGACGCCGAGATCGTTTTGGTAGCGAGCGTTCCAAGCTTCCGGCAATTCGTCAACGCTAAGTCCACCCTCGATTAGCTGACGCTCTAAATCGAATCGAATCAAAATGTGTAAGTTGTAGGTCGCTTCGTCGGCTTCAACTCGGATCAGGCTGGGGCGGATCGTGTTGATCGCGAAATAGAAATCATCTAAAGGCACGTCACTTAAGTTCGACGCAAACGTTTTCTGAGCATCCGCGTACAGCCAGCTCCAGAACGCCTTGCTTCGCCCCACTTGGTTTTCCCACAACCGAGACTGTGACTCGTGCATTCCCAGCGATACGTACGAACCCGGTGGCAATCCAAACCAATCATCACGCAACCCTTGTTCGTACATCCCGTGTCCTGCTTCGTGGAGCGTGCCGAACAATCCACTCGGCAACCAATTCGATTCATAGCGGGTCAGGATTCGAATATCGCGCGGCCCCAGCGTGGTACAAAACGGGTGCGAGGTTTCATCGAGGCGGCCGCGTTGGTAGTCGAACCCAATTGCCGAAGACACTCGAGTACCAAAAGCCCGCTGAGCATCAATGTCGTAGGATCTTTCCAATAGCGAGACATCAGGCTGGCGAGGTGCATCGGCGATCGCGGCGATTAATTCAACGAGGGGTCCTCGCAGCGAATCGAAGGTCGCCTGCAATTGGTCAACTTTCGCATCAGGCTCGTATTCGTCCAACAACGCTTCGTAGCAAGACCTTTGCGTTGCTGCGCCAATCAAATTGCCACTCTCTCTTTTGAGATCGACGACTCGTTGCAGCGAATCTCGGAACAACGAAAAGTCATCTGCTTTGCGAGCAGCATCCCAAGCTTGTTGTCCGCGCACCGTCGCTTCCGAAGTTGCACGCACCAGTTCCGTTGGCAAACAGCGGTCTCGCATGAAGTCTCGATGCAGGCCTCGGATGGTCGCAGTCACGTCATCGTGCGCGTCCTTGTCATCTAGAGTTTCATAAAGTTCTTCGACCAATCCGCCAAACTCAACGTCGGTGCGTCGTTTGTGCGTTTCAGCTCGCAGCAGCGAAACCTGTGACGCTCGATAGTCGCCTGCCGCTGCAGGCATCCGAGTTCGTTCGTCCCATTCGAGGGTATCTGCCGAAGTCTGAATCATCATCGCTTCACGCGCGATCGTGCAGACCCGGTCGAACTTCTGTTGGTCAATGTTTTTGAGTTGGTCAGTATTCATGAGCTCAAACCTAGCGATTTTCGAGCGGCGCGCTAAGCATCGCGCGTAATTTTGAAGCCTGACTCAGGCAGCCAATGGGCCAGTGGTAGCGAAACGAGTGCCGCTCAACAGATTCCCTGGCCGAACAGCCCGCACAACCGGTTCGATTGGATCGCGTCAAGGATCTACGATGAAATATGAACAGGTTCAGATTGAGCATAGGCTCTCGCCCGATCATCCTGGGAATCATGAATGGGCAGAATCTTATCGTTGGCGTTGGACTCGGATCTCGGTCCCGCCTCCTTTCTTTCGCAAAACTATCGCGGATTGCTGCGGCGATCACGATCGGCATGGCAACCTGCCATGGCTACGCCGACACGGCATTGCAGAAGTTCACCGTTCACGTTCCCGAGAGCGTCGCGACGACGACTCCCGCTACGGACATCGTCAACCTCGAACTCGTTGCTGGATCGAACGCCTTTCCAACCCAGCTTTGGAACGTGCACAGCAACGCCGACGATGGAGTGATCGTTGATTTCGCTCTCGTGGGAGCGTTCACGCATCAAACCCTTGCCGATGTCAACGTGGACGCCCAAATCGGTATCTCAATTCCCGCCACAACAGGGCTCGCGAACTGGGAAATCACACAAGCCAACGCGACGGCGTCGGTACGAGAGAACAACGAACATGCCTTCGTACAGGCGATGTCCGACGGCACAGGTAGCGCGGTCATAGGGCTAGACCTTAGCTTTGTCGAATCATCGCTCGACGTTGTTCCAGCGGGGACTTACAACACCGAAGTCGTCTGCACGATCACCGTACCTTGATTCGCTAGCGGTATCGTAATGCGACAGCGAAATGCCGCTTGAGCGCTGACACCTTATCGCTGGCACCTAAAGTCTGAAGATGACTTCAAGCGTCCGACGACTGGCACGCAATACCTATCGTCCAGATCTCGCGTTGTTACGCTCCGAAGCACAAAAACTTCAACATAGCGTCAGCCAGACAATTCTGACCGGCGTCATCAAACCGAACGAACATCGGAAACGAGTTCACTTCTAAGAAGACGGGATCGTCCATGCCGCTTCGACATCGAAAATCAAGCGCGCAGTAATCAAAGCCGATCTGTTTTGCTAGTTCACCCGAAAGCACACGTATTTCCTCGGGAACGTCCACCTGCACGACTCCCACGCTCGCATCGTCGCGATAATCAAGCGATTGAGTTTGCAAGTGGAAGCAAAACAATTCTCCGCCAATCGAAAAGACCCGCAAGTTCTCACCGGCAAGCTTCTCCTGAACAAACATTGGCCCGTAGCCAGCCAGCTTCTCGACGTCTTGATGAACGTCGCCAACACTGACCGTGTGAGCTCCACCGCTCAATGGCTTCATCGCACGACGATCTGGTTCGGGGATGCTCGACAATGGCGTTAGATCACCCATCACCACTGTCTCGGGAATCTGGAACCCCAGATCCAAAGCCAACCTCAGGTTCTTGGATTTGTTATTGCCGTCGGTCATCGTTCTTCGATTGAGCACTTTGATCGATCGCCACGCCAATACGTACGCCTGGATCATTTCAAATGCTGCAATGTTCCGTTTGGGATCACCTTCGAACACGTTATATCGAAGGAAGACTGACGTCGGGTCAATCGTTTGATCCCCCAGGTCCAAACGCGACGATTGGTAATCCCAAGCGATTCGATGCGCATCGTCGCGATCCGTATTCCAAAACGAATACGAAACCTCTCGCAGGTGAGCCTGATCGACGACACGCTGCGTATTGGGATCGGATTCACCACCCACGATTAATAACAGCGACTGAGACATCAATTCACATTGCCCAATGATCAGGATTCACGGTAGTAGCCCCAGGCCTACCACCGACGGAAGCTTTTCCACACTTTGGGAATCTGGTTCCGAATTGTCGATTCGATTCGCCGACCAGGGTTGATCGTGCGTCCCGAACCGTTTCCTCCTGAACCGTTTCCTCCTGAACGATGATCATCGTGATGCCCGTGATCATCGTGATGTCCGTGATCATCATGATGTGCTGGGGGAGGAAGCGTTTGGCCTTCTTCACCGTAGGCTAAGGTCGTTGCTGAATGCTCTTCACCATGAGCCTGAGTCGTCACTGGCCGTTGCGATTCTTCGCCGTAGGCCTGCGTCGTTGGATTGCGTTCGCAGTAAGGTTGCGGCGGTTGTTCTTCGCCGTATGCCTGGGTCGTATAGACAGGCGGCTGTTCTTCGCCAACCGCGTACGTTGTTGCTGTCGGAGGTGCTTCTTCGCCGATCGCGCGGGTTGTTGTCGTGATTTCCTCTTCACCTACCGCGTAGGTGGTCGGCGGATTCCCTTCTTCACCAATCGCACGAGTCGTCGCGGTTGGTGGCCCTTCGCCATACGTGTAGGTCGCGGACGTTTCCTCACCCACGCGCGCCGTTGTCGCAGGAGGTCCGGTGGTGGATTCTTCCCCCAGAGCTCGCGTGGTTACGTTGCTCGGCGGAATCGGCCTGTCTTCTTCGCCCACAGCCATCGTCGTCGGATGAGAATGTGGTGGTGAAGGCGAAGGCGAAGTATGCGGCAGGGAGGGTTGCGGCATCGAGGAATGAGGCGGCGACGCCGTTTCCTCACCCAACGCCTGGGTGGTCATGTTCTGAGCTGACGCGCTGGTTTGCCCAAGCAACGAGTAAGCCATCGCCGACGAAACGCCTGTTGCTACCGCGCGGCGAAGGAAGTCACGACGCTCTAAGTTGCCGCTACGTAACTCTTCGACCAGACCGTCAATCGGGGTTGATGGTTCTGACTGAGAGGATTGAGGAACGTTCATTGCTGGTACCAGAGAAGTGGAACGGGGCACATTTTCAATAGGCGCGCCTTTAAACCTACTTTGCTAAACGGCGGGCCGCCAACGAAACAGAGCTTGAAAGCCATGGAAAACGCCATGCCATGCACATATGCACATCAATCTGGCAAAATTGAGCGTGAACAATGGCTTCACCGGCACCTGCGAGAACTCGACCTCAATGCCTTAACTGTTTTTGGTGAATCTTGGTAATTCAACACAAATGGCGAAACGATCGGCTTCTGCGGCAATGGCTCGGCTTCCTTTGGCCAGTGGTTGCTCTGCGGTTCTAAGCGAAGTACTGTTCGCGAACCGGTCGAGTCAGACTACGACTGACGGTTTTGATTTTCCTAGTTCCTATTGATTGCTCAACGAGTCATCCATGGCCGCACGACGGTTGCCCAGTCCCAGCCAACCGACCGGTTTGCTTGTTCATTTGATCGCGGTGCAAAGCGACACCAAGCGAACGCGAGTCAAAGAGGTTCTGCGGAGCGGTCTCGTTCATGTCAACGGTGTCTCCACAACCCAGCACGACACTCAGGTCGGGCCGGACGATGCAGTAGAAATTCGCAACGAACGAGCACCGGCCGTGCGAGACCTCCCGTTCGAGGTCCTCTTTGAAGACGCGAGCATCTTTGTGCTCAACAAACCCAACGGATTGCTCACCGTCGGCCACAAGCGAGAAAAGAATCGCACGGTGGAATCCATCGTCAATCAAGCCTTATCGGAACATCGGCAGCGATGCTTCATCGTTCAGCGACTCGATCTGTATACTTCCGGCGTGTTACTGCTAGCTAAAACGGAAGCCGCGCAAAAGAAGATCAAAGATAATTGGGGCGCCTCGGAAAAGTTCTATCACGCGTTAGTGGAAGGCATTCCCGATCCACCCCATGCCACGCTAACGCACTTCCTTAGCGAAGACGAACGATTGCTCGTTCACGCTTCCGATTCCCAAAACAGCGGCGGGGTCAAGGCAACGCTTTCCTACGAAACTGTTAAGCAGCATGACGCTCATACACTGCTTCGCATTCAGCTCAAGACAGGCAAGAAGAATCAAATTCGCGCACAAATGTCAGCGATCGGACACCCGATCGCAGGCGACGCCAAGTACGGCGCGACAACCAATCCGATCGAGCGACTTTGCTTACACGCATCGAGCCTGACGCTGAAGCATCCCAAAACGAATCAACGCATGTCCTTCACGGCACCCTTGCCAGCCGGCATGGACATCTAGCAAGGGCAGTCAACCACTAGCAGCCGTGCTACGGCCATGGTTCCAAGGCAACTGCTTTCCAGCAAACTCAAAATTACCACTGCTATTTAGCGTTATTCATCACCAGTGAGCAAAGCGTGAAGTGCCAAACCTTCGCCCTCTTTTACGCACCGTGCACTTGCTTGCACCCGAGAGACGCAAGTCTTCGAAATGTTAGCGCGGGGCGGAGATGGATGCCGACCTCACGCGGGCGGTGATGCTGTCTTGAGCGACGAAACATTTTTTTACAGCAGAACATTTAGTGGTTCCTGTGGTTAGTCCATCATTGGACAAGATTTTTCGACCGTTGCGGGTTCTGTGATTGTCGCTAGACTTCGACCGGATTCCGACGTCCCATCAACGCACAGGCGACTTACTTGGAAATTTTTTTCGCAAGGGCGTCAATCCATAAGATTGATCGCTCTCATTTCGCATCGCTGTTTCTCGCACTGCACGTTTTTATCGCGCCGCTCCTGTTTATCGCACTGCTCCTTGGAATTCAATCACATTCAACCGTGGCGGCAGTCGAAGCCAACTCTGCTGCGTTGGATACGAGGGCTCCGACTTCCGATGTTGCGATTACGACGTTCTGCGGAGCGTGCCACGTCTTCCCTCAACCCGAAAGTTTCCCAGTCTCGAGATGGCGAGATGAGGTCGAACAGGGCTTTCGTATCTATGGTGACTCGGGCCGCAACGACTTAGTGCCTTCCGATGTCGAAGCAACTGTGGCGTGGTTCGAACGCCATGCGAAACCGGACTACGATTTCTCTGGTACCGCGATGCCTTCGCAGCCTGATCGTCTCTTCAAGCAAATTAAGATGGCACCGGAGCCTTCCAATGTATTCGGATGCGTCACTCATATTCGCTCACTTGCGCCAGCGAATTTCCTGAAAACGGATACGCTGATGGGTCTCGTGTGGAAGACTTCGTTCGACGGAAAAAACTTTCAACGTGAAGTGATTGGCGAGGCTGCTGACCCGGCTCACGCGGAACCTACCGACTTGGATGGCGATGGCAAGGTCGACTACGTGGTTGCCGACTTGGGAAGTTTCAATCCAGCGGAAACGTTTCGCGGGTCGTTGTGGTGGTTCCACGAAACGCCTACGGGTTGGCAACGAATAGCACTGCGATTGGGAATGTCCAGAGTGTGTGATGTTCGTCCGCTCGATTACGACGGCGATGGTGACCAGGACCTCGTCGTGGCCGAGTTTGGCTTTCGCTTCGTTGGCTCGATTCACTTGCTGACAAACCAGGGCTTGAAAAACGGCGTCCCTCAGTTCGATTGGAAGGTTATCGATGATCGAAATGGTGCTGTTCACGTTCCCGTAGTCGACATCAACCAAGACGGCAAACCCGACATCGTGACTCTGGTTGCTCAAGAACACGAGGCCATTGAAGTTCACCTGAATTCCGGTGACTCAACGATGGTGCGCAAGCAGATCTACCAAGCGCCCGATCCTTCCTATGGATCCAGCGGAATCGACATCGCGGACATGGACGGCGACGGTGACTTAGACATCCTGTATACCAATGGCGACACGATGGACGATGCGCTGGGCAAACCATTCCACGGGATTCATTGGCTCGAAAACACTGGTGAATACCCGTTCAAACATCATTCGATCATGAACATGCCGGGCGTGTATCGTGCTGTCGCCGGCGATATTGACTTGGACGGCGACATGGATATCGCTGCGGTAGCATTGCTAAGCCAACCGTTCATGGACACTTGTCCGGACGTGCAATTTGATGGCATCGTTTGGTTGGAACAAGACGCCGGAAAGTTTTCCAAACATATCATCGAATCTGACCGATGCGATTGGGGATCTTGCGTGTTGAATGATGTAGACGACGACGGTGACTTGGATCTCATCTCGGGACATTTCCCTAGTGATTCACAAATCACTCGTCCTATCACGGTGCACCGTAACCAAACAAAGCCGTAACCAAACGAAGCCGTAAGTAACGAAGCCGTAGGTAACGAAGCCGAAATCAAACTCAGACGTAATCTATAGAATTCGCGGCGACGCGATTTCGGCCGTCTTTATCCGCTGCAACCGTCAGAACATCGTCTGCGGATGCGGCGTCGCCTCTACGCTCTCCCAGCTTTCTCGAATCACCCGGATTGATGCCTAAGCCTGCCCCCCGCGTCCATCACGACCCCACCACGCCGACAAAACTTGATCGCAAGCGATGGACGTTCGTTGCTGCTGTCGCCAGCCTGATCGTGCTGGTGGTGTTTGCTGCTTGGTGGCTCATACCTCAGCGAAGCATTCGCGCGGCGGAAACAGCGATCAGGTCAAGACGCTTTGAGGAAGCGACGGTGCACGTCGAGAGCTATCCCTGGTGGGGACCTCAAATCAAACACGCGTTTTTCATGCGAGGCCGAATCGCTCGAATGAGTGGCAACTGGGTCGAAGCGAATCGGTTGCTAGGACAAGCCTTGGGGATGGGATGCGACCCCGCGTTAATTGACCGCGAACGAAAACTGGTGCTAGCGCAAGGTGGTGCCGCTCCCCAATTTCCTGATCTGTTGTACCAGTATATCAGCGATGCTCCCGACGATGCCTCAGCAAGCTTCGACGCGTTCGCGATCGGCTACCTTGCTGCGGGAATGCCGGAAAAGGCGGATCAAATCGCCGCCCGCTGGCAATCAATCGATCCTTCTGACCCGCGATCGTCTTTCTATCGAGGTATCGCTGCTCAACAAACCGGCAAACGCGAAGTTGCTCTGGATCATTTCGCTCAAGCTACCGCTCTAGAACCGCGGTTCATTGAATCGCATTTTGCCTCCGCTTCACTCCTGAAAGAACTCGGCAGAAATCAAGAAGCGTACGAAACCTATCGCACGATTCATTTGCAATTGCCAGAGCGTGTTGATGTTCGCTTGGCTTTGGGTGAGACGCTTTGGGTGCTCAACCGTCGCGATGATGCGGTCGAAGCTCTTAAACCAATTGCCAAAGCAGACCCGTCAATCTATCGAGCTGGCTACCTGATCGGCGAGCAGGGCGTTCGCACTGGCGATGCCGAAGGAATCATCGAGTTCGTAGAGCCAATGATGAAACACTTTCCCGAAAACGGCCCGTTGAACTACCAACTCGCCGTCGCGTATGCGCGACAAGGCGATGACAAACGTCACGCCAATGCGATGGCAGCGTTCATGGAAGCCAACGGAATGCTGGATCTGCTGCGGTTCCAAAGCTTCGCAGCAGAATCGAGAATGGATTTTGCTCAGCTAATGGATATCGCGGAAAAGTACTATCGGTACCAATGGCAAGGCGGTCCGGAATGGTACGCCAAAGCTATGGCAGTCAATCCCGGTCATCTTGCACCACGCCAAGCGTTGCTGCGATACATGTTGCAAAGTGGAGCTTTCGAACAGGCGAAAGTCGAACAACGCATCATCGAATCGGTATTGCAAGGCCAACCGTTGGGCGGTTAGCACCGCCTAAGTTGCCATTGCGTTTCCTCATAACGCTGAACTTCAAAACCCGTTCACCTGCTCGAAGCGATACTCGCCGAATACCATCCGCTGTCCGAATGGTTGACCTCGATGGGAACGTCGAACACACCGCTAAGTCGCGCCTCGGTGATTGCTTCGCGCTTGTTTCCATCGAACACCACTCGCCCCGACTTCAACCAAACCACGTGGTTGATTTCTGGCAATAACTCTTCGATGTGGTGGGTGACCAACAACATCGTTAAATCGGACTCCGACGCCAACTGGCGTAATTGGTCCAGCAATAAATGTTGAGCCGCGATGTCCAATCCGCTGGTTGGCTCATCTAGCACCAAGATGGAAGGTCGATGAACCATCGCTCGGGCGATCAACGCTCGCCGACGTTCACCCGTGGAAAGTGTGTGCAATTGACGCTTCTGCAGTGACGCGATTCCCAGACTTTCGGCCGCCTGATCAACCGCCTGAATGACTTCAAGTGTCATTCGCGGACCGAAATGAGAAAGTTCGTTTGCCGTAAACCCGCTGGCGATTGCTTGCGTGACCGTCATTCGTCCGGTTCGACCATGCAAAAAGTTCTGGTCCAACGCCGACGACACCACGCCCATCTTTCGACGCAGTTCATCAACGTGCCAAACTTCTTGGCCAAGAATGAATACGCGTCCTTGGTGGCCATCTTTGGTGATCGACGGATAGAACTGCCGCAGCAATAGCTTCAACAGCGACGTTTTTCCTGATCCGTTGGGACCTAACACGGCTGTATGTCGGCCCGTCGGTACGTTGAGCGAGATGCTATCGAGAATACAAGTCGATTCGCGCCAAACCGTGACCTCCTGGAGGTCCAATAACAGCGGTGCGTCGTCATTTTTCAAAGTCAAAATTTATCCATCTGAAAAGCGAGGCTTGTGGTTGAAAGCGGCTATCGATCGTTTCCATTCAAGAATCGAAATCGAGGCGGTGAAACCGTCCGTCTGCATCTCCGCGGGTTTATACATTCTGCGAGCCTTCTCGCGAACCAGCAGCACGCTATTTTGCAGGGCGACACCCCTGACCAACGTGCTTGGGAATCCTGGAAAACGACTGGTTGCAACCGGTTCAATAATCGACATCACACTGCAATCCGCTTCGCGTCTTAAGTCTGTGACGACTCGCAACGAAAACGGTGCCCCGCGTCCTACGAGATAGGTTTGATCGCATACAATCTTTGGGAACTATCAAACTTCTCTCCATGGGAACCGTTCCATGCTATGCCTTTCCGCGTCGTCTTTATCTTTTCGCGTAGCCGCCATCGTTGCCATCTGTGGCTTGACCTCTTTTGTCCAAGCCTTCGCTCAGGACACCATCGAGTTCGCCAATGGTTCGGTCATGAAGGGAGAAATCCTCGAGATTCGCAAATCCGATCGCGAGTTTGATTTCTCTTCGACAATCGGTGGAAAGACTTTCAAACGCACTTACAGCTACGACAAGGTTCAAGCCGTTACTTACAACGGAAAACGATTTGTGTTGAACGAGGCGGGCGGCTCCAATGCCGACGACTCTGCGACCGGGTCGGATGGCGAGGTCACTCGCACGAAAGAGGAAGTTCTCGCCTTCATTGAGTCCGTCGGCAGCACCGATCCAGATTGGCTAGCCTCGACGCAGCTCAATCATCCGAAGTCGCTTGAACTTGCTTGGCCCATGAAGGCAGAAGGCCCCTGGAACGAATCTAAGAACGTGGGCCAGTACATCTGGGGACGAGTGAATCCGAACGAGTCGCGTTGGAAACCGGGGGTTAAACTGATTTACGAATGCATGAAGCTGCACGAAAATGATTCAAAGTTGCTTCGTCGCGACATGGAAAAGTTGGGCGATATGTATTTCACTCTGTTTCAAGACTATCCCCGCGCCGCGTACTGGCTTCAAAAGGCGAATGTGTCCGCCACAGGCCCGCCAGGCATATTCTTGGCCGAATGCTATTGGCGACTCGGGTGCAAGCCGATGGCGATGTCTCAATTGCGTGGAAAGTCACTGCACTTCAGTGCGATCAAATTGTTTGGTGACATGGGCGAACTAAAACGGGCAACAAGCCTGACGAGAACCTACAGCAAGTCGAGCGTGTTCAACGAAGCGTTCTTGAATATGGGCGACGCGCTTCGAGGCGCCGGACAAATGGACCAAGCGGTCAACTACTACCAACAAATCATTGACCGCAACCAAGCTCGAAATGCTGAGTACTTAGCCCGGTACAAGGGGCGGGCCCAAGACGCTATCGAAGCAATTGAGTTGTCCGAAAAGGCAGACGTGCAGCGGGTTGCGGATGGATCCTACACCGCGTCAAGCATGGGTTACAACGGTCAACTCGAAGTGGAAGTTCAGGTCGCATCACACAAGATCACTCAAGTTCGAGTGACCAACCATCGAGAAAAGCAATTCTACGCCGCACTTAGCGACACTCCCAAACAAATCCTTGCTCAACAGGGCGTTCAGGATGTCGATGGCACCAGCGGCGCGACAATCACCTCCCAAGCTATCATCGCATCCACCGCGAAAGCACTAGCTCGGGGAGCGAACTGAGATGGCTTGGTTGCGAACTGAGATGGCTTGGTTGCGAACTTGGGTGTTGATGGGTGCCGTCATGGGGATGGCTTGCCCGTCATGGTCAGCCGACCCGTTTCAAACGGGCGACTTTCGCTGGACCGTCACTCGACCGTTTCTATCGGTAAATGCCCAACGCTTTCCGCCTTCGGAAGATCACCCTTGGCTAGCGATCAAAGACCCCAGCATTGTCCGGCACGACGGCCGATGGCATCTGTTTTGTACGCTGCGTAAGCAGATTGAAGGCGACGGTCGCATTCGTATTGGCTACCTGTCCTTTGAGGATTGGGACGACGCTGTCGATGCCGATTGGAGCGTGCTTGATCTGACCATGGGATACCATGGAGCTCCCCAGATCTTCTTTTTTGAACCGCACCAAACGTGGTACCTTGTCTATCAAGCGGAAGACTCGACTCGCGAATTGAAGTACGGACCGTGTTATTCAACCAATCCCGACATCACGAACCCCGCCGGCTGGACCTTGCCCGAGCCTTTGTACGTCGTGAAGGAAGGGGCCAGGGCCGGGCTCGATTATTGGGTAATATGCGATGACGCAAACGCTTATTTATTCTTCACCACACTCGACGGACACATGTGGCGATCACGAACCGCCATTGATCGCTTTCCGAGTGGTCCGTGGACAGATCCCACGGTCGCTCTAAAAGCTGACCTGTTCGAAGCAAGCCACACGTATTCGCTACACGGTCGAAACCAATTCTTGACCGTGGTCGAAGCTCAAGGCGATCAACGTCGCTACTTCAAAGGATTTCTTGCCGACTCGCTTGATGGTCCTTGGAAACCGTTGGCTGCTACGCCGAAACATCCTTTGGTTTCGCCCAAGAACGTTGTGAATCAAAGCGATTCGTGGTCGACTTCCTACAGCCACGGTGAGTTCATCCGAATGGGTATCAACGAGCATCTTGAAGTCGATCCCAACGGTTTAGAGCTTCTATTCCAAGGTGCTAACGACCAGGAATATCGACAGCCTGACTACGGCCAAATTCGGTGGCGGTTGGGTCGACTTATGTTGCAAGGAAGCTAACGATGCTCAACTCCCGAACTCTTCGACGTGCCCGATACCGCGTGCTGGCCTTTGCTATGTGCTTGCTCGGATCGGTAATCGTTGCAGCCGCTTTGACGAAGCATGACGCTTTTCACAAAGTCTTTGGTGATCGAATTGAAATTGCATTCTCGATCGCCGGCGTGCTTATCTTTTCGGCCGTTCTGATCTTCCTGACGACGTTTGAATTTGGCCGTTCGCGAGCACTGTTGCGGATGGAATGGTTTGTTCCGACCATGCGGAAACGCAAGAGCAACCTGGCACTTTCATGGACACTTCCCGGTCGAGTTCTGCGGATGATTACTCCGCGATGGGTTCAATCCGAACATGTAACTAAACGTCGAGGTCTGCTTCGAAAAACTTTGCGCCGTTTGGGACGATCTTGGTTGGCATCACCCGTGCGCCGAGTTTGCCAAAGCGTTTGCTTGGTCACTTTCTTAGCGCTGTTCTTTTATGTTTGCTGGCCCTACAGCGCCAAACCCGCGCCCCCGCCGCTCACGTCGTCGAACTGGGCATTCGAAACGATTGACGAGGACACTGGATATTTCGTTCTGGCACGGTCGCCTGAATCCAACAACGCATCAGACGATATCGAATCGTCCGAGGAAAGCTCAAGCGTGACCGACGATTGGGTTAACGATCGAAAAGGAACGCTTTACGTCGCCGATGAAGCAATCGCACGGGCTGCATCTCGCGATGAAGACGTGACGTGCATCGCTGCGTTCGAGAAGGTCGGCGGCGGACGAGAACAGGTGTGGTTGAACTTACAGGGTGAACTGACACCTGAAGTCATGGACGCGTTCTTCACCGGATCAGGATCGTTTCGCCTTTACGAACGAGAACCTCAAGCGTGGCCGTCTCACTACGCCAATAATCTCGCCGACAAAGAGATCGTCCACGCGGAAACGTTCTTGATCATCGATCCGCTGGTCAGCATCTCGACTGCGATCGCGTCACGCAGTTGGGTTTGGTCGTTGGCGTTTGCTGCGGTGATCCTTATCGTTTGCGTCTTGATCCCGCGAGGATTCTGTGGCTACCTGTGTCCGCTCGGAACGACCATTGATTTGTTTGACTGGGCAATCGGTAGTCGAACGAAACGGTTTCGAGTTCCCGGCGATGGCTGGTGGGTTCACATCAAGTACTACTTGCTCGCGGGCACGCTGGTGGCGGCCGTTTGCGGTGTTTTAGTGTCGGGTTTGTTCTCTGCGATTCCCGTAATCACTCGGGCAATGCTGTTCGCGGTGGACCCGTTGGTCAGTGGATCGACGCGTGGTTGGCACTTGGTGCCTGCGATCGGTTGGGGCCAGGTCCTGTCCTTGGTGATGTTTGCCGCCGTGTTAGGCCTCGGTTTCCTTCGTCCCCGATTTTGGTGCAAGTACGTGTGTCCAAGCGGAGCCGTTTTTTCACTAGGCAATTTGTTTCGCGTGACCGAACGAAAGGTGGAATCGTCATGCATCAACTGCAACAAGTGCGTTGAGATATGTCCCTTTGATGCGATCAAGCCCGACTTCACGACTCGGACGTCGGACTGCACGATGTGCCAATCCTGCGGCGGCGTTTGCCCCACCCATGCGATCAAGTTTGTTGAGCGATGGAACGTGGTGGAACTGAAGATCGAAGATGATCCCCCCACTCATGAAACCGCGCTGGGTCGTCGCGGATTTCTTTCGTTGGCCGCAGGCGGCACGGCCGCATCGGTCGGAGGCATCACGATTGCTGCAACGGCCAAAGCGTTTGGCGCAAGTCTCGACGATCCTGATTCGGTGCGTCCAGTTCGACCGCCGGGTAGCGTTCCAGAAAAAGAGTTCTTGGAGATGTGCATTCGTTGCGGCGAGTGTTTCAAGGCCTGCCCCAACAACGTGCTGCAGCCCGAGGGATTCGAGCAGGGACTTGAAGGGTTGTGGGCACCGTTGGTGAACGCTGACTGGGCTGGTTGTGAATCGAGCTGCAATGCGTGCGGTCAAGTTTGTCCAACCGGCGCCATTCGGCCTCTTCCCATCGAGGAAAAGAAGGTCACGCGAATGGGGCTAGCGATCGTCAACGAAGCCACCTGCTTGCCCTATGCCGGCACCGGTGATTGCGATTTGTGTGTCCAGGAGTGCAACGCCGCAGGCTACCACGCCATTGAGTACACCCAGGTGGGAACGCAGACCGACGAAAATGGTCTGCCCATCGAAGGCACCGGATTTCTAGCTCCCATCGTCCTAGAGGATGCTTGCGTCGGGTGCGGCCTTTGCCAAACACGTTGCTACGCCGTTAACGTGAAGGCCGAGAAGCTACTCGAACATTCCGCCATCGTGGTCGAAGCGGGTGAGGGCAAAGAAGACCGTCAAATGAAGTGATCACTCACTCAATTACGCTCGCTACGATGAAATTAGGTGGCGACGCGTGTCGATTGCGACCATCGTGAGCAGCGAACAAACTCGAATCACTCATCGCGACAACGACCTTCTCGACTACTCAATTACCTTATCAGCCGGCGGTAGTGTCCGGTCGAACAACACTCCATACCGTTGGTAATCGTTGTACGGAACCGCGTTGCGTTTCCACTTTTCAAGTTCAACGTCATAGCGAGCTCGCATGTCACGAAGTGAGATCTCTGCCCCCGAACTGCCGGCGAGATTAACCATCTCGTAAGGATCAGCATCAGAGCTAAACAGTTCCTCCGACGGGGGCATCTGCGGTTCCGAATACCACCAATACGTGTACTTCATCTGCTTGGTAAAAACGCTCAAGCAACTTGTCTTTAGATCAAAAACGTTAATGAACGCCAACTGTTCTCGAACGTCCGCAGTCGTGTCCTTCAGTAGCGGCAATAGACTGACACCGTCCATATTTTCGGGGACTGGCAATCCAGCAAGTTCCAGTATCGTTGGTGCGAAGTCGATGTTCCCAGTCAGTGCGGCACATCGCTGTTCTTTCCCCGAGGTGGGACTGCGAGGATCAAAAACGATCAGTGGCACACGCGAAGACTCCTCCATCGGCAATTCCTTGGATGCGTATCCGTGCGACCCGCAAATGTACCCGTTGTCGCTGGTGTAAATAATAACGGTGTTGTCAGCGATGCCTTGCCGGTCCAACTCATCGCGAATCATCCCCACGGCCACATCAATGGCGTAAACCTGTTGAAAGTACTTCGCCATTTCACCATCGTAGTCCGTGTCGTATTTCCATTCAGTGAACTGACGGAACTCACGCCCCAACTTGCTTTGTGCAGCAAGGTGTTCGCCTGCTTCGCGGCCGAAGTTCGCGGGCTTGGTGAACGACTTGCCGGCGTAAACGTGATCAAACCGTGGGTCGGGGGTGGCTGGTTTGTGAGGAGCCTTGAAGCTGATCGACAGGCATAGCGGTTTTTCTTGCTTGATCGCTTCTTTAATCGCATCTTGCCCGAACGCTCCGTAGGAAAGCGTCGAATGAGGATACTCTTTCGCGTACTTCGCCATCGATTCATTCTTCTTGGTGACGTACGACGATTGCCCGGGTGCTCCGCCCCACAGATCAAAGTCAACTTCGCAAAGACCACGACCTTCGACTTCGATCCCAAACTTGCCCGCGAAAGCGGTTAGGTAGCCTGCCTCTTTCAACAGCACCGGATAGGAACGTTCCCAAACTTCCTGCTTCATGTCGCCATGGAGAAAGTTCGTTCCCGTCTTGTACTCGTACATCCCGGTGAAAATACTTGCGCGGCTGGCCATGCAGATGGATGTTGTGTTGTAGTGCCGATCAAACACAACGCCATCTTTTGCCAACCGATCCATCTGTGGAGTTTGAACTTCCGGATTGCCGTAGCACCCCGCCGACAATGTATTCTGATCGTCCGCCAATAAGAAAACGATGTGAGGACGCTCCGCCGCATTCAATACAGGCGAAAGTGCGGCAAATGCTAACGCGACAAGGATAAATCGGTGAAGAGTTAGCATGATGTACTGACTCGAAAGAGTAGAAAGACTGCAAAAGACGCGTTCGACTGCGACCACCAATACTGGCAACGCTCGCTCATTCTAACTCACGTTTGCCACTACGTTGGCCCCGATGAGCGGCTCGTCTCTTCGGTTCGCATCCGTCAGCGTGAGTGGCTATGATTTCTGAAGACTCGCCCGCACCTCCGGATCAACCCCATGAACCGCGCAAAGAAAAGCACACTGATTGCATCCAACGCAGCTCTTTTGACCGCTGCCATGCTTGCCTCATTTGTTTTGCCGCTGATCACCGACAGCATCACCGAAGGTCGCGCCAACTTCCTTCGCATGCTCGCTCATACCTTTCCATTGTTCGTCGCCATCGCGTTCTCATCATTACTGATCAACAAAGCCGTCGGCGAACCCGTTGACTAGCCAGATTGAGATTTCGTGTCCCAAGACACATACGAGGCGCCGTGAATGACGCGATCAAACCACACGATTGGCGTGAACTCAATCCAGCTCTGGTGAAACCGAGCCATAGTCCCAAGCGCTGCTGCGAAAGGGTGGGGCAGGACTGCGTTTGGGAATTTCGCCGGGCGATAAAGCCGACGCCAGCTCGATCGCGGCATCCACCATTTGACTACCTGCGGTGATTTCCAAATTGCTGTAGCTGGTCAAGCGAGTTTCGTAGCCTCCGCCCCGTTTGCCAAAGGCCTCTTGAGTCGGCACATAGCCTACGCAGCCGTTGGCAAGCGAAACGGGAAATGTAAACGGAAAGTGACTGCGAGCTTTGATATCCAACCCAAACTGACAAAAGAACTCCGCCGGGTCCGTCAAAAACACCGCTGGGCCGATTTGAATCGCCTGCACTTCAACCTCGACTTCCGGTTCCTTCTTGAGCTTCGCATCGAGCAGCACGATCTCTTTTGCAAACGTCCAAACTGTCTTTCCAACCGCACTGGGTTCTTGCGAAACAAGTTCGTGACTACGAGCCACTCGTTCGGCACTTGGCGGGCGACGCTTTATAATCAGCAACTTCGATTGGAACGCCAAGTTCGCGTTATCGCCACGAGGTTCGCGAAGCAGCACCTTAACCGCTTCGGCACCGACACTGCCGCCGACAAAGCGAGACGAATCCGCGGGATCACGCGCCACCTGCGTGGCCATGTTGTCAACCTGAGTGACATCGCCTGAGGCACCAGCCAGGAACACGAGCACGCAATCATCGCCAAAGGTGCCGCGAATTACCTTTTCAACGAAGTAGATGTAGTTCGCGGATATTCCCGGGGGACTGGTCGTTGCATGGCAGACGAAATTGACAATACAACCCTCGAGATTGCCTTCGCGGTCCCACACGCCGATTACTCCCACTTCGGGGTCAGTCGGACCAGCGACGCCAAGAATGTCTGGGTTACCCGGCCTCGGGTGCGTTTGAGTGATCCCGTTGGCCATGAAAAAGCGACGATTAAATGCCACTTGTTCTTCATGACCGCGACCAATGCTGTAGGTGCATTCTTCGCGATTTGCATCCGCATCGACGACACAGTCGACGATTTGGTTTTCGACATGCTGAACGTAGTCCAAGTTTGCGGTGGACGATTGACGATATGCCAGATCTTGGACCATCGGCGATGCATGATCATATTCGCCCGGGTAAATCATCCCCGTTGGTCCCGACGAATGCGAATGAGTTGCATGGATCAGAATCGCTCCTGCTTCGATTCCGCACCTCGTTTGAATTCGCTCACGAGCAGCATGCACTAGCACACGATGAATTACCAACGCATCGACGCAAACGATGGCGACTCGTTTCTCGCCGTCATCAAACACTGCGGCACGAACCTTGCAAGGATCATGCAAAACCCGATGAAATGCTTTGCCATAGCCGCCGGGACATTCCATCCCAATCTCCGGCGTAATATCACGCTCCGCAAATCCAGACTTCAAAGGACTCATCGCATTAGCGACACCCACCACAACCAACCAAACCACCAAACAACTCAAAGAACGTCTCATGCATTTCACCCAGGAATACGAAAGCAAATATCGCAGAAGCCATTGTAGCGAACTTGACTTATCTGAAGTGATTGGGGACTTTGTTGCCCCGATAGCCAAACGCACCAGTCACCCAGGTTGGGTACGAGCACTGGCGACATAGAGACACGAATTGATCAGACGTTGCGAGATAACAAACGCTCAATCGGCCTATTTAATTTGTATTAGAATTGACTTTACCAAAAAAACTCTAATCCTAGCGCAACGGCACTAAGAAGGACGACATTTTCTTCTCGGGTGTCAATTGCATCCGACGTGAATAGGAAGTCGACCTGTTCTGCTTCAAGAGGTTTCATGGCTTGATGCCTCAATGGCTGGTTAGTCGCGACTGGCGACGCCTGCGCATCGGACAAGACCGACATCACCAGATCATCGCTTTCGCCACCAGCCAAATTCGACGATACGACTGATGGCACCTCAGACGGAGGTGAAGAGACGTCAACCGTGACGGTCGCGGTGTCGGTGCGAAGGTCAAACGCGTAAGCGCCACCAGAATTGTTGACCGGTCGATTGTCTAGCCACGATCCGACGATCGCCATGTCGCCGTCTAGAGCGATGCTGACACCGTACTCGTCGGCGGTCGTGACTTTGTCGTTGACCAGCACTCGCGTTTGCGACCATGTGCTAGCGACGTTTTCAAACAGGTAGGCGCTACCCGAACGGTCGCCACCGATGTCGGCTTGAATGGCGCCCGAGACGATCCGATTACCGTCAATGGCGACGGACCATCCCAAGCGATCACCGGCGACTGGGTTGGCCGTCAATAGCCGTGCCGTTTGTCCCCAGTTGTTGGTTCCGCCTTGGTTTTGACTGATCACATAGACCGATCCGGTTTGGTTCTTGCCAGGTTCGTCATCGAGCGGGGTTCCGATAGCTATCACGCCGTTTGACACGGCTACCGAATAGCCGAAGTAGTCGACTGCGCTTGCATCAACTGCGTAAACCGCCTTTTGCTCACCCCAGTTATTCGCGCCGCCAGTATCCCGGTCAAACACAAACACGGCGCCCGCGTTGTTGGCGACAACGTCATTTTGGAATGCTCCCACGACGATCGTGTTGTTGTCGATCGAAACTGATTGACCAAAGCGATCGCCAGCGGCTTGAGTGCTGCCGACCAGTTTCTTTGTCTGGCCCCAAGCATTCGTACCGCCTTGATTACGTTGGAACACATACGCAGCGCCAGCGGCTGCACCCAACGAACCACAGATACTTGCACCGACGACGATGGTATCGCCGCTGATGTCGATGGATCGACCGAAGTAGTCGTTTTTGTCTGTGTCACTACCATAAATCTTGGCAACACGGCCCCAGTTGTCTGCCCCGCCTTCGTTGCGATCAAACACGTAAACCGCACCCGCTTTGAAGCCATTGTCTCGGTCCGCTTGCGCACCAACGACCACCGTGTCGCCACTGATCGCAACACTCCAACCGAAATAGCTTTGGGCGTCATCTACGTTCAGGTCGCCGTTGAGCAGTTTGACTTGAGTCCAAGTGGTGGGACCGGTGCGACGGTAGATGAACACCGAGCCCGCGTTGGTTCGCCCGCTCGGATCGTCAAGGTAGGCTCCCACGACTGCGTAGTCGCCATCAACGTCGACGGAATACCCAAACCGATCTCCACTGCTGGCAGCCGAACTGACAAGTTCAGCGTCCTGCAAAGCCATCGTGTAGTCAAACGAATCAGTTCCAGTAAAGCCTGGGTTGGATGTGTATACGACATCGCTGCCAACGACCGTGACTGAACCATTGGCAGCGTTGGTAGCACCGATCACTTGCAGCACACCACTTGGGATATCATTGTCGAGTACCGACACGTAGGCTGGAAGTGCGGTGCCAGCAAATTCAGAGTCATTGACAGCAACAAAAGCAGACACCAGTGAGATTGACTTTGCGTTCGAATCAGTATCCGCGCCGCCGTTGGTCACTCCACCATCATCTTGAACCTGGAACATAAAGGTCGCTGAACTCGATCCTATCGAGGTGAACTTGAATTTCCCGGTAGCGATGTCGCTGACCAAGACACTAGTCCCAGGTGTGACCGCAACGTCGTTGTTGGTCAAGGCTCCTGAGCTCGGAAGCGTTGTGATCTTGACCGCCAAGAACGAGTCAGCCGGCGAATCGTTGGGATCGCTGAACCCAAAGTCGTTGGCGACGAACGTATAAACGCCAGTAGCCGACAGGTTGATGACGTTTGATGTTCCCAGCGGTGCGTCATTGACTGACGTGACGTTCAACGAAAACGCTTTAGGCGTTGAATCCAAGTCGATTCCTCCGTTGGCCGTTCCACCGTCGTCTTGCACTTGGAACGTGAAGCCTGCGTAGGACGTTCCATTGGCGTTTGGCACCGGAGTGAACTTGAGTTTACCGGATACGATGTCGCTAACTGATACATTATTACCCGCCACGACAGGAACGTTGTCGTTGGTAATGCTTCCCACAGCCGGGATCGTTGTCAACTTTACCGCGAGCAGAGCGTTGGCAGGATTGTCCGACGCTTCGGCAAAGGTGAAGTCGCTGAGACTGAAGGTGTAGCTCGTGTCCTCAGGCAATAAAACGGAGGTTGCGACGCCCATGGGTGCATCGTTGACCGATGTCACGGTGACCGGAATCGTGACCAACAGTGTATCGACACCGCCATTGGTCGTGCCGCCGTTGTCTGCAACGGAAACCACGAAATTGTCCGCACCGTTTGCATTGGAAAGTGGCAGGAACTTCATGCCTTGAATTTGCGAGATGCTATAGGTGCTATTGAGCACCACCGCCGTGGTGTTGTCGCTCAAGTAGACGCCACCGATCGACGCGGGAATTTCCGTTACTTTGTAAGTCAGCGTTTGAGTCGATTCATCGCTACCGCCACCAGCCCCAAACGTCAATCCAGTCAGTCCAAAGGTCGTGATCGGGGAATCTTCAAGCACACTTAACGGCGATACCGTACCAGCGGTTTGTACCGGTGGATCATTGACGGGTGCGACCGCGATGGACACCGTTCGAGCCGTTGGGTCCAAGTCTAGTCCGCCGCTTGCTGTTCCCCCGTTATCTTGAATTCGGAACGTAAAGCTGGCGTACGTCGGGCCACTCGCATTGATTGCGCTAGTGAACTTAAAATTGCCAGCCACAATGTCGGCCGCCGAGACACTGTCTCCAGCGACAGCGGCAACGGAGTTGTTGGTCAATACGCCTGCGGCAGGCAGCGTCGCTATCTTGACGGCTTGCAATGCGTGAGCGGGAACGTCGCCCGGGTCGGTGAAGGCAAAGTCGGCGACTGTGAACGTATAGGCAGTGTCTTCGAGTGCCGTTTTGCCAAACGAGGCACCGATCGGCGCATCACTTTGCGGACTTCCCACTACACCGGTGACGTTGGAAAACTGTGTGACGCCCGTGAGGATGCTACCGGCAAGATCCACCACCACTCCGACAGTACTTGCGGAGTAGTTGATGGTGGCACCGTTTGCGCCGCCGTCGATGCTGTAGACTGTCGCTGCGTTGCCAGGACTAAACGTATCAAGACCTGCGCCACCCAACAGCGTTAGATCGGGGTTGCTGCCTGAGTAGCTAAACGTATCTGCCCCGGATCCACCGTTAACGCTGCGGCTTTCGATGTCCGCCACCAAGTTGGAAACCGAGCCCAGGTTGACTTCCGTCGGCGTGATTGCGAAAGCATCCGCGGCGCTGGTTCCGATCACGCTAAGCGAATCCGTGTCAGCCTTGCCATCAAGCGTCAACGGTTCGACACCGTACAGCGTTCCGGCCAGATAGCCGTTCAGATAGACATCACGTGTCGTAGCACCGAGGTACTCAACCACCATCGAATCGCTTCCAGGGGTTCCCCAAAGTTGACGATCGTCATCGCTGACGCTGCGAACATTGAACGAGAAGCTCTCGGTGCCCGTCGAAAAGAGGCTTCCCTGAACCACCAACGTGTACATGCCCGTCGAATTCATGTTGATGCGACTAAGATCGTTGCTCAAGTAGCTGTTCGACGCCACAACGGCACCGAATTTGTCCACCACGATCCACGATGCGGTGTAGCCATTGGGATCATTCGTAGTGTCGCTAATCGAATCAACAAATACGCTCGTTCCGGCGGTTCCCGCGAACTGATATAGTTTGGTCACGGGACCGACTATGCTATCGGTGACGGGCAGCCCTAAGGTCAGGTTCGTTGCTGCGGCATGATCCAGCAAGTTAAACGCGAACGCTCCAAGGCTGTCGTCGGGCCTCGAGACTTCTAACACGTAGTCACCTGCTGGCATCAATCCGATGACCTGGTCATCGTAGCTAAAGTAGTTAACTGCGACGACGGTTCCTTGCGGTCCCTTAAGGCTCCAAACGATTTGGCTGGCATCGTCCGTTCGGCTATCAAACCAGAGCTGCTTCGGCGTCGAGAGCGTGAACGTGTATCGGCTGACCTGAGCAGGCTCGGTAATGCTACCCGTGACGGGAGTGCCCAACGTCAACGGTGACGTCTGGTCCGTCACCGGTTGAACTTTGAAGGCGAAGTTCGCCGTGCTTGTCGCATAGCCATTGCTTTGGATGGCAACGGTGTAGTCACCTGTCGACGGAAGTTCAAAACGGCCAAGGGCGTTGGGCATCGTCGCGTTTGACAATTGATTGCCATAAGGATCAAACAAAGCCCACTCGGTCGTAGTCGAATTCGTGGTGGAACTGAGGTAGACGTTGTCTCCTTCGGTGCCGCCGAACTTGTATAGCTTCGCCGTACGAACTGCTACCGAACTGCTGGTGGTCGCGCCAAGCGTCACGCTGGTCGCCGCACCGACATCGAGCATGTTGAATGCGAATGGGGTGCCGGAGGGTCCAGAGACTTGCAATGCATAAGTACCAGCCGGCATCAAGCCGATCGATAAATCACCTGTGCTTTCGTTGTAGGGGCCAAAGTAGTAGGAATTGACCACGGTACCTTGGGGACCAATCAAATTCCAAGTCAGATTGTTGTCAGCGGTCCGACTATCAAAGAACAGCCGAGTCGGACTCGCAACCGTGAACTTAAAAAAGCTAGTCAAACCAGCCGGAATCGTACCGGTTCTGGCGGTTCCCAACGTAATCGTCGTGCCTGGAATGGCGGGTGGGGTGACGTTGGATTCGTAGTTGATTTGGAAACTGAACGCTGGCGAAATCGTGTTGCCCAGTTGGCCAGTCATGACCAACGTGTAGGTGCCACTAGCGGTCATGATCACCGTGCTTTGATCGTTAGCAATACTGTCGTTGAAGACAACATTGTTGTACGGATCCAGCAAAATCCAGTTGGCCGGATTGCCCGAGTTGGTGATGTTGTTGAACAACAAGCGATTGCCTGCGACGCCAGTAAATTTGTAAGCCTTGGCCGATTCCGCAGGATTCAACGAACCCGATACCGTGGGTCCAGCCGGAGTGCCCGAGGTGCCGGTGGTAATCGCGGTTGCATTGGCGAAGTCAAGCATGTTGAAGGCATAATTTCCGGTGCTGTCGTCGGATCGCTCCAGCGTCAACGTGTAGTTGCCAGCAGGCACTAATCCGATCACTTGATCGTCGTAGTAGAACCATGTTTGATTGACAACTTGTCCTTGTGGTCCGGTCAAACTCCAATAAAGACTGGTGTCGTACGTCTGGACGTCAAAGTAGAGCGAGGTGGGGGCACCGAGGGTAAACGTGTACTTGTTCACTTGCCCTGGCATCGCTGTATTGCCAGTCGCAGCGCTGCCCAGTGTCAGGGGCGTCGTCGAGTCGGTGATCGATGAGACATTGAACGTGAAAGTTTCGGTTCCCGTGGAATTGTAGTTGCCCTGGATGACCACCGTGTACGTTCCCGTCGTTGGCAGGTCGATGCGGCCGATGTCGTTGGCTAGATACGATGCTTGTCCGACAAGCGTTCCGTACTGATCGTAGACTTTCCAGCCAGCAGTGTATCCATTGGGATCGTCAGTCGTATCGCTAATTGAGTTGCCAAACACGCTCGTACCAGCCGTGCCAGCAAACTGATAAAGCTTCGTCGCCGGACCAACGAGGGTGTCGCTGACGGGGGTACCCAGCGTTAGGTTCATCGCAGCGGCGTAGTCCAACAAATTGAATGCGTAAGTCCCAGTGGCTCCGCCTGATTCATTCACTTCCAGCGTGTAGTCACCCGCCGGTATGAGGCCGATGATGTGATCGTCGTAATTGAAGTAGGTGCTACTTACCACGTTGCCTTGCGGCCCGACCAACTGCCAATTGGTTTGATAGGCAGTACCCGACTGACTATCGAACCAAAGCTGAGCCGGAGCGCCGAGCGTGAACGTGTATTTGTCGATCTGACCAGGCGTTGCAATGTTTCCTGTGACCGGTGTTCCCAAAGTCAGCGCCGTGGTTGTGTCGGCGGTGCTTGAGACCTTAAATGCAATCGACTCGGTGCCGATGGAATTCAGATGCCCGATCACCGCAAGTGTGTACGGCCCGCTGGTTTCAAGATCAAAGCGTCCAAGGTCATAGATAAACGCATTTGTGACTAACTGAGTTCCATAGGGATCGTACAAACACCATGACGCCGCGTATCCGTTGGGATCATTTGTCGAATCACTGACGGAATCAACATACAGACTCGTCCCCGCTGTTCCCGTGAACTTGTAGAGCTTGGTGACGGGACCAACCAGAGTGTCGTTCTGCTGCGTTCCAATCGTAAGACTGGATGCTGTAGCGACGTCAAGCAGATTGAAGCTAAAGCTGCCGGTCGTGTTGTACGATCTCGTTAACTGCAACGTGTAGTCGCCCGCTGGTTGAAGACCGATGTCTGTGTCGTCATAGGCAAACCATGTGCCAGCGACAACGTTGCCCAGCGGTCCGATCAACTGCCAATAATTTTCAAAGCTGTCTACCGACTGAATATCAAACCACAATCGCGTGGGCTGCGTTAACGTAAAGCTATAGTCCTTCACTTGGGAAGGCACTGAAATAGTGCCGGTCACGGGAACACCCAAGGTTAACGCCGTTGTTGTGTCAACGACGTTCTCAACGTTGAAGGTAAAGTTTGATGATCCTGTCGCGTAAAGATCGCTTACCGCGGCAAGCGTGTAGTCACCAGTTGCGAGTAACTCAAAACGCCCCACCGAGGTTGCCGGTCCCTCAATCGGAACCACATTTCCAAACGGGTCGTACAACCTCCATTCGAGATTGTTTGAACTTGTTGTTACATCAACATAAACGGCGGTGCCAGCAGTGCCCGCAAATCGATAGAGCTTGGTTGCGCGTGCCGATACCGAACTACTCACTGGAGTATCAAGGGTGACGCTCGTTGCCACGCCCACATCGAGCATGTTGAATGAAAAAGCAGTCGAAGCGGGTCCAGCGATTTGCAGCGCATAGGTGCCTGCGGGCATCAGCCCGATGAAAACATCGCCGGTGTTTTCGTAATAGGCACCTAATGGGTAAGAGTTGATCACGGTTCCTTGCGGCCCGATCAAGGTCCAGCCGAGACTGGTGTTGTCGGTTCGAGCATCAAAGTACAACTGCGTGGGACTGGCTAGCGTGAACTTATAAAAACTAATGCCACCAGCAGGAATGGTTCCATTTTTGACGGTTCCGAGTGTGATGACCGTTCCGGGAATGGTTGGTGGCGTGGTGTTCGATTGATAGTTGATTTGGAAATCAAACGACGGCGCAACCGTGTTGCCAAGGTATCCCGCCATCACCAACGTGTACGTGCCACTGGCCGAGATCACAACGTTGCTTTGATCGGTGCTCGTGTAGTCATCGAACACGACGTTGTTGTATGGATCGAGCAGTATCCAGTGTGCACTGTCGCCCGAGGTGTTGATGTTGTTGAACAACAAGCGATTGCCAGCGATACCCGTGAACTTGTAAGCCTTGGCCGATTCAGCGGGGCTCAGTGTTCCCGTGACCGTCGGACCGGCCGGGGTGCCTACGCTTCCGGTCGTAATCGCGGTCGCATTTGCCAGGTCGATCAGATTGAATGCGTAGCCGCCCGTGGTTGCGTCGTTGCGATTGACGGTCAGCGTGTAAGTGCCCGCTGGCATCAGGCCGATCACATTGTCGTCGTAGTTAAACGAAGTTGGACTCACCACGTTTCCTTGTGGCCCCTTCAGACTCCAGTGAAGGCTGCCGTCATTGGTTTGGCTGTCGAAGTACAGACTGGTGGGTGAGGCGAGAGTGAACGTGTACTCATTCGCTTGGCCGGGAGCCGTCGTGTTGCCCGCTACGGCGGTGCCAAGCGTAAACGCCGTCGTTGTGTCAGCGACAGAATAAACTTTCAACGCGTAAGTTTCGGTTCCCCCTGTCGCATTGATATTGCCTTGAATGGCAATCGTGTACGTCCCCGTAATTGGCAAGTCGATGCGACCGAGGTCATTCGCGAAGTAATAGTTGGAAGCCAACTGAGTACCATAGTGATCGTAAACGTACCATGATGCCGTATAGCCATTGAGATCAGTAGTCGTGTTGCTCAGCGATTCGACGTAAACACTGGTCCCGGCCGTCCCAGCAAAACTGTAAAGATTAGCGGTGATGGTTGGGTCGACGACTCCATTGATCGTTGTATCCACGGCGATCGAAGTCGCTAAGGTTGACATTTCCAGAACACAAAACGCATAAGAACCGGTGTAGTCAGCGTTGCCCGAAACGGTGACCGTGTAATCGCCTGCTGGTTGAGTGCCAAAGACCTGGTCGTCATTCGAGAACGCATACGATGCAACTGCCCCTTGCCCACCTTCCATGGACCATGAGATGTTTGCGTCATTGGTGAGCGTATCAAACCACAACTGTTGCGGCGCGGCCAACGAAAACTCAAACGTGTCCGTTTGACCAGGATTCGCGATTGCACCAAAAAATCGGTGGTCTCCTGTCGCGGCCGTTAAAAGCTCACGAGATTCCAACATTTCGATAATCATCAATCGCTTGATGCGTTTGATAGGTTTGATCGGAACCAGTGACTTGCTAACGGAACAGAAATCTCTTTTCGAGCAAGAATTGCGCAGCGCGGATACGATCGACATGGAAAGGCCTTGGAAAAATAGGAAACGCAAAAAACGCAACCTAAGATGGACCTTGCCTACCAGCTGTTTGGCATCAACGCGGAGGAGAAGTGTTCAAGATAGGAGGTAGCCGAAACAAGTTAAACTACAACTTCGATTCGTTACGTCATCCACTCTATCGCTGGCGTTCGCCGAATCAATGGCCGACGAAACATTTTTCTCGTTTGCGAATGCTTTCCCACACAGAATCCTTCAAATGCATAAACGAGTATCCCGGCCAACGTGGTCAGACCGACAATTCCCGCCAAACTATTCGCACTGATCGACCGCCTCAATTCGCGATGCCCAGATCTCGCAACGCTTCGGCATTTATGTTGTCCGCATCCAACAGAACGTTTGGATCTGCGCTACCACTTCTTTGAACGAACTTTGTGAATACTTCGTCGACGCTATGAGAATTGAGAGCTGAACCTCTTCGCTTCCGATCGCTCCATGGTTCCCAGGCATCCTTTGATTGCACAACCAATTCGGGCGCCACGTTCCGTTCGCTCTCATCCTTCGCCAATACAATATTAGAAAAATTGAACTTCACGAGCGCGGTATCAACTTCCACCCACACTGTTGCCGTGTCGGTGCGTAGGTCAAACGCATAGGCGCCGCCAGTATTATTGCCGGGTCGATTATCTAGCCATGATCCAATCACTGCCACATCGCCGTCGATGGCGATGCTGACACCGTACTCGTCGGCCTTGGTGACTTGTTCGTTCGTCAGTACACGGGTTTGCGTCCAGGTGTTGGCCGCGTTTTCAAACAGGTAAGCGCTGCCCGAACGATCGCCACCGATGTCGGCTTGGATCGCACCGGAGACAATCCGTGAACCGTCAATGGCGACTGACATTCCCAAACGGTCGCCTGCCGCACCGTCGCTGGCGAGCAATTTGGTGGTTTGGCCCCAATTGTTGGCACCACCTTCATCCCGCGAAAACACGTAAACGCTACCGAGTTGATTCGAGCCACCGGTATCGTCCAAGGGCGCGCCCACCGCAACCAAAGTTCCATCGACGCTGACACTGAAGCCAAATTGGTCGTTTGCTGATCCGTCACCCGCTTCAAGGGCTGCGACCTCACCCCAGTTTTCAGTTCCGCCCTGGTCGCGATCAAAGACATAGACAGCACCGGTATCGCTCGCCGATCCGTTATGGCGGAATGCCCCAACCGCGATTCGGTCAGCGTCGATCGAAACCGATTGACCAAACCGATCGCCGGCCAATTGGGTACTTCCGATCAGCTTTTTGACCTCTCCCCAATTGTCCGTGCCGCCATGATCACGCTCAAACACATAGGCCGCTCCAGAGGAGATACCGACGGGATCGGCGACGCTTGCCCCGACGACGACGGTATTGCCAGAGACGTCGACCGATCGACCAAACAGGTCACGTTTGGCGGTATCGCTGCCAACAATCTTTGTGATGCGGCCCCAATTGTCGGCACCGCCGATATCGCGTCCAAAGATATAAGCGGCGCCGGAGCGGAACCCGATGTCGCGATCCGCTTGGGCCGCGACAACGACGACATCTCCATCGATCGCGACACTCCAACCAAACTGTGATTGAGCGTCGGTGGAATCCAGGTCGCCGTTTAGCTGCGCAACCTGCGTCCAACTGGCATCACCGGTTCGCTGGTAAACGAAAGCAGAACCGGCGTTGGCTAAGCCATTGGGATCGTCCAGGTAAGCGCCGACAACAGCATAGTCTCCATCAATATCGACAGAGAATCCAAACCGATCACCGCTACTTGCCTCCGATCCGATCAACTCAACGTCATTCATCGCGATCGTATAGTCGAACGAGTCAGTGCCAGTAAAGCCGACGTCCGGTGTGTAGGTGAAGGTGCCATCGCCATTGCTCACTACCGCACCATTTCCCGGTGTTGTGTACTCGATGATCTCTAGATCGCCCGCGGGTTCGTCGTTTGATAACACTGAAACGACAACAGGATTCGCTTCCGTCGTGATCGCCAGGTCATCCACTGCGATTGGCAGATCGAGCTCGAGGTGCAAGTCAAGCTGATTGCCTTCGACGACCAGGGCCCATGTTTGTCCTGCTTCTGCGAAGGGAAGATCGACGGAATTAAAGGATCCTGAAAATCCTGAGGTTGCGGTCATCAAAGTGAATGAGTCACCCACATTTGGTACGTATTGGTCAATCAAAGAAACGGACAGATTGCCGCTCAACGTGACGCTGCCGTTGTGATTGACCTGATCGTGATCGACGCCTGGTACTAAACCACCGACCTCCATCAACGTGTTGCTGGTTGCCGTGTATTCGACGCTACCATTGCTAACCTGCGCTGGACTAGCGCCGGGGCTGTACGTGCCTGTTAACCGCACATTGCTTAGTGAACCGATACCGTCCAGGAAGCCGGAAATAGTCACAGGCTCGGCAAGACTGTTCCCTACGATGGAACCATTGTTGCGTATGCGTTGACCAATCTGATCCGGGGAATCAAGAGTTCCGTATCCACTGACCGATTGTCCGGCTAACAACGCGAAACCGTTGGCTGCGACCACGGTTGCACTATTCCCTCCGCCTCCCAGCGTTGTTTGCATCCCGAGTTCGACAGCATTGGAATCCAGAAGCTCAAGGGTCGTGTTTCCCGCGACCACCAATTCCCCCAGCATCTCAAAACCATTCGGCGAAGCCGCGTCTCCGATGAAAGCATCGTCGGTGACATTCAACTGCGACCCAGCGGCGCCTTCGAACCTGGCAGATATCATGCCTCCATTTGCCGTGATCGTTTCGCCGGATTCTAACGATAAGGAAGTCGCACTTAGCGTTCCGCCCGCGTCAATCGTCGTTAGCCCCGAAAGGTTTAGCGATGTCGCTGAACTGACAACGAGTGAGTCCGATCCAACATCGAGAGTTCCGGTGACCTCAAAGGACTGCACATTGGACACCTCGATTGGCTCGATGCCAGTGAACGCGATCAGTGATTGCTGGGCCCCGTTCTGCAACACCAAACTCGCGTTGCCAAGCGTGCTGCCCGCCGATTGGTAGGTTGCCCCCGACGCACCGGTTCCCACAACGACCAGTTCATCCGTTCCACTTGGATCGTTGAACGCTATTCCATCACGAAAGCGAAAGAAGCCAGACGAAAAGTCGAAGGTAAGAGTATCGTCTTGGTTGCCACCGTTGATCACCAGGGAGTGGGCAGATGCAAGTGCGACTGAATCAAGCACGCTGCCCCCATTTGAATTGTCAAGGATCTCAACGTCGCTGCCGTTGAGTGTTACGGTAACGTCGTTGCTACTGCCGCTTGGAAGATTGACGGTTACTTCACCTGGCAACACAGGATTTGATTGCGAAAGCAACTGATAATCCCCGTCACCCCCTTCTGCTTGCACGACAATCGTATAAACACCCGCCGTGACGGCGGTGAAAACAACTTCGGCATTTCTGCCGTCCACCGTATCAGCATCATCAGCGACCACGGTGGCTTGATCCGGCGCGATGATCGTCAGTCTCGGATCCAGCGAATTGCCAACCGACTCGAACTGATCAAGTGGCGTTGCTGTCCGAACGAGCAGCGTCTCATTCGCAGCGAGCGAAACAGAATACCGGTCTTCTGCATCGGTGCTTGCACTAAGCGATCCCATCGCATGTCCATCACTCGGTACGGTTCGGAGTGCAGACACTGCGTCATTAGGCTCGGTATCGACCACCACGGACTCGGCAACCGTAATCGAATACTCCGATTGCAACGCCGCACTAAGCCGAACGTAATAAACACCATCGGCGGGAACAACAAAGTCGAAAATTGCCAAGTCATGATCCGTCGAAACGCCGGCGCTCAAACCGTCGCTCACACCCGAGGCCAATACGGTCGTGCCATCGGGACCAATGATCTGCAACTCGGCGCCTGCGTAACTCTCGGTGCCAAGTGCTTCCAAGACGACATCGACTGTCGTCCCCACCTTGCCAGTCCAATCAATAGAGTACGCATCCACATCTGGTTCTAGCGCGAACTGAACGTCCACGACGTCTCCGTCATTAAGCGACGCAGAGTTTGTACTAACTGAGACGGCTGTCGTGCTATCAGACTGAAAGCCCACCGTAGCCGAAGCTCCTTGATCAACACTTGCATTCCCAAAGAACACGTCTTGATAGGCATACTTAGCCAAGAGGGGACCGCTATCAAAGACCTGAACTTGGAACGTTACCGCGCCACCGAAACTGCGATGCGGACGATCCTGCCATTGAACCACAAACGCAGGAATTCCGTCGATTACGATCTCGTCGTAGTAAATAAGGCTTGCATCGAGATCGTCCCAAAACGGGATCATGGCAGTGTCGATCCCTGAGTTCGGAATCGCGGTGTTGTCCTGAAACAACGGGATCGTTAAGTCGGTTGTCGGAATCAAACTGCCATTGTCATACATCTTCCACACTCCCGCAGGGAAGACCTCGTTACCCACTGAAATCGAAGTCGACAACGATGAGTTGTTGTTAAGCATGAACGTGTTGGACGCGGGCAGCAACGACAGGTCAACAAACTCGGTTGGCGCGCTTCTTTGGACTAACTCAACGGTCGTTCCCGGCGCTGCCTCTGATTTGCCAATGACCCCATAGACCGCCGCATTGTTCGGGTTCACATCGACCACACCTAAGCCAGCCACAAGAGGCAAAGGGGTGGCCATACTTGAATCACTATGCAGGTCTTCTAAAACAGCATTCCGCCAAGCATCCAGAGTGAAATCGGTCGCGCCACTTCCAGTCACCTTGAGTTGCTGCACCCCCGTCGATAGCGCCACCGTCGAAGTCATGACGACGTCGGATCCTGGTGCAGGCGAACTAACCGGCGGTGATACTCCCAGCCACTCTACAATGAGCGTTTCGTTGGTGTCCGGTTGAGCCGTCACTGCGAGAGTTTCCCCCGCGTTGAGTTCAAAATTGAAAAAACGAACGTCAGTTGCATCTGAAAGCGAACCTTCATTGCCAACGCTCTTGAGAATTTGCCCCGCGTCTGGCGCTACCGGTTGCCAACTGCCCAGTTCGTTATCGTCGATGCTCACTTGCAGCGGCGCGACACTAAGTGAAAGCGGATAGTCCGTTTCATCGAAAGTGGAAGTGATTTGATGCTGGATGGTTCCGGTGTGGCTTCCTTCAAAAATGTTGTCATCGACGGCACGAACGAAGATATCGATGGGTGTTTCATCGTTCGCAATCACCGTCAATGATTGCGAGAACTCGATCGCGTCCAGGCTGATCTCGAGCTGATCATCCGCCGTCGCGGTCACTTCCACTTCGCCGTTCGGAGTCGTGCCTAAGAATAGTTGATACGACTCCACGGCCCCGCCCTCGCGCAAATTCGATCCCGCGACGTCAGGTCGAACGTTGACTGCCGGTGTCGTCACTACGTCGATCGATAGTTCATAGAACTGAGCCAGCGCGGTCTCGGTAGAAATCGCAGCATGATAGGTTCCTGCCTGAGGCAAGATTGAATTGATCGACTCAGCCCCTCCGAGACCGCTGATGTCACTACTCGAGATCACGTTTCCGCTGGCGTCGAGCAAATCGAGAATAAGATCTGCACGAGTGAGCAAATCGTAGGGTGCCTGAACACCGCCCTGCGGGCCTTCGTTGTACGTCGGTCCGACTGGCGTGACTGTCACGGTCACATCAGACGCTGCATCAATCGTGAAAGCATACATGTCGAGATCGGATTGGTCGTCGACCGTTAAGAATCCCGTATCAGAAATATCGACCACCGTATCGGTGGCATCACCCCCAAGATCGATGGAACCGCCCGTCGCTATCACTCCGAGGTCGGTGGCATCCGATAGCGAATCATTTGGTTCGAGCGCATCGCCATAAAGACGTTGGATGCCGTAGATGTCATCAAGCTGCGGACCATCAAATCCAACATTCAAAGATGGCTCCATCAGAAACGACGCGTTATTCGAAACGACGTGACTGAGCCCAAGTCCGTGGCCGTGCTCATGGGCAACAATCGTTCTTAGCCGCCGTGAGTTCAACGACGTATTGCTGTAGACCGAATCAGTGGTGTCGATGACCATGTCACCGAGATTCGGACTGCTGTTGTAGGCAAGCACATTGGAATTGCCGTCCAACGCATGGCCAGAGAGACGAATATCGGGACGAACGCCTAGCACTCCTGGTGAACCAGGGAACGACGCACCATCATCGTTCGGTTCGTAAACGTAGGTCACCCCGGAAAGTTCTTCCCAACGATCAAAGGTCGACTCAATCAGTGGAAACCATGGCTCATCCTGATAGTTCGTATCGTTCGTGGTAACTCCATAGATCCCGCCGAGAAATGCAATCAGGTCACTCGGAGCCGTGACCTCGCCTGGAACAGCCCCCCCGGGAATGCTAGTCCCGTCATTGACGAATCCCCACGTCAATGTCGCCGGGTCGCCGAAGGTTAGCCCGCTTCCGTCAGTTGCCGTGGTCGTAAAACGACCGTTGGCTCGGTAGAACTCGATGCCGTCGGACAACGCCACGGCCTCTAGATCACCGAACTCTTCGTGATGGTGTTCATCGTGATGGTGAGAATCAGGGTGGCCTTCAAAGTAGAGATCATCCTCGTCGGACGAATCAATCATCAGCTGAATACCGGCGTTCAACGAGGCTGAGTCCGCGGCAAAGTATTGAGACTCGACGGCGGATACAACGAAGGTTTCGCCGTGATCGGAATCGGGGCAAAACGACTCGAGCGATCCTGCTAAGAGATCTCGACGCTCCAGCAATTCACATTTCAGTGCGCGCCGAAATGGCAGTGCGTGACGAGCTATCAGTGCGCGGCGATATCGTTGACGCCGAACTAGTTTGATTGACCGAGGTGCCATCCCAGAGATCCCAACGTGTCTTGAAAAGGTTTTGCCCGTAAACCCGAACTACAGCTTAAAGCCCGTACACTATACCCCCCCTCCGCTAGCAATGTACCCCTGTGGGAGGCAGAAACGCGAAGCGCGTACGACAGCTGTTCAAGACGTTTTCACGAGCGAGTGCTCGCGGATTCGAAGATCGCATGGCAAGTAAAATCCGCGTGAAAGCAGCATGCAGTCAAAGCGTTTTGTCGCTCGAACTTTCAAACTTTCACTTCGGCCATGCAAACTGTGAGACCAGCCAACGAGGAAGTTTGCTTGTCGGCCTATCTCTCGGCAGTAAACCAAGAAGTCTCTTCGTTGCAACTTACCCGACGATTTCGGCAAGTTAGCCGACCATTTCGCGGACGGCTTTGCGGATTCTTGGGGGCATGATGTAGCGTGGGTTACCTGCTTGATCGTCGCCGCCTTCTTCGGCCAAGCGCAGGAAGCGGATGTCGAAGCGGTTTTCTAGCTTTGCAAAGATCGCCTTGGTGGATCGCATTTTGTTCGGCTGCAGTGACAGTGCTTCATCAAGTTCAGCAAGTGAACGAGGCGTCTCGTCGAGTCGGGCGATGCCTGAGATGAACCGCCAAACCCCGCGCTGACTGATGCGATGCAATTTTTTGTTCAGCGGCAACGCGGCCGGTCCCTGCTTGTCCGCAGATGTTTTGTTGCCGCCAACGAAAACTCAAATGTGTCGGTTTGACCAGGATTCGCGATCGCACCAAAAAACCGGTGGTCTCCTGTCGCGGCCGTTAAAAGCTCACGAGATTCCAACGTTTCGATAATCATCAATCGCTTGATGCGCTTGCTAAGCTTGGCGGGAACCAGTGACCTGCCTTGAGACTTGCTAACGGAACCAAAACTTTTTTCGAGCAAGAATTGCGCAGCGCGGATACGATCGACATGGAAAGGCCTTGGAAAAATAGGAAACGCAAAGAACGCAACCTAAGATGGACCTTGCCTACCAGCTGTTTGGCATCAACGCGGAGGAGAAGTGTTCAAGATAGGAGGTAGCCGAAACAAGTTAAACTACAACTTCGATTCGTTACGTCATCCACTCTATCGCTGGCGTTCGCCGAATCAATGGCCGACGAAACATTTTTCTCGTTTGCGAACACCTTCCCGCAAAGAATCCCTCAAAGGCCTAAACGAGTATTCCGACAACGTGGTTCGACCGACAATTCCCGCCAAACTGTTCGCACTGATCGACTGTCTAATTCGCGATGCCCAGATCTCGCAACGCTTCGGCATTTATGTTGTCCTCATCCAACAGAACGTTTGGATCTGCCCTACCACTTCTTTGAACGAACTTTGTGAATACTTCGTCGACGCTATGAGAATTGAGAGCTGAACCTCTTCGCTTCCGATCGCTCCATGGTTCCCAGGCATCCTTTGATTGCACAACCAATTCGGGCGCCACGTTCCGTTCGCTCTCATCCTTCGCCAATACAATATTAGAAAAATTGAACTTCACGGACGCGGCATCTACGTTAACCCACACTCTTGCCGTGTCGGTGCGTAGGTCAAAGGAGTACGCACCGCCGGAGTTGTTGTGGGGGCGGTTGTCGAGCCAGGAACCGACCAGGGCGATGTTGCCATCGAGCGCAACGCCAATTCCGTATTGATCCCGCAAGCTGACTTCGTCACTGCTCAGTATTCGTGACTGAGACCACACGCCATTGATCTTGCTAAACAAATACGCTCTTCCGGACGAGTCGCCAAACACGTCAGCCAGCGGAGCGCCCGTTATCACCCGCGTCCCATCAAAGTCGACGGACCAGCCCAGGCGATCGCCGGCCGTAGCATCGCTCGCGAGAAGTTTGGTAACTTGGCCCCAGTTGTTGCTGCCGCCCGTATTCTGTCCCAGCATGTAGACAGAGCCGACTTGATTTTGACCACCTTCATCATCAAGCGGCGCACCGACCGCGAGGCTCCCTCCCTTGATCGAGACGCTGTATCCAAAGTTGTCCGCAGCCGCTGCATCGGGAGCTTCGATGGCAGAAAGTTCACCCCAATTGTCTGCACCGTAGCGGTTGCGAACGAATACGTAGGCCGCCCCGCTATCTGTTCCAGCCCCATCATGCCGGAATGCACCGACTGCGACGCGATCATGGTCAATGGATACCGATTGACCGAATCGGTCACCTGCGGCTTGCGTGCTACCGAGCAGTTGCTTGGTCTGTCCCCACGCATTAGATCCACCTTGATTGCGATCAAACACGTAGGCTGAACCAGAGGCCGCGCCCAATGGTGATGCGATGCTAGCGCCAACAACAACCGTGTCACTATCGATGTCGATGGACCGACCAAAGAAGTCGCTCTTGTCGGTATCGTCGCCATAAACTTTAGCGACTCTTCCCCAATTGTCCGTCCCACCCTCGTTCCGGTCAAAGATGTAAGCGGCGCCCGAGCGAAACCCCTTGTCGCCATCGCCTTGAGCACCGACGACTACGGTGTCGCCACTGATCGCGACACTCCAACCGAAGTAACTCTGTTCATCATCGGAATTCAAGTCTCCATTGAGCTGCGCCATCTGAGTCCAGTCCGAGTTGCTTGTGCGATGGTAGACGAACGCAGTGCCCGCATTCGACAATCCATTCGGGTCATCGTAATACGCTCCCACGATGGCGTAATCTCCGTCGATACCGACCGAATAGCCGTAGCGGTCACCGCCGTTGGGCGTAGGGTTGATCAGTTCGGCATTGGTAAACGCAACCGTGTATTCGAACGAATCTGTACCAACGAAGCCCGGATTGGCTTGGTATGTAAAAGTGCCATCGCCGTTTTGAATCAAAGTTCCGTTCGTGGGTGAAGTCGCCGCCACAATCTGCAGCTGATCCGAAGGTTGGTCATTCGCCAGTGCTGAAATTTCCACGGGCGCTGTTTCGATAGTCGTGGCCACGTCATCCTTAGCGAAGAAATCCGCGATCGTGACCAGATAGTCTTCAACCTCGCCATCGGGGGCGAATCCGGTGGGTTCTAAGTCACCCGCTGAACTCACTCGCACGCGAGCGTACGTATCACCGATCAGCGCCGTTTCGGGAACCGCGAAAGTGAGCGTTTGTAATCCGTTAGAAATCTGCGTGCTGTCAAAAATTTGTTCTGAGGCATCCCAGGTTCCGTTGGAATCAAAATCGATCCAAGCATCCAGCATTGCGTTCGGCTCGCCTTGCAAGTCGATGTCGACTTCCGCATCCACATTGCCAATGCGTAGCAACCCAAAGCTCACTCCGTCTTCGTCCGCACCATCACCGTCGGCCGCGAGCGTTGGTTGACCATTCGCTTCGACGTCGCGACTAGGTCCCAAAAGGGGGCCGATGGCTAGGTGATGAGCACCGTTGTCTTGAAGAGTCGTTGGATAAACATTAGGTGCATCGCCAAAGTCGTTCTCAGTGACGGGAACGTCAGCCCGGACAACGACGTCGTCCACATACCAACCCTCGTTTGTGATGCTGAAGTCGGAGGTGAACCGAAAGGCAACCTGAATTGTTTCGCCAACGTACGCGGATATGTCAAGCGAAAGGCTCTCAAAACCCGAAGTGGCTATCGGAAGTGTCCCATCACCCGACTTAGCGATCAGGTGCTCCGTCCCGGCTTGGACAATGCTGACGGAGGCAAAGTCATAGCCGGCTTCCGATTCCAGGAAGTGATTGAAGCTCAACTCGGCTATCGTTGCTTGGGTCAGGTCGATTAGGGGCGATGTAATAGTGCCGTCTTGGTCATTGGCGTAGGAACCTCCTCCGGTCGCACCTTCGCCAGATCCGAAGTAAAAGCTGTCGTCGCTACTGTGCCCCGTGTCCGATCCACGGCCGGTCGAAAGCTCCCACTGGTTTGCACTACCCGAGATTGCAAATCCTTCGTCATCAGGATCTCCAATCTCATTGGAGAAGTCAGCGTTGAAAACAACGTCGAACTCCAAGAAGGTAGCGCTATCGTCAACCACCGCAGGGTTGCCAGTGCCGTCGTCGGCATCCGAATAGGTGACCGTGACTACATCTTCACCCGCTGCTTCCAAACTTCCATTGTCCTGGACGATTGCACCAGACGTCGAAGCTATTGTTCCAATAAATGTGCCGCCGGATTCCGTCAGAGTTATCGTTTCTGAATCGCCCGCGTCGGTTGTCACGACCACGTTGACGGTTCCGCTGCCGCTTAGATCCGTATCTGCGACTTCGATCGTTAACGTATCGCCGACGTCATAGGTGTCACGATCCAAGCTTACAATCCCGGCTGGCGTGGCTTGCAGTATCCCGCGTGATAAAAACACCTGTCGAATCACCGCTTGGTTGACGCCGCCGTTCAAGTTGGCGTCGGCTGTTAGCATCGCCTGCGCAGCAATCGGCATCGTGGCACCTGCGGGTAAAGCAAAGTGGTGCTCCAACACGAGCTGGTCGGTTATCAACGCTCCAAGGGCAGCGCGGATTTCCCAAAGCGCAGCAGACCAAATTTCACCGTCGGCGTGGACCTGGCCAACCAAGTCGTCGGGGTACATCTTGTTGCCATCGACGCGTCTTAGGCAGGGAGGGTTTGATCCACTATACGAAGTCGCGTCCCACTCGCCCACGCAGGCTTCATCACTCGACTGATAGTTGGAATCCCCCGCACCAGCATAAAAACTTGCGGCTAGATAGTCGCCGAACCCTTCCCCCATCGCCCCCATTTCGCCGCCACCCCAGTTGGAGTTTTGGTCGTGTTGAATTGCATGACCATATTCATGCGCAATGATGTCAGCATCCTCGCCATCGTCAACACCTCCATCGCCAAAGTGAACTGCATCATCCGCTGTGGAGTAAAACGATTGATCGTCGTTGTCCCAATGAGCGTTAGCCAACGTTGGAAAATCACGGATGCCGTTGGGTGTCCCGACGTCATCATCAAACCCAAGCGAGTGGATGTACGCTTGAATGGAATCAATCGCGTGATAAATCACCACTTGTTCGAAACGTGGATCATCCCGATCGTACTCGTAAACTCGCGTCGCTTCGTCGGCGTCAACATCGGCAAGTGTTGAACTATTCAACGTCGATAGGTCAACCCATTCACCTTTAAGCAATCCGGTTCCGGCATCAAGTCTTTCAAGCGTTACGGAAACAAGCTGTGATGACAACGCTGCACTATTCGCATCGCTATTGTCTGCCAGTCCGCTACCACTGCCTTGGGTTTGATACGGATTGGGTAAGAATACGTCTCCAGTCCCCGTTGCAAATACAGCTCGATTCTCTTTAAACAGCACTTCACCCGTGTCGGCGCTGACCACTGTATGGAAATCGCCTACCGGCACACTGGACGTGATTGTAGTTTCCCACGCTAACATCGCACCGCCATCCTTTGCCGGATACCACACCAAGTTGCCGGTAGTTGGTGAGCGAGTGGTGATTACGCCGTTCTTATTGATCGCGATCGCGGTCGCATTTTCAATGTCAAGCTTCGGTGTCTCTACTTTCAGGCTCGCCAACTCCGGCCGCGCATCAACATGCAGAGTTTGCACTTCTCCATCGCGCCCCAGGTGCACAGACGCAAACGAACCGTACACTGGTATGCCATCAACAACTTGTTCGAACCTTGCGTGACTGCTGGCTATTCCATGCTTGACCTCCACGAGTCGAAACTCACTGTCGGGTTGAACAATCGCCAATATCTCTATTCCCGCTTGCGCCGGTTCTTTTCGATCTCCTCGATACGAAACGTCGCTATACGTTAAGCGATCATTAGATCCGGGGATAACACTTTCGAATGCGGCGAGCGAGGGTTCGCCTGCAATGGAATCCAGAATCTCGGCAGCCAAAAGCCTCCGAGGTTCAAGCGTTTCGAACGCTGCAAGACGAATTCGCGGTGATTGCCGCGACCGTCGCGATGAATGGAGTGAGCGAGAAAACCTTCGATCGCGAGCACTATTCATGGCACACCTACGGTATACAAAGTATTTGGAAGCCAGCTCACGCATCGACGTAGGCGCGAACAACTCACCCTGGCAGGGGGATACTAACGCTCCACTACGTTCAAGGCAAGCGATTGTTGCTCAACTGACCTCGATTGAACGATAGCCTTCCACTCAGCTTGCGCAGCCTCGCCGATCTTCCCCTTATGACCTACGAGCTTCGATGCAGGATCTAATCAGCCCTCTTCGAGTGCTGCTTGACTTGAGCGGGTTCGGTTGCCTGGGGAATCCAGGTGAGTTGTGGCCAGTGCTTGAGACCGTCGTTGAGTTGAGGGCTTCCCGGTGTGCTGCGTCCGTCCCCAACAATCTGGGTGGCTATTGATGTTAGTCGCGCAACAACGTCAGGGTGCTGCGCACATACGTCGTTCGTTTCGCTGACGTCTTTTTCTAAGTCGTACAACTCAAACGGTTGTTCCCCTGGGCTGGTCTTACCAAAAACTGGCTTAAGACTTCCGCCTGAACCGCGAAACAAATTTAGCTTCCAACGCCCTTCGCGAATGGCGAAGTGGCCGCTTCCCGAGTGGTGCATCATTGGTCCACGCAGTGGTTTCGGATAGTCGTCGCTTCGCATCGCCGGTAGTAGGCTGACACTGTCTTCGCCTGCATCATCAGGCAGTTCAACGCCTAGTAAGTCGGCGCAAGTCGCTAACAAATCAATTTGCCCAACCGGTTCGTCGCAGGTTCGTCCTGCCTTGATCACGGTTGGCCAGCGCATCAAAAACGGGACACGGTGACCTCCCTCGTAGATGTCACGCTTGCCACCTCTGAAGTTTCCTTTGCTGGAATGACCGTAAGGTTTTAGCCGCTTGTCATATCCGTTTTCGGCACCATTGTCGCTGCTGAAAAATACGAGCGTGTTATCAGTCAAACCATGTTGGTCCAACGCTTCGAGCACTTCGCCTACTCGGTGATCGGTTTCCATCATGAAATCACCGTACGCTCCCACCTTGCTCTTGCCGATGAACTCCGGCGACGTGCAGTGAGGTAAGTGTGGCGAGTTCAACGCAAAGTACACAAAAAACGGGCTACCGGATTTGGCTGAGCCCGATTGTCTTTCGATGAACTCTACTGTCTTTTCAGTGCATACCTTCAAACATATGTCGTCGCGAAACGACGGAGCGACTTCGATGTCCGTTTTGCTTTGGCGGTGCGTGTCGTACGGGGGCATGAAGCGAAACGTATCTCGCCCGCGCGATGACTTCTTGTGAGTCCAAAGTGACGGTGGTTGAACCACATGACTATTCTCGACGAAGGCGAGAACACCGAAGTTCATCGAAGCAGGAATACCAAAGAAGTGGTCAAATCCGTGCTCGTTGGGCCCGTCAGTGATCGGCTGAGTCCAATCACGTTTGCCGAAGGTTCCGGGAAACTGCATCTGCAGGTGCCACTTACCAAACATCGCGGTTTGGTAGCCGTTGTCTTGAAATAGCGAAGCAACGGTCATTCGATCTTCGGCGATCAAACAATCACCATCGGAACCCAGGACACCTCGCTTCAGCGTTGTCCGCCAACTGTAACGCCCCGTTAGCAAAGAGTACCGCGACGGTGTGCAAACCGTATCGGAACTATGCCCGTCGGTGAACACCATCCCCTCCGCAGCCAAGCGATCAAGATGGGGTGTTTGAAACCGGGATCGCGGATTGGTTGCACTGATGTCCCCGTAACCTTGATCGTCCGTGTAGATCACGACAACGTTGGGCGGCGGAACCTCAGCGGCAAGCACCTTTCCTACGAAAGATGCCGACAACCCTAAACCGACAACCACTACCAACGCAAATTTCATCGTTCGTTCCGTGATGCAAAATGAATGCGGCGGGTCACGCCAGGGCTTTGAAGAACGATTTGCTTCACGCGGCGGACCGTCTTTGTGAGCGAGCGTCTATGAGAGCGAGCGCATATGTAAGCGACTGTCTATAGAAGCGACCGGCACTATTAGCTAGCGACGCAAGGAGCCAGTCGGATCCACTTGGGACATCATACACCGTCGCTAGTAGCCCATGCTGCGATCGACCTGTACTCAATCTTCAGCAACAAACTTCAACGACAACGCTTTTGAACTAACCCGCCATTTCGCGTACGGCTTTGCGAATCCGCGGGGGCATGATGTAGCGAGGATTGCCTGCTTCGTCATCGCCCGCTTCTTCAGCCAATCGCAGGAACCGGATATCGAATCGGTTCTCCAGCTTCGCGAAGATGGCTTTCGTCGACCGCATCTTGTTGGGCTGCAGCGATAGCGCCTCGTCGAGTTCAGCGAGCGAACGAGGGGATTCGTCGAGTCGGGCGATGCCAGAGATAAACCGCCAGACCCCGCGCTGACTGATGCGATGCAATTTTTGGTTTAGTGGCAACGCGGCCGGTCCCTGCTTGTCCGCAGATGTTTTGTTGCCGCCTTTGTCCCCTGGCTGTGGATCAACACCGGCACGCCGCAGTCGCTCGCGTAATTGTCGGACTCCGCGTTGGCAATCGCCAAGGTCGTCGAGGTTGATCATTAAGAATGGCATAGCGTGTTTTCCGTAAAGGCTTCGTGATGTTCTACATCAGCATATCCCCGACGTCCCCCGCACGCAAGCCGTCCGTGCTGCGTCGCTTTTGCGTGATCAATATTCTGAGCTCGGGATACTCGCCTTTCCCAATCTGTGCCAGACTGCTGCGAATCACCTCAACCGAGAGTGAATTTAGCTCCACGCAAACAACCGCATGGCTCACCTGCGCGGGGCGGCAGAATTTCACAGCGCTAAGGAACACCGATGGGACACCTCGACGAAGTAGGCGAAGCGGATGGGTGGCGATGTTGGTTGTGCGATGAACCGGTCGACCGCGACATGGCAACGAATGATCCGCGCAGTGCCACGGTAGATTCGCGACTCACCAAGGCCCGTGCCAAGAAATTGAAACAAGACAAGTCTGCTTTGCCGCCTGATCGACTCGCTCACAAGAGTTGCAATACGGGCAAAGGGACAAGCGATCCGGTCGTGAAGTGGCCTGACCACCTGATCGTCGTGGACCCAGCGTCCATCATCGCGGCTACCGACCGACTCGAACGCAAGGGCGGACGCGAAACCATGGCTCGCTGCCCGACCAAAGCCGACGCCGAAGAAACGGCTGCATGGTTGATTGATCGAATCTCAAGGTTATCACCCAACCTAAGCTTGACCCACCAAATCACGTCGAGCGGTGGCCAGTACCTCGTCGTCCTGAAAGCTTGACGCGGCGATTGTTGCGATGAATGGATTGGTCGTCCTTGCCGAGACCTTGGAACGAAAACTATCCTACGCAGCGTCGAAGTCGGTCACCGCGGGTCAGCATAAACAAGAGCGGATTGCTTCAACCCTAGTCCACCCGCACCGGTTCCCACTTTGGCAACTGCAGTCTTGCCAACAAAAGGAGCTCTTGAAAGAACGTTCGACGATCGCCGTCCCAACCGCCGTGTAGCTCGAGCTCGATTCGCTGGCTGTGTTACATCTCGCTTAAACGGTTTGCGAGTTGTCAGCCTATGACTCGCTCGCGTTTCAGCGGTCATCCTTCTTGCTGAGTCGGATACTCTGCATGTTCGACTCGATAGAGCGCAAGACCGAGCATCGTCACCGTGAAGGCGGCCAGCACTAACAAGTGAGTCGATGAAGGCTCAGTTCCAAAGATGTTCTCTGCGTTGGTACGCACATCGTCCCACTCCATTCCGTTCGCCAATAAGCCTCGCAAGCGATAGTTGATCGTGAACTTGTTGACCAGCGCGGGGACGAACGACAAGCCGTACTCGACTACCATCGTGTACACCACCGCGCTGACCATTGTGCGTCGATAAAAGAAGGTTCCGATCAGCAGAAAAATGGCGGCGTGCGAGAAACAAGAAAGCACTACCAATCCGCTCATCACCCACCACATCTTCATCATCTCGGGCGTGCCGATGATAAGGACGCAGACCGCCGTGGCGATCAATGCCGCCGACAGGGTCCAAGCCACCGCAGTTAAATACTTTCCAAACAGGACCACTCGCCGGCCGGACCGACGCATGGCGAGATAAATCCAGGTCTGGCCTTCAATCTCGGTACTGATCGCGGGAGTTGCCCACAGTAGCAACCCTAGCAAGCATGTGACTTCGGGAACCAAAAAGTAGAGCGTAAAGCCAAACGGTTCTATGAAATCAGATGGGTCGGCTCTGTCCGCTAATGCTGCGTTGGCGATCCCACGCATCGCCGCAACGATTGCGATCGGGAAAGCGACAAGCACCAACCACATCGCCATTCGTCCCGGTGTGAACGAGCGACGAAGCTCAAACCGCATGATGTCCAAAGGAAGCGTCAAACGATTCATGGAGCCTCTCCCCGATGTCGGCGCAACAGTGACTCAAAGACTGCTTCCAAGTTTCCATTGGGTGTTCGCAACTGGGAAATGGTTAACCTATCGTCACGTATCCACGTTGCGATCCGATCGTAGAACTCCATGGGCTCTCGCAGCGATACTCGCAATTCGTCCTTGGTTTGATTCCAATCCATCGCATCCACCCAATCGACGTCGGCGAAGCGGTGTATCAACTTAGCGACGTCGTTTCCGACCAGGCAAATTTCTTGAGGAGTCTCCGCCAGCAACGATTCAATCTCATCAGCCGTACCCGAAGCGAGTAGACGACCGCCGTGGATCAGCAAGAACGACGACGTCACCGATTCGATCTCTTGCAACACATGACTGGCAAAGATTAACCCGCGTCCGTTGTCGGTCCATTCCTTCAGTAACCGTGTCATGTCGTTGCGACCGACCGGATCGAGCCCGTTGTAAGGCTCATCCAGAATCAGCAAATCGGGATCATGCGCGATCGCCTGGGCAATCTTCGTTCGTTGACGCATGCCCAACGAATACGTCCCCATCGGTCGATGCATCGCGTCCGTCATACCAACAGTTTCAAGAGCCGTTTCGGCAAGCGATCGGCTTTCGGTTCGGGCAATGCCATGCAGCCTCACTTGATAGGTCACCCACTCGATTGCCGAGACGTTGGGGTACAGCACATCGGACGCCGGACACAGACCGATCCGCCTGAGCAAACGACGATCGCTGGCGGGATCGCAATCGAATACGCGAAGGGTTCCCAAGGTCGGACGGAAATGACCAATTAGTAGGTTAATCAGCGTCGTTTTGCCCGAACCGTTCGGGCCAATCAATCCGAACGCTCCCGTTGGAATCTCGAGCGTTAAGTCGTTAACTCCGACGACGTTTCCGTACATCTTGCTGACATGGTTCAACTCAATCATCACTAAACACTTAGCCTCGCGATGACTCGACGACGGACCATCCAAAACGAGATCACGGTGATCGCTACCAGCACTAGGACCGCCGGAACGACGCTCGCCGCAGACGTGTCCAGACCGAACACCCAAGATTCGACCTTCCCCAAGGTGTGGTAAGGAGATAGCAATCGGTAACGATCGGCGTCGAACTCTATGTTTTCCCACCGACGTCTTCCCCGCGTTCGATTCTGCTCCGCCGACGCTACCACGGCGGTCGTTGAAGTCAGCACCTGATAAGCAACGAACCCCATCGCCCAAGTGGCGAACCAAGCGAACGTGGCGTAACGGCTTTCCGATGTCAACGACGAATACGCGATCGCCAGCGCCGTTGTGGGAATCATCAAGACCGCCGACGCACCAAGAATGCGAAGCGGCACGTCCCATGTCTGCATCACGACCGAAAGATCGGGCGACAACAGCACTCCGAGCACATAAACCAACAACGCAGGCAACGTTGCAATCATTGCCAGCAGAAACCAAATCACCGCGGACTTACCAAGGATGTATTGCGACGGAGATAGCGGCCGCGAAAAGTACATCAAGTAAGCTTTCGTCCGTAGATCGTATGAAACCAACATCGGTGCGATCAACCCGATCAACACTACCATCGCAACCAATTGAGGATACCGAAAAAACGTCAGGATCAACGACGACCAAACTTGGTGCCTGGCCTCTTCAGGATTCTCGATGATCTGCTGAGCAAGCTCAGGTTGATTGAGCGGACCACGGGCGATCTGGAAAATCGCACGCTGCATGCCGGGATCTGTCGATGAATACTCGAACGCAAAAATTCCCAACGCGGGAAAAACCACCGGCAGCCAAGCAAGCATCAACATTGTTCGTAACCAACGACGTCGCCAAACCAATGAAATGCTGCTGCGAGCGACCACCCATGGCCTTAGCCAACGAGCCATCCGCTGGCCTCGCCACGGGCGATAACCGAGATCATGAACAGGCATCGTCGGCCTCCGCAACCATCGACGCAGGCGTCACCGAACTACCGGTCGCGACGTCCATGAAAATTTGGTCGAGCGAATTGACCGCTGGTTCGAGCCGACGAATGCCCGTGTTTGTCTCAGCCGCCAGTTCCCAAATCTTGCTGGCGTTTTTCTGCTCAATGCCTTCCACTCGCAATCCATAACTTTCGGTGTCTTGATGAACGGTGTATCCCGCAGTCTGCAATCGCGAGATGAGATCGGTTGGATCGTTGACGGTCGAAACATGCATGGTGGGTTCCGCGGGTCGACTGAGCTGTTCAAGCGAACTTTCAACGCGAACCGTTCCGCCGACCAGGATGACCACGTGATCACAAACACTTCGAACATCGGGCAAAATATGAGTGGACAGGATCACGGACTTGCAGTGCTCGGTCGCCAAGTTTCGAATCCGACGCAACATTGCGAGACGTTGATCGGGATCGAGCCCCGTCGTCGGCTCATCCAGAATTAACAGCGGCGGGTCATGAACCAACGCCTGCGCAAACTTCAATTTTTGCCGCATGCCGGTCGAATACGATTCCACTTCGCGGTAGCGTTCTTCGCCAAACCCGCAGTAGTCCATCATTTCGTGCGAACGCCGTAGGCCTTCCTTCGACGATAGCCCGGATAATCGTGCCATCAGCGTGACCGACTCAATCCCCACGAGACCCGCGACGTAGCAATCATCCTCGGGAAGATAGCCAATGTGATCGCGTATGATCCTGGCATCGCGAGGCCATTGAAAATCGAGCACCCGACCGTGGCCTGTTTGAACGTGCAACAGTCCCAGCAACGACTTGATCAACGTACTCTTGCCCGACCCGTTGGGACCAAGCAACCCTGTCACTCCCTTGGGAATGTTCAGCGACACATCACGCAGCGCGTCGATGTTGCCGTATCGTTTGCTGACGCCTTGAAGCTCAACAATTCCGCTGGATTCGCTCAATGCTGATCTATTCCGCTACAACCGAAGGAGTAGCCGGCGGCGCAGGAGCGTCGGGAGCAGGGGCGAGCGACTTCGAATGATCTGCGTTGTCAGCGTTGTCAGCGGTTTCTGAGTTTGCAAGTTCGCTCGGTACCGAGGATACATCAATCGAACCGTTGCTGGTGGTGAGCCGCAGCGTCGCAGCGGTCTTGCCTTCTGCGAGTTGATGGCTCGATCCCGATTTCACTTTCGATCCGTTAACGATAACTTTACCGTTGCTCGTCGTTGCGGTCACACTCGTCGCCCCCTCCGGCGACGCTCCTTCGAACAGTCTAACATGAATCGCTCCATTGCTTGTATTCACCGAGTGATCACCAGGCTCGAGGTTTCCCGAAACCTCCACCCTGCCATTGCTGGTTTGAACCTGCAGGTCCTTCAAATGATCTCCGTCAACGGTGATATTGCCGTTGGACGAGTTGGCATGCACGACACCTTTCGCATTCTTGATTTCGATCTTGCCGTTGCTCGTCTTGGCCGTCATTCCCCCCACGATTCCGTCTGTCCGGATCGCTCCATTGGTCGAAGTTGCCTCGACCTCTAACGACTTAGGCAACGTGACCACCAACGACGCTCCGCCACTAATCCCAATGGGAACCGCAACGCGAATGAACGCTTCGCCGTCGTTGACGCCCGTTTGCAATTCAATCAGATCAAGATTCTCTTGGGCTGCTTCGATCGTACGGCCTCGACCATGGACCACCGCCTGAACCTCGATCGCATCGACGTCTGACCAAAGGCACTCAATTCCGCCGTTGACCGTCTTGATGACGCACTTGCCAGACTCGGGCAACGGAACTTCGATTGACTCGGTCCGTTTCGCCGTTTCAGCCACCATGCTTGCTATCAGCCCACATCCCACCGAACTTAATGCCAACCAAACGGTGCCAACGTGGAGGGCAAAGACAGAGGATTTTTTCATCGGGACGCCATTCTCGGAGCAAAATCGAAGACTGATAATGTTGATCAATGTAGGTCTTTCGAGCGCCGGCCCCGTTTCTTGGTTTGCGATTAGCCTTTTCCCGATAACGGTTCGGCCGACGTGAGAATCGTATCAGAAAACTCCTGATCGAGCGTCTCAAGGGTAGAACTCGACGGTCCCGGCGTTGGGCGATTCCAAGTCGAACGCACCGCTGAAACGATGTACACACCTCATCCGTTTGCGTTCGCTTCTGGACGATTCGTGTTTGCTCACCCAGTTTTGCTCACCGGTTGCCACCTGGTTGCTACCTCATGGTTGCTAGCCCGTACTTGATCCAAGCGAACGTTCAACCCGCCAAGGCGGAGTTTTCGCTTCTATCAAGCCTTACCGGTTTCACCAGCACTGACGTGATCGACAGCATCAGCGGTACCGCGGCGGCTGCAGGATTGATCACCGGAACGGGCACCTTTGACTTCTCGGGCGCGAGCGGACTGCAAAACGTTGCCGCAGGAGACATCGCCGAATTCCGAATCTATGTTCACAACTCCGGTGCCAATCCCATGACCCGCATCGGCATCGGCCAAGCATTCGGCACCAATGGCACCGCTGACCTAACGCTCAACGGAACCATTAACGCAGCAGCAGTGCCTGAACCGAGTTTGCTGGCACTGCTCGGGTGCATGGGACTGTTCGCGATTGAGGTGCGACGACGAAAAGCCGCCGCAGCAAGTCGTGCACATTAGGCCCGTCGTGCACATCAGGCCAATTTGCGAACGCTATTTGATGAATAGCATTTCCTGGTAAGTCGGCAGCGGCCACAAATCGTCAGCCACAACGCCTTCCAAGGCATCGACACACTGACGAACGGCCAGCATCGACGGCAACACCACGTCACAGCGATGACGTACTTCGTCGGCCATCGTGCTAGCCTGCTCATCGGCTACCGCGTACTCGAGCGCCGCTACGCTGTCTTGCAACGCTTTGACGAGCGAAGTCAACGAGTCCAAGGTGTCGGTATCAAACTCGTACCCGACCAACTTCAGGTTCGCACACGTGGACGCCAATTCCGACTGGTAACGGATCGCCGCTGGGAAAATCTGGCGTTTGGCCATGCTGATTACCAGGTTGGCTTCAACGTCCACCTTTAAACAGTACTGTTCTTGATACGTCTCAAAGCGACTATGCAATTCACGCTTAGACAACACGCCGTACTTCTCGAACAAGTCTTCGACTACTGGCTTCACCAATTCGGGAAACGCATCGGCAGCGGTTGGCAGATTCTTCAACCCGCGACGAGCGGCCTCTTCGTGCCACTCTTGGGAATACCCGTCGCCATCAAACAGAACACTTGAACATTCGGTGATGATCTCAGTCAGCAGAGACTGGATCGCTTCGTTAAGAGCATCCGGATCTCCCTGCGTCGCCTCTTCGAGTTTCGTTGCGCAGTAATCCACCGACTCCGCGATGATGGTGTTCATCGCCACCAACGGACCGGCGATGGATTGCTCGGAACCGACCGCGCGAAACTCGAATCGGTTTCCGGTGAACGCAAACGGGCTAGTGCGATTTCGATCTCCCGAATCCTTTGGCAATGGAGGCAGTACATCGACTCCCACGGTCAAGGTTCCCGATTTGATCGACGAGCTTGCGCCCCCGTTCTTGATCTGGTTAAACACATCAGTCAACTGGTCACCCAAGAAAATAGAGATGATCGCCGGAGGAGCTTCGTTGGCGCCGAGTCGATGATCGTTGCCAGCGGACGCAACGACCGCTCGCAGCAATCCTTGATGTCGATAGACCGCTCGAATCACGGCAGCACAAAAAACGAGAAACTGTGCATTCTCATGAGGTGTTTCTCCGGGGTCGAGCATGTTGCCTTGCGAACTACTGCCCAACGACCAATTGACATGTTTGCCAGATCCGTTCACGCCTGCAAACGGCTTCTCATGCATCAAGCAAGCCATGCCGTATTTCTCAGCCGTCTTGGTCAACGTGCTCATCATTTGCTGCTGGTGATCGGCCGCCAAGTTCGCGGATTCAAACACCGGCGCAACTTCGAATTGCCCTGGCGCGACTTCGTTGTGCCGTGTCTTGACCGGAATCCCAAGCTTGAACAACTGCCGTTCGGCATCCAACATGAAAGCCAGCACGCGTTCAGGGATGTGGCCAAAGTAGTGATCGTCGAACTCTTGTCCCTTGGGTGGCTTACATCCAAACAGGGTTCGCCCGGCAGTGACCAGATCGGTACGAGCGAAGTAGAAGTGACGATCGATCAGGAAGTATTCCTGCTCGGGACCAGCCGTCGAGGCAACGAAGGCACCATCGGCGTGACCAAACAGCTTCAATACACGCTGAGCTTGCAAGTTAAGTGCTTGCATCGAACGAAGCACCGGCGTCTTCTTGTCCAACGCTTCGCCAGACCAAGAAACAAACGCCGTGGGAATACAAAGCGTCGTCCCGTTGGGATTTTCAAGAATGTAGGCGGGACTGGTGACGTCCCAAATCGTGTAGCCACGCGCTTGCGACGTCACACGAATTCCGCCGGTTGGAAAACTCGATCCGTCCGGTTCACCCTGCACGAGTTGTTTGCCGCTGAATTCACTCAGCGTGCTGCCGTCACTTGTCGGCGACAGAAAGCTGTCGTGCTTTTCGGCGGTTGATCCGGTGAGTGGGTAAAAGATGTGCGCGTAGTGAGTGGCACCTTTCTCGACAGCCCAATCCTTCATCGCCGAAGCGACAATGTCAGCGGATGATGGGTCAAGCTTCTCGCCTGATTCGATCGTCATCATCAACGACTTGTAGACCGACTTGGGCAACCGATCTTTCATCACTGACTTGGTAAACACGTTGGCCGCGTAGTATTCCTGCGGCGGAACGTCTTCAAAGTCTACCGGCGGCGAAGAAATCGCGTAGTTGATTGCGGCGGCCAGAGCGGATTGGCGAGGCGACCCGGCACCGTTGGCATGGTTGGTGCCGGACGCTGAACCTGAGAATGCTTGGCCAGACTTTGCCGGCGGAGTAAGTGTCGTACTCACGGGAGACTCCTGATAGAAAATGGGCGGGGAACCAGCTTCAAACTCAAGCGAGTCTCAGCTCAGGTTGACCCCGAGTGCGGGAGCCTTCTTTAAACGCAAACGTCGGGCCCGTCCCCGGATACCCAGCGACGCAAGATCCAATCCATTGCGATTCGTTGCGGTCACTCACCAACGCAACTTGAGGCATTCCGACCAAATATCGTCATAATTCCCAGGGAATTCCATGAGTGTGCCGACGGCACCCAGGAAGCCATCAAGATGAATATCTGTCGCAAAAAATCGATTGATTTCCTTCAACCGCTAGAAGCAGACACCCTCGCCCTGGCAACTGCATAGATCTTGCGCACGCGAGTGCCCACCGCAATGGCACTACAGCAAACCGCCAACCATCCGCATTTCACGTCACAACGATCCAAGCGATTACTCCACCTCCACTTAACCACGTCCACATAACCACCGCCACTTAACCACCGCGACGCAGTTCAGCGACCATTGCGAACACGCGTCAATCAAGATCGCGAGCGCCCCTCATCAAACGATGGTGAACAAACGGTACCGGACACCTTTTCTTCACCCGGTACCGGACACCTTTTCTTCACCACACCTTTTCTTCACCAATCCATTGCGATTCGTTGCGGTCACTCACCAACGCAACTTGAGGCATTCCGACCAAATATCGTCATCATTCCCAGGGAATTCCATGAGTGTGCCGACGGCACCCAGGAAGCCATCAAGATGAATATTTGTCGCAAAAAATCGCTGGATTTCCTTCAACCGCTAGAAGCAGACACCCTCGCCTTGGCAACTGCATAGATCTTGCGCACGCGAGTGCCCACCGCAATGGCACTACAGCAAACCGCCAACCATCCGCATTTCACGTCACAACGATCCAAGCGATTACTCCACTTCCACTTAACTACGTCCACATAACCACGTCCACATAACCACCGCCACATAACCACCGCCACATAACCACCGCCACATAACCACGTCCACTTAACCACCGCGACGCAGTTCAGCGACCATTGCGAACACGCGTCAATCAAGATCGCAAGCGCCCCTGATCAAACGATGGTGAACAAACGGTACCGGCCACCTTTAATTGGGCCACCTTTAATTGGGCCAACGTCCTAGCAGTTAGCTCGGGTCGAAGGCGGCTCTAACCTGCGTTCGGAGTGACACACCCAATCGCATTGATAGAGTTCCAAAGACAAGTTCGGTGCGTGCTCACCACGCATCTCCACGCTTGTTTGTGGGTATTAGGTGGATCGTGCGTGACGAGCACTCGCCCTACCCGAACTCTCCCTCAATCTTCAGTTCTCGCGGCAATATGCGAGACGAGAGAAGCTGAAAACCGAAGACCAAAACCTGACACCGGCTACAGACTCTGCAGCACTTTGCTAGACCGAGACGTTCTCGTATTGCGCCACCCGTTGAAATTCACGAAGCAATTCGGCTGCGCTGGGGTGCCGGTCGTCAGGGCGCTTCTCCAACATTCGCATCACTGCACCCTCAAAGAGCGGTGAAACAGACAGGTGATGGGTAGTTGGCGGTTGTGGTTTTTCGACTTCGATCCACTGCATCGTTTCGTTGCGGTTGCGACCTTCTAAAGGCGGTCGTCCGGTCAGCATCGCGTACAGTGACGCACCGAGACTATAGATGTCACTGCGTGCGTCGAGTGGTCGTTCACTGGTCAACTGTTCGGGCGACATGTAGAGCAGGTCGCCTAGCAATTCGCCAGCTATCGTGAGTTTTTCTCCGTGGGTTGAGTTGACTGCTTTCGCAATGACCAGATCGTTCAGTTTGACGGTGTCGTCTTGTGTGCGAATGAGCAAATTGCGGGGCGTTATATTGCGATGTAGAAGTCCATGGGCGTGAGCGGCGGTCAGTGCTTCGGCCGCATCGATTCCAATCCGCAACACGCGTCGCCAATCCAGCATGCCGCAGATGCCTATCCGCCCGATCAGAGCCGACACCGATTCACCGATGACCAATTCGCTTGCTGTGAAGCAAGTACCGCGGTGTCGGCCAGCATTGAGAACACGGACGACTTTGGGATGATTCACCTCGATCGCTGATTTCATTGCTCGTACAAAGCGTGTTCGCTCGTTCGGGCGAATGAGTAGCTGTGGCCAGAATATTTTTAACGCAACCACTTGATTGCTCACCGTGTCGAGAGCTTCAAACGTGGCTCCGGTGGCTGACGTTGCGATGAGGCGAATCAGTTCGTAGTTCAGATACGAGTTTCCCAGTAGCGCAAGAACTTGCTCGTCATCACGAAGGGCGTCTTCTGAAGCGGTTTGCGATTTCGCGACGTGATTCGTCGTCCGTGTCGCCGTGTGGTTGCGCCCTAAGGGAAAGACCGTCGACCTGTTCGCCTCGGTATCACTGTGGGTGACCAGCAATTCGGTTTCACCAACAAGCACTCGATCCCCGATGGCCAGCATCCGCTCTTCGACCTGCAATCCATTGACGAACGTCCCCCAACGGCTATCGGCATCTCGAAGCAGGGTGGTGCCATCGATGGTTTGCAAATGACAGTGCACCCGCGAAACGGCAGGATCGTGAAGTTGGAAATCGCATTCGGGCGATCTTCCAAGAGAGATGGAGTTGGAAAACCCGCCGTAGATGCAGCGCCCCGTATCACGGCCCTGACTGACAATAAGTCCAGCCATTGAAGTGTTGGAATGATGAAACATGTAGGGTTGCTGTTGCACGAGTGGTCGATTGATTCGGAATCAGATGGAAAACCTAAACCCTATTTTGGATCCTTGGGACTCGCGACGCCGTCGGATACCTTCTTGACCTCAAGAACAAGGCGAAAGCCCCTTTGGTCACCCGAGGTATAGCCACCGTTGCGCATGTAGGGGAATCCTCCGGAGAACTTCGAAGCAGCTTGGGGGCGTGTCGAACGAGCCGCGGATCGATAAGTCGATGCGTCTTTCTTTCGGTCACCTCCACGTAGAACCACGCCGCCTGTTTTCGGGCCAGAAGGATTTACCAATTCAGACTCGACGTAGTAAGTCTTGCTGTAGAGGTCACTGCAGTATTCTTGGGCGTTCCCGTACATATCAAAGATGCCAAAGGGGTTTGGTTTCTTCGTTCCAACGGGGTGTGAAAAGCTGTGGATGTATCGGTAGTCGCTGTTGTACCCGGTCGATTTTACATGCCCGTACTGATTAAGTAACGCAGGGTCGTCCCCGAAATGATAAGCCGTTGCTGTTCCCGCGCGACACGCGTACTCCCACTCTGCTTCGGTCGGCAAACGGTAACTCTCGTCCTTACGACTTAGCTTCTTACAAAACGTCAATGCGTCGTTTTTGTAGATCGTTCCTACAGCAATGTTCATCAACCCCGAAGCAAGCAAGCGTCTCTTCCAACTTGCGGTCGACATGACTTCCACCCATTGGCCCTGGGTTACTTCTGTCACACCCAAGTAAAATGGTTTGGTGATTCGAACATGATGTTGTTGCTCGTCACTTTTTCGATTGGCCTCCGATTCGGGCGATCCCATCAAGAACTCACCTGCCGGAATCAGCCGAAACTTCATCCCAATCGAATTGGTGTATTCAATAGGGATTCCAAGATCTTTAGCAGCAGCTTCCTGTCGTCGCTTCGCTTCAGTCGCATCAAACGGCCACAGATCTGGTGAGGGTTGTGTGTCTCTCGATTCAAGACTTGGGACATTTAGCGGAGGAACGCTGGGTTGTTTTGTAGAATCGCCATTCATGTCAGAGGCACTTCCTCGCTCCTCTGCCTCTAGCCACATCACACTTGGGAGCTCCCACAAGTGAACCGAACTATCAACGTTGATGTACTTCTTTTCTGGCGAATCTGGATCATCATATCCAATGCCGGTGGTGACGGCGTATCGGCCGTTTGGGGATACGGCTGTCCGCCAGCGTGGCGTAATTCCGACGGCTTCCTTAGGAAGCGGGAGAAGCGAGACGAGCTCGCTACTCTGAATGCTAAAGATGCCGAGTCCCAGTCCATCTACAACTCCAAGAAGGTGCTTCTCGTCTGGATGCAACTCGAGTCGTTCTGCATCGATTCGCAAGGTGCGAAGGATGTCACCACTCTTGACGGATCGAACGTACCATTTTTCTCCCCCCGGATGCTGGAGGAAACTCTTATGATCGGATGAAATTCGAAGATTAAAACAAAAGCTTTGCGACAACTCGGGGTGAGGCAACGTTGCCGATTTGATTTTTTCGCCCAGCGAGACAATCTCGAATGGTTTTTCTGATCCGGCGATCAGAAAACGTGGTGGATCGTGAATGTAGGCAACGGTGTGTCCATAACTCTGTCTGGGAATGATGTGAGCCAATTGATACGCGCCGTCTGCTCTCTGCGTCCAAATTCTGGCGGGCTGTCTGCTTGAAACCATTGCCAGGTAGCGTCCATCCGGTGAAACGGCAGCATTGCAATTAAAAGTCCTCGGATACTCTAATGACTCCCTGGTTTTCATTGTCGCAAGATCAATAATCTTTAACGACGCGTGTGTAGGGACGAACAGCCGATTATTTGCCGACAACGCCGTTCTTGCAGCTTGAGCATTCTCGAGACGGACGGCATGAAGCTGTTCGCCAGTCTGCGTGTCCCAAACGTAAATCTCTTGTTTGGGTTCACTCACACCCACGATCATCTTGCTATCGTGGCTAAAGGCCGGTGACCACAAGGGGCCATTCTGGCCTTTTAACACTCCCAAGTATTGCGCGTCATCGAACGAAAGGTTGCGGGAGTCGTTGGCTTCGGAATCCTCCGCGAGGAGACCTGGAGAAACGATGGGGCTAGGGGCGCTTTTCGCTTTTCCAATTTCAGCATGGGGTTCGGACGCACCATGGGAAGTCGCCTGTGACTTCTCTCGTGGCAACGGAGATTCGTTTTCCATTGCTGTTTCGGTGTCGCCACCTTCGAGCCTTTCATCAGTCCCCCTGGTCGCTACTCTCTGCTTGCCGTTTTGGTTGATGTAGATCGTGACGGCTGCGGCGGTCGCGATCGCGAAGAGGCCAAAGACGAGAGTGGCGATCCCGATCCATTTTCTTAGGAACGGTTCTTCGTAAGTAGGGCGAGTGACTTGCAATTGTGTGGGAGCGAAGGCGTCGGCGAGCCAACCAGCGGGTGCCCCGAACCGCGACTGCCATTTGTATTTGCGAAACAAGTGCTGGGCGACCAGGTCGTCAGGCTTGAGTTCGAGAAGTCGCTGCAAATGTGGAAGCGTTTCACTTAGCCGGCCGTTGCTTAGGTTACGGTAGATTTGCTTGAATAAAGCGTCGACTTGCGTTTGAGCTTCAATCGCGTTTTTCAGCAGCGTATTTGCTGCAGGCGTTCGTACTGACTTCGGTGTGCTTGAAATTAGCTCCATTGCACCAACGTAGTCGTGCCGCTTCATCCTAGACTGGGCTTGTTGGAAAGCCGCGTTTCCTTGAATCCGCTTCTGGTTCAATGTCTCACGCACCGTGACTAATTGCTCGGTCGCCCATGCCGCGTAGTTGGCCGCGATCGGTGATTCATTGGATTCCATCTGGACAAGCAATTGTTCAGCTGCAGGCCAATTCGATGCTTTGATCAAGGAGTGAACTTGGTCGGCCTGCGCCTTGAGTTGATCGCCAGTGAGCGGTGTCGTGGTGACAACGGTTTGGTCACCACCTCGCAACAAGGCCGCCAGCGTTTCTGCCACTTCGTGCATGGACTTGTATCGTTGGCCGGGTTGCTTGGCCATCATCTTCAAACAGACTTCTTCAATCGCCGGTGAAAGATCCGAGCGAATGGTCGTCGGTCGGCGTGGTGGCTTGGTTGCGATCTGGTGCATGACCGAGAGGATTGTTCCCTGGAAAGGGATTTGGCCGGTTAGCAGCTCGTAAAAGACAACACCGAGGCTATAGATATCGCTGGCGGCCTTGACTTTGCTTTGCACCCCGTCGACCTGTTCGGGTGACATGTACGTCGGAGTGCCGATGATCGTTCCGTCTTGTGTAAGCTTTTCTTCGCCGTCGTTATTGATTTCGCGAGCGAGTCCAAAGTCCATGACAATCGGCTCATTCCGCTGATTGATCATCACGTTGCTTGGCTTCAGGTCGCGGTGGATGATGCCGCGATCGTGGGCTTAGGCCAACGCCAAGGTGATCTTGCGAATGAAGTTGATCGCTACGCGAGGACTCAGTCCGTTGGTACCTCGAATCAATTCACCGAGCGGTTTGCCGGTGACCAACATCATGGCGATGAAGGATTGCCCTTCATGTTGGCCAACTTCATAAACCGGACAGATGTTAGGATGCTCGATCGCGGCGGCCGAACGAGCCTCGCGAGCGAAACGCTCCAACATGGTGCTGGAATCAGCGTCGCCGGAGAACTTGGGAATTTTGATTGCAATCTTGCGTTTCAGTTCCGGATCTTCCGCCAGATAAACACAACCCATTGCGCCGCGTCCCAGTAGTCGCTCAAGCGTGTACTTTCCGAACGGGCGAGGAAGTCGATCGTCCAGTTCCGCAGCGACCGAATGGCTCGAATCCAATGTGCGAGAAGCATCATACTCGGGTCGATTCGGACGGGTGGCGTGTGTTTCGTCGACCGCCATGGACGGCGTCGTGTCTTGTGAAGCCTCCGCTTCGGGTTGGCTCTGCTCCGTCGCGATCACATCCGCAAGTTCGGCGTTGCGCAGATAAGCATGGAATTCGTCAGCGAGCTCAGGATAAGGCTTGAGAAACTCTTTGACATTCACTTCGACACTGTCGTCGAGCTGGCTGATGTACTCAGCGATCAAGATGTCGAGCTGGCTTTGTCCAGCGGAGTCTTGCGGTGGATTGTTCATTGCGTCTTTGATGAGTTCGTGCCGTCAAAGTGTTCTCGGAGCGTTTTCAGTCCGCGTTTCAAAAGACCCGCAACGGCCGCAGGGCTTCGGTCGACAACCTCAGCGATTTCCTTCAATTTCATGCCGTCCATATGCCGCATTCGAATGACCTGTGCTTGGTTTTCAGGGAGAGCGTCGAGTGCGTCCAACACCGCTTGGCGGTCCTCTCTCTGGATCGTCCATGCTGATCCGGTTTGTTGCCGTTCATCGCGAAAGACAAGGTTGGAACCGGAGGTTTCGCGGCGGGTGGATCGCTTGTCACGGTCGATGTGATCGCGGCGAATGTCTTGCAAATTGTCGTGATGTAGCTTCGTCAGCCAAGCGATGAACTCGGCCGGATCATTTCCATCGAAATTCTTGATGCTGCGGATCGCCGATAGGCACGACACTTGGACCGCATCGGAATTTCCGACACGAGGCTGGAGGTCGTTGGGTAACTGCTGTTGGGTCATCCGGGTTAACAAAGGCCGATATTGCTCGAGAAGTTGGCCCAAAGCTGAGTCGTCACCCGCTGTGGCGAGTGCCAGAAGGCATCGGATTTCATCCTCGTTCATAGTCATCAACAATGGTCCTCATTCTTATCAATCGCTGTCACGCCGTAATTGGGGCGCGGATACTGCGTGATAACAGGAAAAAGATTCTTAGAGCAAAAGTGGGCTTAGGCCGGACAATTGTAAGGCTACTCAGCGACGGTTTGTGAAAGTGAGGACACTCCATACTGTTGTGCAACCACGAAAAGCAATGAAACCGGGATCCATTCATCGAACAACGTTGCTTCTGCTCGGGTGAGGGTCAAGTTGCCGGGACTATCGGCAGCCGATTAGTCATCGGCGATCAGAGGTTGCGAGGCGACATCAGTCGTCGCTATGGAACGGTTCCATCCTGATCGACGGAAGTAGGCGTCGATCGAATACTTGTCCCACTGGGCAATGTAGTCCGCATCATAGCGGGGAGGCAGTTGCTGTGGTCAGGTTTGTGCAGGAGGCTGTGTCCGGGTAGAAAAAAGGTGTCCGGTACCGTTTTGGGGAAGAGAAAGGGGAAGAAAAGGTGTCGCGGTGATCGTTCCAGGGGCGTCCGGGCTTCCCCAGCCACCACTCGCTATTGACTGAAGTTAAGCCAGCCGCTGGCACCTAATATCTAAGTCCTAGCTCGCCGGCTTCAGATAACCATGCATTCCGAGCCATCGTACATAGGCATCGAACCATCCGGTGCTGGTAGTGGATTTCTGGTACATGCCAAAGCCGTGCCCGCCTTGTTCGTAGTAATGCAATTCAACAGCGCGATTTGCTTTACGCCAGTTCTCAATCAGGCCAAAGCCAACAGGGAAAAGTGGGTCATCGGCTGCAATAGCAACGAATAGGGGCGGTGCATCGGCGGGAACTTCAACCGCATTCAGTCCGCCATAGATGCTGGCGATGAATGCGGGCTTGCTTTCCCCTTCGCTCAGCGTTGTTGTCATGGTGAGCATCGCGCCAGCAGAGAATCCGATCATGCCGATGCGGTCTGGATCCACATGCCATTTCTCGGAATTCTCGCGAATGAGCGCGAAAGCGGCGTTCGCATCGGCGACTTGCGGTGCAATACGAGCGGTCATCTCTGTCGGTGTCGGACGCCCTGACCGCGGCCCACTCCTAGGCCGGGGGCGAGTAGGATCTGCGAACTCATTTAGATCCGCAGCAGTCTGGTTAAGACGATACTTGAGCACAAAAGCCGCCACGCCTTTGGCGGCGAGCGCCTCGGCGACCTGCCAACCTTCATTTTCCATTGACAACGTCCTGAAACCTCCTCCTGGTGCAACAATCACAGCCGCGCCGGTCGCCTTCCCAGGATCAGGTAGAAAGGGAGTCAACGTGGCCACAGTAACGTTGCGCGCGAACTTGCTACCGTATTGACTGTGCCAGGACTCGGGCGTTTCGGCGCCGGGCAATGGACCAGTTCCCAACTCGATGGCGTTGGGCTGTGCGGGGATTTCGATCGACGTCATGGCATCTCTCGGAGTGTTTTGCTCCGGTGCATTTGGACTTGCCGCTTCCTGAGCTATTGCTGGCGCAAGTATTGAGAGAAAGCACGCTGACGATAACGACACACAGTACAAAGTTGTCTTGACCTTTCTAAACAAGCGAAAGTCTACGATTCTTGTATTTCGATTTTTCACAGATGACTCCAGTACTTAAATGGTCTATTCGAGGGAATGCCAACGTCGGATCTAGGACCGCCCAATCAGATTGTGGAGTATCCGATAAGTCGGTCGGTCTAGCAGATTCTGCAGCTGCGGCATGCCGCCTGAATAGTAATGAAGCAGGCCCAGATTCCTGCTCATAACGCTGCATGATCATTCAGATTGATGCGGGCTACTGTTCCAAGTTCTTCGTGTCGATCGTCCAATCCGGATTGCGTTTCAATTGACTATCGTCGCCAACGAACATCTTCGCGGAAGCCTTATCGTCTTTGAGCTGCCAGTTGAGCCAAGCGAGGGCAACGGAGGAGTATTCGCCGCCGTGCGGCTGACGGTAGGTTCCTTCGTGCCCGACGTCTAAGTTGGTCATTACGATGGGCACATGATCGACTCGGGAAAAATCGTCCATCGCGTTCTTGTAGGCGATGTCGGAAGGGCCGCCCATAATGTACAGGACGGGACCGTGAAACTTTTTGAGGTCTTCCTTCGTCAGGATCGGCATCGCAGCCATCGGTGAGCGAGAGGGTAATACGCCACTGTTGCAAACAACCGTCGTTGTGACTCGGGGATCGTCCGAGATTTCGATGGCTTGCAGTCCACCACATGACATTCCCATCGCGGCGACTTTGGTCGTATCAATCTTTCCGCAGTAGATGCTGTTTTCATCGGTGTCCTGTGCGATAATCCAGTCCAAGGCAGCAACCAATTGAGAAGAATTCGTCCGCTGACGAGATGTCTCGTTTCGCTGTTGCAACTGATCCAGCGGTCCAATGCCGAGAACAATGAATCCGTGCGATGCAATCTCGCTGAGAAAGTTCTTGTGTTCCTCCGTCGTGTTCGCACACGCTCCATTTCCCCATAGAAGTACTGGCAGCTTCTTTTCGCCTGCAAAAGCAGACAAATCCTCCGGGCGATAAATCGTCATTCCTGCAAGTGTTGGTGCTTCCGTTACGATCGCTGAATAATCACCCTGACCACCGTCTTCAATCTTCACGTTCTTGGGCGGTTCGGGGGCTTTCTTGGCAGCATCGTCATCGCTATCTGCCAACGCCACAATACTGGCATACGCTGGCTTAGGATTGTTGTTACCGTCAAAGAGAAGCGGATGTTGCCCCCACCGCCAAGTTCGTCGATCGTTCAAGCCCCAGAAAGTAACGCGTTCGATGACGTCTTCGTGCTTTTTGAAGATCGCAAACAGGCGGGCATAGTCATCAGCTTGGGCATTCAAATCGTTGAGTGAAGGAGGTGTAGAACTTCGAAACCGTCGTCTTCCGAATTGTCCGCCGGATTCACCACGGATTGTAACGTCGAGTTCCGTGATACTGACTTTCAGTCCAAGCGATGCATAGTCGGTGATCGCTTTTTCGATGTCTTCGAAAGGAACCCGCCCGCTTCGCCAATGCCCTTGTATGCCGACGGCATCGATGGGAGCACCATCGGCAACCAGTCGTTCAAGCAGCACCATCGAACTTGCATGCTTGGGTCCCGATTCGATGTTGTAGTCGTTGTAGTAGAGCACAGCATCGGGATCTGCCTGTCGAGCAAACTTGAATGCCAAAGTGAGAAACTCGGGGCCGAGCGTTTGCAACCAATCCGAGTTGCGTAGATTCTCTGTCTTCGCGGTTTCAGAGTTCCCACCATCGTTGATGGCTTCATTGACCACATCCCAACTCTGCAACTTCCCTTTGTACCGTCCCGCAAGCGTTTCAATATGTTGTTTCATCCGCCGCTTGACCGTCTCGGGATCACGCCCCTCGAAGAACCAATTGGGCGTCTGCGCATGCCAAACCAAGGTGTGGCCGTGGATGGTCATGTCGTTCTTTTCGGCCCACTGCACCAAAGCATCGGTCCGCTCAAAATCCCAACGATCTTCGGCCGGGTGAACTCGCTCGGGCTTCATGCAGTTTTCGGGAGTGATCGCGGCGAAATGCTCTGCCGCTAGTTTCAACTCCTCCTCTGAATAACGCGAAGGAAGGTCACCGGCCATGCCGACCAAGAACGAGTCTTTGAATGCGTCCTTGATAAGGCGATCGATTTTGACTTCGACCACCGGAGCAGGATCTTCTTTCGGTGGTGGCTTGGGAAGCTCACGCGTGGCAAGCGACTTCTGGCCGCCCCGCTCTCCAAACGACCTCGTTATCGCGAGGTCCTTTTTTTTGCGTTCGCCGCTGTACTCAATACGAAACACTTGGTCGCCGAACTGCCGTACCTCCGCAAAGCTGAGTGAATCGTTGTCGACCTTCACATTGACGAACTCGACTTTCCGCACTTCGTCGCGAGCATCTACTTCCGCGTGCGCTGTTGCATCGCCGGCGTCATTAATCGCAACATGGAGGTGGTAAGTCTGCAACCCGAACGGTGAATCGAATTGGCAATGCCACGTGCCTGTCAAACTTTCGGAGCTTTGCTTTGGCGAAGTATTTTCTTGGCCCAGCGTGAACGTGGCGGACAACGCGATGCAGCAAAAGAAAACAATCGATTGAAATAACATACGGCGATATCCGATGTGGTTTGGGAAGTTGCAGTGATCTATGGGCGAGATGGCTTATTCGGCAACAACGCTCTCTGAAGCCAACAGTGAGAGCATTGCAACAGCATATCTCTTACCAAACTCGCGAGAGCCTTCCGGGTTAAAATGCAGTTTGTCGTCGGTCGGCAAACCTGCTGACGATATCACCCGAGCACCCGAGATTGATTCCGGTAAGGTCGCGATGATCGCGTTGTGACTTGCACATCGGCCTCCCTGATCAGCGTGCACCATCTCTCCGGCCAACAGAGGCACCTCGCTTGGATCTAAATCGAGGTCCTTCATCAAGTCGTCATAGACGGACTTGACTTTCTCGGGCCACTCTTTGTCCCCGGTGTTGGATTCGCCCTGATGGAGAAGAATTCCTTTGATGACGCCGTGCTTCTTCGCCTCTCTGGCCATGTCGACAAGGTACTGATAAGGATTTCCCTCGTAGGCTTTGACGATGTTTTTCAACCAGTCTCTCTCGCCGTCGATATAAGACTGAAACGACTGCTTCTGATACATTTCGATTTTGCATCCGGGCACACAAACCTTGATGATTCCAACGCGGACGTCGTCTGGAAGCGAATGAACCATCACTTTGCCGAATGAATCGACCATGCAAATGCCTCGCCCTCGCGCGGCCAGCGGTGGAACGGCGTGGTACCAATTTCCTTTCTGCCAGCCCCTTTGATCGTTGTCAAAGTCGGCCATCACCAGCAGACGCTCGGGAACGTCACGGTCAGCGTCATTCATCCGCCCGCCGCTATCCATGTTGGATTGGCCGAAGCAGAGATAAATGTGGAAGTTTGGGTCGACCGAGTCGGCCATTGCGACGGCCTGTTGTCGCTGAGCATCGGCCCGACGCTGCATTGATTCCTTTACGTTTTCGGAGACCAAGTCGTCAACGGATTTCGATTTCTTCGCCGTTGCTTTCTCCGTTGCGAAGTCGCCTACCTTTCGCGAAAACAGGATCGTGTCGCCGTCGATCTGCCCCTCGTATTCAATACGAATTTCGTTTCCACCAAAATTCAGGTTTTCGACGAACGAGATGGTATCGCCGGTCCGTTTGACCTGCTCAAAGGTAACGTCGCGTGAGCGACCATTGACTTCAGCTCTCGCCGTTGCGGAGAGTTCGCCGCTTTCCTTGCCAAAGGTCATTGCATAGCTTTGGACGCCGATTTGAGTATCAAAGTCGACCTTCCAGTCGCCTAACAGGCTGTCCTCAGGCTGAAACAACAGAGGCGCGAATTCTTTCAAACTGCGTCGCCAAGTCTGCCATTCGTGGGCGGTTTCGGGAGACAGGTAGTAGTGGGCATCGATTCCCATCTCCTTTAATTGCTTCACTGACTCGGCGGGATTGCCACCACGACGCGTCCGCCCGCCTCCAACCTCCTTGCTTCCGTAGCTAACGAACACGAGTTCAACTTTGTCTTTGAACCCTTCCGTGTTCTCGAAAACTTGTTTTCCAATCGTGGCTCCACTAAACAGCCCGATGTGCGAAAACTTGTCAAGGTTGCGTAGCGTGATTGACTTCGTTTCCATGCTACCCATCGACAGTCCAGCCATGGCACGATTGGGTTGATCGGTCAAAGTGCGGAAGTTCTGATCGATATGGGGAACGAGTTCATCAACGAGGACCGTTTCAAAATCCTTGATGTCAAAGTTGCGAAGCCCGCCCATGCGAACTTCGTTGGTCATGCCATAGGTCATGACGATGATGAAGGGCTTTGTCTTTCCTTCCGCGATCAAATTATCGATGATCAGACCTGCGTGGCCTTGGACGCTCCAGCCGTATTCGTTTTCTCCCCAGCCGTGCTGCAAGTACAGCACTGGGTAGCGTTCGTCTTGATTGCTGTCGTAGCCCGGTGGTGTGTAAACGAAAGCTCGCCGCTCGGAATCCGTGCTCTCTGAATGGAAGTAGATCTCTCGAACCTGGCCGTGGGGAACGTTTTTCAGTGCGTAGAATTCACGATCGTGGGCAGGAATTTCGATGCCGCTCCCCCAACGCATTGCTCCGAAATAGTATTTGCTGTTGGGATCCGGTACGTGGGCACCGTCGATGATCAACTCATAGTAGTGGAAGCCTTCGTCAAGCGGACGTGAGTAGCCGACCCAAGCCCCATCTTCACCTTTTACGAACTCAGTACTGTCACGAAATGTCGTTGCCACGCTCTTCGCTTCCGGCGCGACGACGCGAAACTTGATGCGACCTTGGGAATTGACCTGCGGGTAGTCCTTTCCAGCTTGATTGGTAGGCGCCGGCTTGAAATCATCTTTGATGCCTTCAGGAACATTACTTCCAGCAGCCGCGTTCTCATCTTTGCTCGCTGAAGGTTGCTCGTTTGAATTGGTCGTCGTGTCTTCCTGTAGCTCTGAGGCCTTCGATGTTTCCTGAAATACCAATTGAGCAAAATAGTACAGATTGTTTCGCCAGTGGGTCGGATCGTGTCCGTGCGAGTCGACGTTCCAGATGTGTGGAATGTCGTGCTCATTCAAATAACGCTGCAGACGTTGACTAATTCGGATCATTCCGTCTTTGTTTCCACATGACAAGTAGAGTAGCTCGAGTTGTTCCTTCGCCTGTTCTGGGTCGGGGACCAATTCCTCTGGGGCCTTAGTATTGGGCGCGGACGAGAATCCGCCGACCCAGGCAAACGTGTCCAGGTTGGTCAGTCCGAAGTTCAGCGACTGGCCACCGCCCATCGACAAGCCGGCCAGGGCTCGATGTTCTCGATCGGCCTGAACGGAATAACGCGACTCGATGGTGGGAATGACGTCAACGAGCAAGTCTTTCTCAAAAACGGCAAATGCCGGAGCACTCGCCATTACATTGCCTTCGGCGCGGTCATTTTTCTGCGCGCGGCCGTTCGGCATCACCACAATCATCGGAACCGCTTTGCCATCCGCGATCAGGTTGTCAAACAACACATCAGGTGTCGCAAAACGCTGCCACTCGGTTTCGTCGCCGCCAATGCCGTGCAACAAATACAAGACAGGGTACTTCATCTCGCTCGAGTACCCCGGGGGCGTGTAGACGTTCATCTTGCGAGTCGTGCCGACCGTCTTCGACTCATAGTCGATCATCTCCAACTTGACGTGCGGAATGTCTTCCCGCTTTGAAACGATGCTATCGGCAGGATCGGGATAAGTTTGCTTGTCGTCGGGACCAAGTTCGATCGGGCCGCCGAATCCGCCTCCGCGACCACCTTGGCGAGGACGTTCCGGGTCTTGCTCCTGTGCTTCGGCAACGGCACTGGCAAGCTGTAGCATGCCGAGCAGGACGAGAAGAACTAATTTTCTCATGAGAGGGTCTCGATTCAGAAGAAGAGGAGAAGGAACGTCAACGAATCACCACCAGGTTTAGTTACCATCACCTGCCCGGAATCTTCAAGTAGCGGATTTGCTTGCCGTTGGCTTCAATTGCCTTCTTCAATTCCGGCACATCCTCTGACGGCACTGTTGCGTTATAGCCGCATCGAGTTCAATGAAAATGAGGAATTGCGCACCTGCACAGTGATATTTCACAAGTTCGCAGCAGATCCGCTCGGCAGAGAACCGTGCGTACATGCAAAAACCACGGGCCGGTTTGAAAGTTCTGCAAATCGGTGATCCAACTCAGATTATTCAGGTATATTTCGATCCCATCGGGGAACGACAAGTTCGAATACTTCACGCTCTAACGGGCGTTCGGTTTGCACTGATCGAGTTATGAAAAAAGGTGTCCGGATGAAAAAAGGTGTCCGGTACCGTTTTTTGGCCAGCGAGGTCGTTTCGTTTAAGCTGGGTGTTGATACATCATTTCCCTCTTGCTGGACTTTGTCTCATGGGACGCCCCAAGCGCGCCGATGCCGCTGGACACTGCTATCACATGCTCAATCGAGCGAACCTTCGGGCGACCATCTTTGAAAAAGATGCGGACTACGAAGCGTTTGAGAAGATCCTCGATGAGGCTTTGCAGCGATTCAATATTGAACTTTTTTCGTACTGCTTGATGCCAAACCACTATCACCTCTTGGTTCGCCCGGGTGAGGACGGTGAAATGGGCCGCTTCGGCCACTACATCGGATTGACTCACACTCAAAGGTATCACGCCCACTACAAGACAACCGGAATGGGGCATGTCTACCAGGGTCGGTTCAAGTCGTTCCCCGTCCAAGACGACGAACACTTTCTGACGGTCGCTCGGTACGTCGAGCGAAATGCATACGCAGCAAAACTGTGCAAGAAACCCGAAGACTGGAAATTTGGCAGCTTGCACCACTGGCAACATAAGACGAAGCCATTCTCGCAGCGGATGTCTTCCTGGCCGATCCGCCGAACGCCCAAATGGGCTCAGGTCGTTGCGACGAAATTCAGTGAACCGGAGCGAACCCAGCTAGACTGGAGTGCCAAACGGGGAGTCCCCTTCGGAACGGAAACTTGGGTCGAGCACATCGCCAGAACGTTCGATTTGGAGTCCACCATGCGTCCTCGCGGACGCCCAAGGAAGAATCCGATCAAGAAATGATGTCGCTGAAACCCAGAAACGGTACCGGACACCTTTTTCGAATCTGTCGCTGAAACCCAGAAACGGTACCGGACACCTTTTTCGAATCCTAGGTGACGACTCGAAAGTTTGATCGGTATTCTCGGGGCGTCATCGACCGCATTTGTTGAAAGCGACGATTGAAGTTGGACAGGTTCGAAAAGCCCGATTGGTGACAGATGGACAGTATCGTGTCGTCGGTATCCGTAAGAAGACGGCACGCCAAGCCAATTCGCAATTCACCGATATAGGCCGACGGTGTCCGCCCGGTCGATTGCTTGAAGAACCGTGTGAACGCCGATGAGTTCATCCCCGCCAATTCAGCAAGACTTTTTAACGTGAGTTCGGGATCGTCCAAACGGTCTCCGATGTGATCACAAACTTTCTGGATTCGTGTTTCCCTTGCACTGCCAGTCGCTGCACCCGAGCTAACCCGGAAAGCTGCCGTCGCCAAAGCTACCGCGTCAGCACAACGCGATAGTTCGTCCAAGATGCTAATCAGCAAGAGCAACCTTGCCGCACCTTCGCTGGCGATCAACTTGTCAAGCTTCTGCCCAACGGACGCCGCAACTTTGGGAGGAAACCAAATCCCCCGCTGAGATCTTTGCAGCAACCCAGCGACTTGCGTCATTTCCCCACAGGCAAAGAATTCAAAACCTAGAAATTCGGGATGGAATTGCGTCACGATCGCATGGTGTCGATCGTAGGTCTGTCCGAGGTACTCATCGGAAGTCCACGTGTGCGGAAGCTCTGATCCGAGCAGCACTAAATCACGATCGGTGTAACTGTCGATATGATCGCCCACAATTCGAGATCCCGAACCACGGGGCACGTAGGTCAATTCTATCTCGGGGTGTCGGTGCCACTTCGCAGGCGAACTCAATTCCGATCGGTCGAAGCAGCGGAATGATTCACCACTTCGTGGAACTAGTTTTTCAAACGCTGGTTTCATCAGTTCGGCTGATTCACAGAATTGGCTTGGCGATTACGCAAAAGCGACAATGCTTTCACATAAGCGTGACATAATGGGCAGCATGACGATGGGCGACTCTGTTTAGCTCGCCTGATCATTACCCTTTGCACCCTAAGAACGATATTAACTTAATAAAAATGGTTCCGCGCACAAATCGTATTGGAATCCGCCTCATTCGATGGGGACGAACCCACGAAGGCAGATAAACTAACCAAAGTGAACTGCTACGAGGCGAGTGTTTTCTAAGCACTCTGTTCTTGGTGACACTGTTCTTAGTAGTTGTTCACGAACCTGCTGCTGATTGCTTCTCGACAAAGCTTGAATCAATTTGATTAGGCCGAGTCATGAAGCGTCCATTTCTCAGTAGCCGAGAACCGAATCCTCAGATCAGATCAATAGTCCATGCTAAAAAAACTCTCTCTCTGTGCAGCACTTGCCGCCAGCGTGTTCGCGTCGAATAGCTCTTACGCTGACGTTATCTATGAACTCGATTACAACAGCGGGTCAAACGCTAACTACGACCAAGCTGACCCGGGTGGTATCTCTACTAAGTCATACACGGCTGCCACTGGACTCGATGGATCGACGGCACTGCAGGTTGATTTTGACACCACCGGCAACCCGTTTTCGGTTAGCTACTTCACAAATCTATCGTCATCGGCTGTCAATGTAGCAACCTCTGGCAATGCGGCCGATTATGACCTGTCGTTCGATATTCGCGTTGAAGGACTCGATACAGGCGTTTTCTCAGTTAGTACTCAATACGATCTCGTCCTCAACGATGTAACATTTCGAGGAACGCTGAACAGCACAACGGCTTACCAACCGTTCTCGGTTAATCTGGCCACATTGACAAACGTGGGCAGCGGAACATTTGATCTCGCTGATATTGGTAGTGGTACGCAACAATTCCGAGTTGCATTGCTCAACGCTGGTCAGAGGTTTGGCAACGACACGAATAACTCTTACTTTGTCGATAACGTACGTCTCACCGAATTGACGGCAGTCCCCGAGCCGTCTTCCCTGGCGTTCATGAGCCTGGCCATGCTCGGTGGCGTTACCTGCTGGCGAAAACGACGAAGCTCGTAATCTTTGCCCGACGGAAACCTTCCGTTTGCCACTGATCCCATCTAACTAAGCCGGTCGAGTTTCGACCGGCTTTTTTCGTGCCGCTGCTTACCAGCCTTAACCGTGCCGTCTCAAGACGCAGCATGGTAGCGACCATGACAGACCGCTCGTTCAGCAGAGTCAGCTCTCCCGCCAGCCCTTTCGTGCATAGGAATCGGGCACATTCATGCCTGAAATCTCGGCAGATCGACCATTTGCATGCTGCTCAATCGCGGCTAAACCTTGAATATCGTTACGATTGGGAATCTCCAATTTGACGGCACGATTAGTGCTATCAATTGCACGCATGCTGGCCGCCCGCTACCCAGGCAACGACACTGCGTCCCCAACGACATGCACTTTTCATCGGCAACGAGCCCCACTCCTCCCACACTAGACACGCACAAAAAGGCGCTCGACGTCAATCTGGACGCGCGGCGTTACGGCACGTTTGCCGAGATCGGCGCGGGCCAGGAGGTCGTTCGTTGGTTCTTCCGCGTCGGGGCGGGTGCCGGAACGATCGCTAAGAGCATGTCGGCTTACGACATGAAGGTCAGCGATGCGATCTACGGACGAGCCTCACGCTACGTCTGCCGCGAACGGTTGCAAGCGATGCTCGACTACGAGCATGAGCTAAACCTGGAACGACTGCGCGATGTCCGTGGCGATACGACCGCCTTCTTCGCGTTTGCGGATACGGTTTCCGCTCGCAACTATCACGGCACCAACGAGTGCCATGGCTGGATGGGCATCAAGTTCCAAGCTCACCCTCGAGACGAAGACAGCGAAATCATCATCCATGTGCGAATGCTCGATGACGAAGCTGCCTTGCAACAAGAAGCGCTCGGCATCGTTGGAGTGAACCTGATTCATGGTGCGTTCAATCTTTATCACGAACCAGAGCTTCTGGTGAACGCGTTGCTTGATGGATTGTCGACATCGCGAATCGAAATCGACATGATCGACTTCTCAGGAATCGCGTTTCGCCACGTCGACAATCGCCTGATGAGTCTCAAGCTGGTGGAACTAGGTCTGACTGGCGCGGCCATGTTTTCGGCTGCCGGTGAAGTACTTCAACCCTCTGAGTTCTTTTACCGCAAGCCAATCTTGGTCGAGCGAGGAAGTTTTCGGCCGGTGTGCAACGTCAACTTAGACATGCTGAAATGTGCCCACGATGAGTTTTCGCAGCTCCCCAATGTGAAGGACAAAGAAGTCGTTCAAGTCATGGAATTGACGATGAACAACTTGAAGTCGACCGGTTCGATTGACATGCGAGACTTCTTGGCTCGCGCCGATGTGATGGCGTCATGCGGCATGCCGGTCTTGATCTCAGACTACTTTCAGTACTTCCGCCTTGCGGCCTATCTATCGCGTTACACCAAAGAGAACATCGCGATCACGATGGGCGCCGGCAGTCTGATGGACCTCTTCGACGAACAGTATTACACGGGACTGCAGGGTGGAATCCTGGAATCGTTCGGAAGGCTATTTAAGAACGACCTGAAGATCTACGTCTACCCGCTGCTCGATTCAGAAACCGGTGAACTAATCACGTGCGACAATCTCGAGATCAAACCGGAATTGAAGAACCTGTACAACTACCTGAAAGATCGTGGCGGAATCTCGGCACTTCATAATTACGACCCCGAGTGCCTGAAAATCTTTTCTCGTGATGTGCTGCAACGAATCAAGAACGGGGATTCGACTTGGGAATCGATGGTACCGTCCTGTGTCGCCGCCGTCATTCGAGAAAAGAACTACTTTGCTTTCCGACCCGCGTGATGCACGACACGTCTTCGTTTCGCAAAATGCTTGTCGGCGCGGGCTTCTTTTGCGCAACCTGCATCGCCGCCGTGATCGGATATTCGATCGCAGGATGGTCGCTTGTCGATTCTCTGTACATGGTCGTGATCACGATCTTTGGCGTGGGCTACGGCGAGGTGCAGCCGATCAACACGCCGAGCCTAAAGTTCTTCACCGCGATCATCATCATCGCGGGCTGTTCTTCGGGAATTTACGTCGTGGGTGGGTTTGTGCAGATGATCGCCGAAGGAGAAATTCAACGTGCTTTGGGAGTCAGAAGAATGAGTCGCGGAATTGAACAAACGACCGGTCACGTCATCATCTGTGGCTTTGGAAGAGTCGGCCAAATGCTGGCGAGCGAATTGAAGGAACTCGACGAACCGTTCGTGTGTGTCGATTCGAACCCTGAGCGGATCGCGATGGCCGATGAACTCGGTTACCTCGTTGTCACCGGAAACGCCGGTGAAGAAGAAACGCTGGAACGGGCCGGCATTGAACGAGCCAGAGTGCTGGCGACCGTATTGCCCGACGACGCTGCGAACGTATTCATCACACTCACCGCTCGTGAACTGAGCGAAGAGATTGAAATCATTGCCCGAGGGGAATCCACGGCCACGCAGCGCAAACTTGTTCGCAGCGGAGCCAACCATATTGTCCTGCCTGCCGCGATTGGTGCCTCCAAGATCGCCAACATGATTTCCTGTCCTAACGCGGCTTCGTTGCTGACGGATCCTAAGCAAAGCGAACGATTGCGGTCGGACTTGCATAGCCTTGGCTTGTCGATTCACGAATACCCCATCGACTCAGCCAGCAACGTGATCGGCAGTTCGCTAAGTGAACTGCAATCCTCGTGCGAAGGAGGAATGATGGTCGTCGCCATCCAACGCGCAGACGGCACGTTGCTGCGGAATCCTGAAAGCAACCAGGATATTCGAGCGGGCGATACTCTATTCATCGTCGCGGATTACACCCAGCGAGTCACACTCACGAAAGCCACCCAAATGAAGCGTCCCGAGATGCGATACCGCGGCCAACACACTTCGTAGCCAAACGCTTCGCCGCACGACCGCCAGATCGTCTTAACCGATCAACCACAATCGAAAGAACGATTTGCCGCGTCCTCATCTAATCCGCATTACAGCTTTCCCTTTGCAACACCGGTCCTAGCAGTGTCCCTAGCAGTGCCCCTAGTCCGGCGCTGAACAGCTGAGAGTAAAACTTTGCTCACGCTCACATGGACAGGCTCGGTAGTTAGAATGTGCAGGCGTCAGATTGTTTTCGAGACACCCTCAACCGACAGATGGCGTGCGCGTGTGAACTCGCAAGTCAGGTTTGCAGCGAGGCGATGCAAGTGGAACTGCAACGGGTTGCAGCCTTGGTTCACTTGGCCAAGGGAGAACACCTTCATGCCGCGTGGCATTTCGACAAAGAAGCCAAGCACTTACGAAGAGCCGGAACTTACCGCGAAATTCCAAACACCCTGGATCTAGCAGCCGCTGCTTACGAACAAGCAGGTTTGCCGCGCTACGGCTGACTCGGGTTGCCAAGATTTGGTCGGGGCGAGGTGACACGAAACGCGCTTGGTCATACGTCCTGCAGGCCAACGTCCAAGCCGAAATCGCCTGTTGCGATTCCATCACCACTCGGCTCGCGCTTATTCCCAAACAAATCCAAGAAGCATTGCTCGCGAAAGGCGAACCTCTTTCGACCCTATCCCCGATCATTGACTCCCAAGATCAGCTAAGCGACTACGAGCCAATCGACTCCTCATTGCCGCTTGAACCGCTCACCTTTCCCCTTCTCAACGTGGTCAACGCGAACTGGCTACCGCAATAAGCAAAATTTCTCAAACTTTTTTTTCAGATGCGCATATCACATGGGAAATCGACATCGACCAGAACGTGAGTTCCATACCCTCAATCCTGCCCCGTATCTGATGGCTTGGGAAAGCGACCTTCCCTTGCCAAAGTGACTACGGCACTTCCGTACACTCCTGCACGTTCGCACCCATCGTTAAGAGTTAGTGAATAGGTAGGTTACATGCAATATAACGCTTGTTCAGCATCCTGAATCGAATATTCTGGGGGACGACGAGGAAGAATTCTTTCCTACGAGCTCGCGCACCCTAGGAGTATTGAGATGAAACGATTTTTTATGGCCATGGCGGCAATCGCCATGCTTGCCAACACCCATGCCTCAGCAGCCCTGGTTATATCAGGAGTTGTTGACGGCACCCAGTCGGGGGGAATCCCGAAAGCCATCGAATTGTATGCCACTTCCGCAATCGCGGATTTGTCGGTCTACAGCATCGTTCGTGATACGAATGGTGCCGGCCCTTTCGACAGTAATGTAGTGTTGCCATCGCTAGCCTTGGCTGCGGGAGACTACTTCTATGTGTCTGGAGGTGGTACTTCGACAACAATCCTGAACGGTTTTGGATTCACCGTCGGTCTTGAAGACGGCATTGCCAATGTCAATGGCGATGACATTCTCGGGATCGCATTCGCAGCTGACACCAGCCTCGATGACTACAGTAACATCCAGGATTCATTCGGAGTGGTCGCTCAAGGCGACACCAACTTCTATGAGAATAGCTTTGCTATTCGTACCGGTAGCAGCCCCGCTGCGAACCCCGCTGGAGTAGTTGACGCAGGTAACTTCACGATTACTCCCTACACGGACAGTGATTTCTCAGGCCCTAACGGGTTTGGCACCTTCTCCGCGGTGAGTGCTGTTCCTGAACCAAGTAGCTATGCGGTACTTGGATTGATTGGAGTTGTCGGCCTCGTCTTGCGTCGACGCAAGCAAGTCGCTTAGTTCAAGCATCAAAGCCAACTAATTTGAAAGCGGTGATCCCCAGGATCACCGCTTTTTTTTTGCTTAAGCTTCCAGGCCAAAACCAAACTCAATGAAGCTCGCTATCGATTGCTCTTTGCTAATCCTCATTGATCATCATTTCTTCGAATCGATTAATCCAGCACCAGCTCAACCGGCAAGTTCCAAGTTGGCCGAATACCGAAGTAATCGACGGGACAGGAACAGGAGTTGGACACCTTTTCTTCTTCTAAGAGAACGAACCTCACCTTGAACTGATCGTTAACACTTAGGTCCAACACCAGTCCCTTACTTAGCATACCCACGTCCAACATTGCTCGCCTTGATTCGATCACCGGACCACGACTCGTTAGGCTGCTCTTGAATGTGAATCGGCGTCGTCTGGTCCGGATGTAACCAAGCGAAAGTCGATCGGTCGTGGCGACTGAATATGCAAGTCACGTTGCGGGAACGCAATCACGATTTCAGCTTCGCGGAACATCGCGTCAATTTTTAATCGTACGCCCGTTTCGATCATACGCATCTGCGATAGGTTCTTCGCCTGAACCCAAAAGTGAACTTGAAAAACGAGCGAGTTGTCGCCGAAGTCATTGAACCAAACCATCGGCTTGGGTCGTTCCAATACGCCACTTTGTTCCGAAGCCGCTCGCGCGAGCAATCGCAGCACGGCATCCAAGTCCGATCCGTACGCCACACCAATGGTGATCGAGGTTCGTTGTCGATCGTCTCGGCGAGTCAGGTTAGTAACTTCATTTTCCAGAAAGCTACTGTTCGGAACAATGATGTCTTGATTGTCACCGGTACGAATCTGTGTGCTTCGTGCTCCGATTTTGGTGACGTTGCCGTGCGTGTCACCAATTTTGATCAGGTCACCCACTTTGATTGGGCGTTCAGCCAGCAGGATCAAGCCACTGATGAAGTTGTTTAGAATGTTCTGGCTACCAAAACCGATTCCGATTGCGATCGCACCGCCTAGAAACGTGAAAACGGTCAATGGCACATTGGCGTAGCGAAGCGCCGTTAGTCCCAGCGTGATTAACAACGCGTAAAAGCTAAGCGATTCAATAGCATCAGCAGCAGCTTCGTCGACGCCCCACTTCGGGAGCCGACCGCCCACCCAATGACTCAGCCATCGTGCCAACAGAAACCCGAAGAACAGCATCAAAATACTGCTGCATACCTTGCCCACGGTGAGCGAAGTATCTTCGATGGAGGTGAGTTCGTAATTCCAAAGGCGTTTTGCCTGAGTCCATGTATCTTCAGCGATCTCACCAACCGATCGCCCGGGCTCGCCTTCGATCTGGGTTTTCAGTCGTTCAAGGGTACGTCGAGAACTATCAAGTGCCAGCAGACTCTTGCTGTACACCTCGGCTTGTTTGTCATAGGCGTCTCGTTTGGCCCTTAACCAACGCGCCACCTCTTCATTTCCATTGGCTGCATCGATCTTCGCGTCGACCGTTGATTGGCTCACTCGCAACTCATCGAGCTTCAACCGGCGAGTTTGACGATCCTGAGCGATCTGCTCGAGTTGTTCATTCGTCTCATCCGCCCAATCATTGCGTTCCTTGCGTTGGACTTGGTTAGCCACGACAAGAAATCGGCGTTCCCAAGCCTTCTTCAATAAGGGAAGCCGCTGCAAACGTTGATTCGTCAACGACATTTCGTTCTGAATCGCCATCTGCGAAATCTTCAAAGAGTCGACCCGCTCGATCAACTCGGGGCTAAGCACGGATGAAGCGTCAGCTTCTTGGCGAGCCGCAAGCCATCGGCGCTCGGCAAACTGCAATTCGGTTTGCAGACGGGCAGCCTGTTGTTTCAGTTCTACTTCGCTCTTATCCAAATCGGCGAGCTTTGACGTCAAATCCTCTTGCGTGAAAACGATGCGATCACCAACGATCGCAATCTTTTTCTCGTCGATTTCAAGTTGCAACTTCGCGACCACTTGGTTCGCTTCGGCGATGGAGAGCTCTTGACGCCGCAAGACAAGCATCTCTTCGGCTAGCTTTTGTTCCAATTCTGCAATCTGGACCTCGGCTTCATTGGAACCATCAGCTTTTTCCCGCAGTTGTCGCAACGACGTAGCACGTTCTTCCGCCGTCGTCTTCGCCGTCTCGGCGGCGCCTCGCGCCGACACCACCGATGACTCGGCCGAAGCTAATTTCGATTTGGCGTTGCGAGCCGATTCCTTCAACCCGTCAAGCAGTATGATGGAATAGGGTGGCTTGGAATCAAGTTCACCATCGGCCAAGCGGGTCAAAGTGGACTTCAAAGCTTCCACTTGCGATGAATGATCTTCACTAGACGACGTAGCCGACTGCTGTTGAGCGATGACCACGTCGATTTGTTTGAGGAGATCCACTCGACTCGCGTCGGCGGTTGGCAACTTGGAATCGTCGCCATCGCTGGCTGCGTTTTGCTCTTCCTGCAACATTGCGATACGTAGCTCAGTCGCGACCTCAACCTGCTTCTCTTCAAGCACCTCGGCTGACGTTTCGGTTGTCAGGTCGCCTTCGCCCGACACTTGAGTGACTTGCGAAACGGACTGGCTCGGTTCGTCAAGCAAGGCCTCACTAGATCGTTGATGCTCCGCGCGTTTAATGGCATTGGCGGGCGGCTCTAATCGAACGGTCGATACAACAGTCGCTTTGGGCACCACTTGCAGTGCCGCGCCCTCCGCAACGGTAGTCGTCGCGTGAGGTTCCGAAGATTCATTTTCGACTGCAAATACAGGCGCGACCAAGAAGATCATGATCGAGCTCGCGGCGAAAATCGTGCGAGTTCTTAAGAAGGTCATTCCACGAGCCCTTGCTGCTAGATCGTTTCCTATGACAAATACGTGTTGTTGTGAACGAACGTCAAGGCAATTATCTGCGTTACAAGGAAATCGTTTTCGTCGAAGTACGCTGACCTATCGAATTGGTGAGTTTCACAACCCCAGTAGATGGTTTCCCACAGGGAACGTTTAGCCTCAGTCAAAACTGAGCTAGATTTACCGGCACACGTCATCGCAGAACGGTAGGTCGAGTTAGACTGGGTCGCGAGTCAGGTTTACGTTTCTTAAGAACCAATCAACCAACGTCGCGGAGCAATTTCAGGATGGAGAACCAAGTGAGCGAGACGAACCAGAAAGTCGAATCTAGCTATTGGCCCTACATATTGCCTTTGGTCTCGTTCCTTGCGTTAGTGGAATTAAGTAACCGAACTCCTGAAAGCTGGCAGTTCGCCATGCTGGTCGCTCGAGTCATCGTCCCGTTAAGCATGTTGACCTACTTTTGGAAACGAGGCGATTACCCCGAGTTGAAGATTCGATTCTCTGCGATGACGGTCGTCGATCTACTACTTGGTATCTCGTTGGCTGGACTTTGGATCGCACCCTACGTTTGGTTTCCAAGCTTGCGTCCCGATTCCGATAGCAGTCCGTTCGATCCTGCGATGGCGGGTGCCGCGATGATTCCGGCGGTGTTGTCCATTCGCATGGTTGGCTACGTCTTGGTCACGCCGGTGATGGAGGAGCTTTTCATGCGCAGTTTTCTGATTCGGTTCGTGGACGTCTTCGACGACCCAGCCAAAGACTTTCGCGACATCGCCATCGGCAAGTTTGGTTGGATGAGTTTCGTCGCGGTCATCTTTGTATTTCTGGCCACGCACGTTCCGTGGGAATGGTACGTCATGTTCCCGTGGGCAGTCATCACGACCCTGTGGCTCTACGTTCGCAAAGATCTGTTCGCATTGATTGTGGTGCACTCGGCCACCAACGCTGCAATTTTGTTGTCGGCCATTTTCTTTAGCGATACATTCAGCGATGGATCTGGTGGAACTCTGCCACTATGGTTCTTCGTCTAGCGTTTCTCAGCGATAGCCCTTTGCGATGATCGGCGCAAAGATGCTTAAGGAAGTCACGCTAGCTCTTGCCTGACTCTAAATCTATCAAAGGCCCCGAGCTTGAAACGACTTGCGCAAGGAACTCCGCCCCGGTTTGGGTATCGTACTCATCCCGTAGCCGTTCAATGCGACCTTCATTGAACAGGAAATGCAAGTTCACCCAGATCGGCGGGCTTGTGTAGCCGCGAGCAACGACAACCTCTTGGTAAGACACCACAACCGATTGCCCCTGGGTGAAAAGAGTGGGGTTCAATTGATGGTTAGTCGAACGAGTGAAAATCCCGAAGAAGGTATTTAACCAAGTTTGGAATCCAGACAACGATTGAAATGTTCCTGCGATCGGGTTCGCTTGAGTGCCAGCACAGACAAACACAAAATCTTCAGAAAAGAATTCCGCGCAGTGACGCAAAACGTCTTGGTGGTACTCCTCAAAGAGTCTCATGAATTCGCGACAAATCTGAAGCTGGCAAAACACCAACTCATCATCCGTGAAGCCAATCGCCAAAGAACGACTTGAGGCTTGCTCTGCCAAGGTTTCTACCAACGTCTCGATGGTCGATAAACTGATCGGTATTCAATGTGATGTTGGTCGACACACGGACCGAATGTTGCCCGACGCCAGAATCCCGATAGCTAGCTCCCCAAGATCCCGTGGCAGCAATCGTAGACGGATCAACTAACGAACCGCCGACGACACCAAAAGTTTCATTGGCCAGTGATTGCGACATCAGCGATGTTGCAACCGACGCGGCATCGACATCGCGTGCAAAATGAATGAAGCCTACTCGGCCCACCGAAGAAGCCGAGGGGACGACGTCAACCGTTGACGTCGCTTCGACTTCGACAAGACTACCGACGCTGGCCACCACTGAAGCGCTGATGCCCACGGCCGATTGAGTGTCACCTGATTGGCCCAGCCCCGATCGACCGCCATAGCTTGTTAGTGAAACATCGAGGAGGCTGTTCGTGCCTGAAGATTCAGCGAAGTTGGCGATCGCATCGCCAGCAGCGCCAGCTTGTCCATCGGTCGTATCACCGCCTGTCCCCGCGGCAATCGTCCGTCGAAGGACGGCGCTACCAACGCTGTCGAGTTGCCCTGATAGGGAAGCGACATTTACCGTTCCGCCATCGCCGCCTGTGCTACTCGAACTTGACCCACCGGTCCCACCCTGCTGAGTGAGCCGAACAACTAGATCGCCGCCACCGGTCGAGGCAACCCGAGCCGTAGCAATATCCGCAGTCCCACCGTTGCCGGTCATACTGCTGCCACCGTTTCCACCAATCGAGTAGATATCTAGAGTCAGTTAGCCTGTGTCAGCAATGTTTACCGTCGCTGAAGCTTCGGCTCCATCGGCACCATTGTTCGTAGAAGAACTTCCTCCATTGCCGCCCGTCAAAGACAAGTTGAGTCGGCCGTCACTACCAAGCTCATTTAGGTTCGAGTTATTGTGACTGATGGATGCTACGCCACCGGCCCCTGCGATGCCGCCAACCGTGTTGCCACCCGATCCACCGACTACCGATTGATCAATATAGGCGGTGTCAAATTCGACGCCTGCAACCGCGTCGGAGCCATTGGCTTGTACTGAAGCACCGTTCCCGCCGTTGCCGTTTTCATACGCGTTGCCACCATTGCCTCCTATCTTGTAGATGCTCGCGCTGACACTAGAACTGTCCGGCACGGTCCCCCGCGCACTGACCGCTCCATACAAACCGCCAGGCACCGATCCCGGGAAACCCTCTGATCCACCCGCGCCACCAGATCCATCCGCACTAGCACTGTCCCCTCCAATTGTTACGGCTGCGGTCGCATTGCCGGTGCCCCCATTCCCTCCGTTTCCCCCGTTTCCACCTGGAGCGTTTGGATTTAGAGAATTCCATCCGTTGCCACCTGCCCCACCATTTCCGCCAACGACGGTAGCTCGGTTGTTCGAGTCAAGCGGATCAACGGCGGCCCCGGTTGAGTTGCCCCTAGCGCCGGCATTCGTACCATTCGATGGCGGATCTCCATCGCTTCCATCAGAACCATTCGAACCAGGCGAGCCCAACGTTGATACGACACCCGCGTTGGCTGGAACCATGACCAACAGCGAGAGAACGACGAACAAGTGTACTAGTAGGTGGCATTGAGTTTGCTTGAGGAACACGGTGAGCGACCTTAGTGTGTGCACAAAGAGATATTCCTTCGGGCAGATCTGCCAGAAAGCAGCTCAGATCCTAATGGGTGGATCGTAAGCCGTACCGGCACGCGATCGGCACGTTCCCCGCGCGATGCCTACTTACCGATTGCAGAACGATCGCCGAACTTGGGCGAACGGGAGAGAGAGGCAAGGTGAGCATGCAGATCGGACGCCCCATTTCCGCCTGCACCGCAAGACCGCATCGCAAGACCGCATCGCGCCGCAAGACCCAGTACGAAACACCTTGCACGAAGCACCCCGCCCAAGGCGATTCGCCTGTCATCCCGGCATTGAATCGGACGCTAGCACGCGAGTCGGACGTTAGAACAGACGTGAGTCATGACTGAGTAGGGTCAATAAATCGTCGTCAGTTTCGGTGCCATTTTCGCCAACGCTATTGCCGTCGATATCTGCAACGCCCCGCTCGCGACTAAAGCGATTGATCACCACCAAGGCATCGAGTGCCGTAACCGCGCGATCACCATTGACGTCCATCGGCGAAAATCCAGCTGGATCAGTATGCATCGCATTGATAATCATCAATGCATCGACCGCTGATGTCTTGCCATCGCGATTCACATCCGTCGACTCAAACGATGCGTCTGCCGCCCAAACGACCGCTTCCGACTCACCAGACTCATCGACAAAATTTTGAGGTTCGACCTGGAACGTCGTCGCTGCGAAGTACTTGGGGTCCGACGAATGTGAACCAGACAAATTGGCGATCCGCCGCGTTCCTCGACTTGTGCCATCGGAAGTGTATAGCTCTCGTTGACCATTGCCTTGAACAGCAGAGAACACCAATCGCTCCGAGACTTCCGTCAAACCCTTTGGGTCGGAACTGACGTTGCCAGAAAGGTCTTTGACACGATACGTCTGCGAAAGCGTCGGATCCGAAGCAAGTAATTCAACTTCGCCGCTGGGGAACACTACCGTGAAGAACAATCGGTCGCCAGCTGCAGTCAATTGCTGCGGATCTGAGCTAACCGTACCGAAAAGGTCGCGTACGACTCGCGTAGAACCGCCTTCTACATCACTGACCATCAGCTCCCGATTCGCCGGTGGAATATTTGCCGTGAAGAACAATTGATCGTCTATGACGGTCAACGATTCTGGGTTGCCTCGCAACTCGGGTCCTTGAGCGACCACATTGGTCGACACCGTGCGGCCATCGTTACTTAACACCGCTCGCCGAATGGTGAGCTTGCCTTGCTCGTCCGCGGCGGTAAAAAAGAGACTGTCGTCCGAACGGACCACTGGTCCCACGACTGCGAACACATCTCGTGACTCGCGAGCGAACCTTCGTCCCGAGCCCTCATTCACCAATGCGTGAATGCGACGCCCCGCCGACGTCCGGACCACGGCGGCAACGCTACTGCCAAAGGGAATGAGCTCTTCGACAGGAGGATTGATCTTCCAAGATCCGCTTCTTACTCCATTTTCAAAAAAGGCATAAACGCGTTGCTGCGATGTATCACGCTCCCGACCTAGAAAGCAAAGCTGGTCTTCTACCGCAAACAGGTCTTGAGGTTGACCAATGCTTGTTGCCGAAACCGGCACCGTGCTGCTTCGAGATCCCGTCGTTTTGTAAACACGATCTTCGCCATTGCGTTGGGTCATCACAAAGAACAGCGTGTTTCCCACAACGGTCAATTCACGAGGATTGCTGCTTGAAGTCCCCGCGAGGTTCGATACCAGCGCCGTCGTATCCGCCGTTCCATCGCTGCGAAATAACTCGCGTTCACCACTGGGAAGCACTGCCGTGAAAAACAGCCTGCCACCTATCGAGGTCAGGTCGCGGGGATCTGATGAATGTTTGCCTGAAAGGTCTCGCAACAGCCGCGTGCCCGCATCGGTACCGTCGCTAACGAATAACTCACGCTGGCCATCGGGCAACTCCGCCGTGAACGCAAACTCAAAGGGCGGGGGAACCCGGTATTTTTCGGCCGCCTGCACCGCAACGTCGGCATTGATTACGCCATGCCCATTGACGAAGTCGAAACCGGTTGGCCCAATGTCCTTTGCAGTCTCCTCGAGAACCTGGCGCACCTGCTCAGGCGACATGCCGCCCTCGGACGCCTCAAGCATCAACGCGACCAAGCCCGCAGTCTTCGCGGCTGACGCTGAAGTGCTGTAGAATTGCTTGGAATCTGGAGCTGACGTAACGTTCCACTCCGGTCTTAATGTGAACAGCTCGTCGCCGTCGGGTGCAAGTATATTGGGCTTCGCATAGGTCGCACCGATGTAGTCAATCGTCCCATAATCACCGTGATCTGCATGAGTGGGATCGTATAGCCACTCAATTTCCCGGCCACCAATGCTTGAATAACTTCGAGCTTGAGCACTGCCGCGCGACGCTCCGACAGTAATCACCGATTCCATCGTTGATACGCCTAGTTGAGGTGACGAGTGCGTCTTGTACTCGAACGAATCAAGCGCTAGTGACTCGTTGGCGATGATGGAAATGACTGGATTCGCTAAGAACACATTCTGAGCTTCACCGACAATCAAATTCAGTGTTTGGGTACTCTGCGTTTCATTGTGATAAGAGACTTGTCCAACGAAGTAACCATTGCCGTACCAAAAAGGAAAACTCTCGTCGAGCACGTTTTGCCCCGCTTCGTCAGTTAAGAACAATTGATAGGACGTGTCGAGATACTCATCACTAGGCGATCCAGTTGGCAGATAATAGGGGCTACCATTCCAACTCAGCGTAATGGCGATGGACTGACCCGCCGGTAAAGTAAACGACTGAGTCACGTCTACGTTCGGACCGCTGTCAAAGTCATGCAACGGAATGTCGCCGATCGACGCCGGAACGTCACCAGGGCGCGACGAGAGTTCGACGGACTCGAACGGAGCAAGATATCCGGTATCACCCGCGTTACCGGCAGCGGCGATCACGGTAACGCCTGAGCTTACAATTTCTCGGATTCGTTCGTCGATGTATGACTCAAGAAACGCATCGCCCGCTGGGTATTGCATATCCGTGACAATCACATCCGCACCGGCGTGGACGAGCGCGGACATGGTGCTCGCAATCCCGTAGTAGGTACTAGGTGCCGCATGAAAAATTAGTGATGCCGCGGGTGCCACATCGTGAATCAATTCAGCGATACCGCGACCGCGGTCTTGCCTCGAGTATGTAGCTTCGCTAAGCACTTCGACCGGAGTATCGAAGCCATTGGGGTTGTCGCGGCCAGGCAACTCACCCGCCATCACTGCCGATCGAATTCCACCATGAGTGTTGAAACTATCCGAGATGATCCCCACGGTGATATCATGTCCGTCAAAGTCGATCGACTCCAACCCCGGTAACACGGCCAACAGACGTCGATCTTCTAAACCTTGAATCTTTAAACGACGCCGAAGTTTGGCGTGCCGTGATGGGAACATGTTCACGATCGTATCCAGTGGATTAGGGGGTGCCGAATTAAAAAAGATCCAGACCATCCGTCGGTTTGAAAGGACGCACGCAAGAACTCCGCTGCAACGGTGTGTATTGAACGGTTTTTGGACAACTACGAATTCGTTCCCACGCGGGAAAAAGTGGCTGTGCCATTTGCGGATTAAGTACGGCTAGACCAACTATCGAGCCGTGGCTCGGATTCATTAAATTGGACCACTTCGCTGCACTGCGACGCTGACGCGAGCCAATCAAAGGGTCCGCCTGTAAGTCTCTTGTGAGGGCGATACTTATCAGATCGGGAACAAAGTTAGCCCGAGGACGTTGTCTTGACCGAAGAGAAGCATCTCGTCGATTGACCATACCCGTGGACTGACTTCGTGCTACCCATCGCCGTGTAGCACTGCTCACAGTTATCACGCCAACGACCCCCTTGATCAAGGGGGTGCAGGGAAATTCTAGAAGTTTTGCCGACGTAGTGCGGGGAGATGCAACCTTAGTTTTGCATCACTACCGAAGGATTCTATCAAAATCAAACATTCGTCCAGCAGACTCAGCTCAGGCCCGGTATCGCCGATGCCATTAAAGCTGATCACAGTTCAATTCAGGAAGAGCTGAGCCCCATTGCTAGAGCGCGGGTGCCGGCAACCCGCTCGCGCACGAGAGATCAGTTCGTGAAAAACTATCAAGTCGCAATATTCAGCAACTAGTTTTCAGTGGGGACTACGGTTGCCTCGGGTGCAGTCTGTGTCTCACCAGACTCTGTCTCAACAGACTCTGTCTCACCAGACTGTGTATCGGCGGGTTGCGCGAGCGATGGTTGGCTTGCTACGGGTTGGGAGGTCGGGCCGACCGAAATGACAGTGGAGCCATCAGGCAATACCATCCCAGGACGCAGTTCCGAAGTCGCTGGATCAAAAGCCGGTGGCTCTAACGACGAATCGGTCTCGCCATAACGATAGCCGGCTTGATAGCGGCTTGTGGATGGCGCATAGACTGTGCTATCGGCCGGGTAAGTGGGTGATGCATAGGTCGGCGATGGGTAAACCACCGACGGGCTGGTCGCGTAAGGGGAACGCGAATAGGTCGAATAACCCGACGAGTAACCTAGTGAGTACGGATAACTATAGGTGCCATAGCCAAGCCCGCCATAACCGAGACTGTTGTAACCGAGACTGCCGTAACCGGGACCGCTCAATCCTCGCCCATAGACGCCAACCCCGCCATATCCGTACGGATAGCCGCTACCGATCGACAAACTGAATCCCGATCGTGAATAACCGAGACCAGATCCATAACCCAAAGAACCGCGTCCCGAAGACCCTGAGTATCCCGGGTGCCTTGCATAACCTGAATGTGTATTGCCTGGCGACCTGCCACCGCGATCGACGTGGCCGCCTCGATTCTGGCCGCCTCGATCTTGACCACCACTGCCAACATGGCCGCCGTGATTTCCACCACCACCGCCAACATGGCCGCTACCGCCATGTCCACCGTGACCGCCACCGTGACCTCCACCATTTCCGCCACGTCCTCCACCGCCAGGAGGTTGAGCCAGCGCGAACGGAGCCAACGAACTAGTCAATACGATACTGAACGCAAATAGGCCGAAACGAACCGATTGCAACATGACAAATCCTTCTGCGGAGTTCGCAGTGTGTTGAGGGGTTGATTGGGTGTCACCGAAAGCCTGATCTTGCTCATCAAGCAACGTCAAAGAGCTACGTCAGAAAACTTCGCTCGGGGAGAAAGAACCCAACTGAGACTAGCTTAGCTTGCCGGTGCATTCGATGTACCAATCGCCCACCAAATTGCAACAAACAATCTGGTCTCGGTATGCGCCATCGCTAGCCTTGTTGCAAACGGCTTTCCGTTGCAACCAAGCTCGCCTCAAACACCCGTTTCCAACTATTGGATTTTAAGCCACCGGTTTCCAAGCCACTACTTTCTAAACCACCGGTTTCTAAGTTGCTAAGCCACTGCGTTCGTTTGGCAATCACCATCGAACGCCCCCAGACGTTGGCAGCCGCGCGAGCAGACTGGTTCATTCAACGGCAAACACAACCAAGGGCGTTCCCTTGCCTTTGACCAATTGAGGTGGAAGCGGTTTGCACACAACGCAGTCGCCTAACGCGGCCCTGGTCGACTCAGTGATCAAGACACACTGACCCACCGCCTTTGTTAACGACTCGACTCGTGCGGCGACGTTGACGGTGTCGCCAATGGCAGTGTACTCCTGACGTTTGGGTGACCCGATACTGCCGACCACTGCGGGTCCGGTGTTAATTCCGACTCCGATTTGCAGATCATCCCAACCGGCATTCTTAAACAAGTCCGTCGACTGATCGACACAAGCTCGTAACGACAACGCTGAATCGACGGCCGCCTGCGCATGACCTTCGGCGTTCGATCCGACTCCGAAAATCGCCATGAACCCATCACCTAAGAATTTGTTGACCATCCCACCATGCTGTTCCACTCGTTCGACGGCTTCACGAAAGAACACATTCAAAGCCGTGACAACTTCGCTGGGTGAATGACTCGATGAATAGTGAGTGAAATTCCGAACGTCAACGAACATCACCGTAATCACCTGCTCACGTCCTGTCAGTTGGTCGCCCTGACTGATGATTTGGCGGGCCGCTTCTTCGCCCACATGCCGGCCAAAGGTCTGCTGCAATAACTCGCGGTGCCGCAATCCTTCCACCATCGAATTGAAACTGTTAATCAGATGCCCAAACTCGTCGGCGCAAAGCAAGTGGATGTGAGCATTGAGGTCGCCTTTGGCAACTTGAGTGGCAGCCCGGCGAAGTTGTTGCACCGGCGTAACGACCAACTTTCCAAGCATCCAACTCGTCGCCAAACCGAAAGCGATCGCAACGATGCCTACTCCTACCGCAAACCGTGGTGCCAGGTTCGCGTCGTCGGGCAACAACAGGATCAAGACCAGCGAAATCACAGGGCTAACGACTGACGACACAGTCCAAAGGACACCTCGCAACGTGATGTTCAATGGCACAATGCCAGGAACGCTTGCCGGCATGGTTTCGCCGGCCGGCATGTCACGACGAAAAAAGACGGGAAACAACGCGTGCTGGATGGCCAACTCCACCGCAAAGAAACTATGCGTTATCGCAATCATCGACGCGATCAGAAACGACGTCACAAGGTGAGCAACGATCACGCCCGAAAGTGGATCCGGTAAAACGTACAACGAGATGATGAAGACGGGAATGCAAACGAGCCAACCCGCCGAAGCAACGAGCAAGAACCACCATGGCAAATTGACGACGTATCGCTGAGCCCGTTGATGGGTCGTGACGTCGACCGGCTTTCCCGCCAACAGATCGCGATGAATCGGTCTGAGCCACAGCAGCGGGATCACGAAACACAACATCGCGATCGGATAAATCAACAAGTTGAACCACAGCACGCAATCATCGAAACGCATCCGTTGAGCGTCGGTGAACAGCGGGAAAACTTGGTTTCGATTGTAAAGAACGTTAAAGAGACTACCGATCGCGTTGGCAACAACCGGCGACGTCCCCACAAACAACAAACCATGACGCTGAAAAAATCCCCACTGGGGTGCCGTCGTTTCGTGATTCTCAGGCATCCAAATTCCTAGGGCATAGCAAACTGGTCCGCGATTCACGGGCACAGACGTTGTCCATCCGACCTGGCGAGGCGATCATTCAGCCCGGCAAAGGTTCCGATTGGTCCGATTAGTTAAAGTTAGCAGCTCATTTAACGTGCTAGCAATTCCGGTTTTAACAGTTTTGCCAAGTGTAGGGTTATGGATCGACCGATAAAAACGGCAGTGACGGTTGTCACGGCCGTCAGCCGATGCGCGGCCGAAGGGTCTTTCTGCTGACTGCCTTGAACGTTCTCGCAATCTGATTACTCGTGTCCACCGCTCGCAAACGACCGATCGTTCACCGCTTGGCTGACACCATCCTGTCAGGCGGCGTGACCGAGTACCTTGGGGCCCAGGTCCTGAGACGATGCGCGACGTTCACTTCGATCTTTGCGATCCTGTCGGCGACGGTCATGTTGGCATGTCGTCCGGGCACCTGGACGCCGCCGGTGCGTGCGATCTTTGCTCGGCAGTTACTCTTTACCAGTGTCGACGCGATTTTTCTAACCGTTCGATTTGGCGCCGCGGTTGGCATTTTGCTGATCGTCCAAGCCGCCCTCTGGATCGACACGTTGGGGGTGACCACCGACGTCATCGCACCGATGTTATGGCGAGCTATCGTTCGCGAGATCGCTCCGTTGATGGCGTGCATGGTTGTGATCGGTCGCAGCGGAATCGCGATCTCGACCGAGCTTGCGATGATGTTGGTGAACGGCGAAATCGAAGTACTGGATTCCCAAGGCATCGATCCAATGACGTGCCTGGTCATGCCGCGCATTCTGAGCATCATCATTAGTGTTTTTTGTTTGGCGGTGATCCTAGCCACCACGATGATTGTCACGGGATACGTGATTGGATGGTCCGTCGGGTCGATTCGATTGCCATGGAGCGACTTTCTTCAGGTCATCATTCGCGAGTTCACGTCCTTGGACTTGCTGTTCTTTGTGCCCAAAACTATTTTGGCGGGAGCATTCGCCGGCGCGATCTGTTGCATCGATGGGCTTAACATTCGAGGCAGCGTCTCGGATGTTCCCCGCGTTTCGAGCCGCAGTGGAATCCGTGCCTTGACCGCCGTCTTCGGAGTCTCGGCAGTATTGTCATTGTTGATCTACGGCCGCATTTTGGTGTTCAAAATTGTCTGACATCAAAGCCGAACCGAAAGCCGATGCCACGCCGACCGCAGAAGTCGTGCTGGAACTTCGTCACGTTACCTTCTCGGGACGCAGCACTGATTCGCTACGTTTGATGGATGCCGATTTGAGCGTGCATGCTGGTGAACTCGTGATGCTGCAAATTGACCGATCCGATAAGGCACGCGATACCGTTTCGATGCTTCAAGGTCTTCAGCCCATCAATCACGGCGAAGTCATCTTCAAGAACCAGGATTGGTTGGGTGAAGACTACAGCCGCCATTTTCAGATGCGCAGCCAGATTGGTCGCGTCTTTGAAGAACACGGTTGGATTCAAAACATGACCGTCTACGAAAACGTAATCATGGCCAGCCTGCATCACGGACAAACTCAATCCACCATCGAACAGCGACTCAAGCATTGGGCGAAGCACTTCGAGTTGCCATTGATTAGCCGAGAACGACCGGCCTTTGTCGAGTCATCGGTACTGCAGTTGCACCAGTGGATCAGAGCGCTCATTCATCATCCATCGTTGATCCTGCTCGAACATCCCATGCAGTCGGTGGCTGCCCACATGCGGTCTAAATTGATTGGAGCCATCAACCAGCTTCGCGATGCCGGCGCCGCGGTGATTTGGTTCACCAGCAACCCGAATGATCTTTCCACTGCGATCACCGGTCCCGTCTTTCGCATGACGATTAGCGGCGGCCAGTTCGAAATGTGCGGAGGTGACATCAGTGAATGAGCCCTATCGTCTTCGCTACGCAAATCAGATTGTCGGTCTGTTCTTGCTGGTGTTATTGCTGTTCCTGGTTTTGATCGCTGGCTTGTTCCTTCGCGCGGGCGACTTGTTCGTCAAGCAAGACAAGTACTGGATCGAAATGGCCCAGGACCAAGTCAAGGACCTACATCGTGGTGCCGAGGTTCAAATCCTCGGTGATCGCGCGGGACAGGTCGAAGACATTAGCTACATCGACGGCAGCAACATGATCCGCGTTGAGCTAGCGATCGACCCAAAGATGAGTCCGCAGATTTCCGAAGACTCGATCGTCACGCAAGAACGCAAGTACGGACTCGGTACACCTATCTTGGTGATTCGCCGAGGCAAAGCTGCTGGATCGCTCGAGCCGCTCCAGCCCGGTAATCAGTTGCTGCACGTTCAAAGTGATGCTGACCGAATCGACCAAATGGCTCGTGAGGTCGAATCAGTCGCCGATTCCGTGCGAATGATCCAACAAAAGCTCGACCCCACGCTATCCGGAGTGCGCGACGCGTCGGATCGTTTTCAAAGCAGCCTCGACAACACCGTCGATCCCGCGTTTTCGCAGGGCGAAGCGACGTTCCAAGAACTTTCTGCCACCAATGAAGTGCTTCGGCCGGAAGCACTCGACACTCTGCAGACGATCCGATCGGCAACCGAGGATCTGCAGAACCGGGTCGCCACGCTAACGGATAAGATCCAAACGCTCGTCGAAAAGGACATGCGAGAAACACTTGTGCAAGTGCAAGAGTCCACCGATGACGTCAGCGCCGCGGCCAAGAACGTGGACGCAAACTCTGATCTCGTTGCCTCGGACATCGGAAACACACTCGTCGAACTCCGCAAAGCCGCCGACCAAGTGCAAAAGCTCGCCATCGAAACTCGCGAGGTCGTGCGCATCGTTCGACGCGAAGCTGATGAGTTGCCGGGAACCACCGCTCGAGTCAACGACACGGTGAACGAAACTCAAGACTTGGTGGGGGAAATCCGTAGTCATTGGCTACTGCGACGCTACAGCAAGCAAAATACACCTTCGGATCAAATCTCACCGTCAAGTGTTCGCGGAGGCAGCGGATTTTGATCAACTTGCTGCTCAGTATCTTTTTGGCGAACGCGATGGCTATGATCGCCGTTAAGCGCGTCTTTCAACCGACGTGCACCCACGACTCGGCGAGCGTCTCACAGCGCATGGTCGATTTGTTCGCACGAACAATCAAAGCGACACTAGTCATGGCGGGTTGCGCTTTGATCGCGACCAACTCATTGGGATGCCGCAGTACGAAGGCAACCGCAAAGGCAATGGATTCGCGACTGGTTCGTTTAGCGGAAGATGGCAACACTGCTTACGACGAAGGCGATTTGAACGTAGCGGTTAAAAAGTATCGTCAAGCGATCGCGAGAGCGTGGTCGATGGACGATCCTTTTGAATCGGGGACCCATGCGTACAACTTAGCCGCCTGTTTGACGAGCCTTTCGGAGAACGCAGTCGCAACGGATTGGTTGATCGAATCACGAGCCGAACTATGCCGCGCGAACGCCTCAACGGCAAACACTTGGTTGTTGGAAGCCAAGATCGCCCAAAGCGAACTGCGATTGAGCGATGCGGATCGGATGGTCGATCGTGCCGCCTGCGCCAAGCCACCCTGCGCCGATGATGGACAAGCTTGCCAGTGCGGTCGCAATGACCCATGCCGCGAATCCTGCGTAACGAAGATTCCCTGCGTCGGTTCATGCTTTGCTGAAAACGAAGCCGAGGAAAGCTGCCGCGTCGCCTACCAAGCTCAAATTCATCTAGCCCGCGCACGAATTGCCGCCGAACGTTACGACATTCCACTTGCCAACGAACAACTCTCGTGTGCGTGCGAGCTAGCGAGTCAAGTTTGCAGCGAAGATATGCAAGCCGAATTGCAACGCGTTTCAGCGCTGGTTCACCTAGCCAAGGGCGAATACATGCAAGCCGCTTGGCACTTCGATAAAGAGGCGGATCACTTGCGACTTGCCGGCACCTACCGAGAGATCCCCAACACGCTTGAACTTGCCGCCGCCGCTTACGAACAGGCCGGGCTTCCTCGCGATGCCGCGTTACGGTTGACCCGAGTTGCCAAGATATGGTTCGGTCGCGGCGATACCACGCGTGCATGGTCGTTTGTGCAACAAGCTAGCGTGCAAGCAGAAGTCGCCGGTTGTGAATCCATCAACCGACGTCTAGCACTGATCGCGCACGAGATTCAACAAGCTGTCCTCGCGAATGGCCAACCGCTATCAAGCTTGTCCCCCGAGGTCGAACCGATGGATCAGCTAAGCGATCAACCTTCAGAGTTTGATTGGCTGAAGAACGATTCACTCAATCCGTTCCCCGATGTGGTCACTGCCACTTGGATTCCACCGACCAAGTAGCCGTTCGCTAGCTAGCAATTGCGCTCGCTCGGTCTTTGCCCCATCAGCGCAAACCGTGGGCAGCGCGTCACGCGGCTAACGCATGTCCCGCACAACGCATGTCCCGCTCAACGCAAACAGGCGGTTAAACATCCGCGGATTCCAGCCGTTGAGTTGACGCCACCACTCGCGGGGGGTACAAAGCAATCGCCGGGGGACGCAATTACCCACCCAACGGAACATGGGCTTAGATTCAACTAGCTCTTTCCCTTTGGCCACTACACCGTGCTCCGAAATGCGCTGTCCAAGGTCGAGGGATCATGTTTTTTCGTCACGATGCAAAACGAGTAAGCTCCGCGCAAAAACGTTCCACGTTCAATGGACCATCGCGGTCTGCCCCATCGCGATCAACTCGCCGCAAGTTTGAACAGCTCGAAGCGAGACAACTGTTAGCCGCGGACCTGCTGGATTTTGAATCGCTATCGGCGCTCCAGCGAAGCGAGTTGCCTGATGCCACCACAATTGTCTATTCCAAGGCAACCGGCGGAGTCCGATATCAATTGCCGTCAACTGACGCGCTGAACGAGAACATCGAGTCGGACGCTACCGTCGAATCATCATCTCTTGATGACTCCGATCGTTTTGTTGCGGGGCGAGAAGGAATTGAACTTTCGTTTCCGCCCGGCTTTTTCCCTGACCAGACGAACGAAACCGTTCACGGGGCTGACGATCGCATCCCAGTGAACAACACCCTCAACTTTCCCTTTTCCAGCATCGTTCGAATAGAAAGTTCTTACTCGGATGGAGGCGGCGGAATTTGCACCGGCGCTATCGTTGATGCCAACCATGTTTTAACCGCAGGCCACTGTGTCCACCGAGCGGGTGTTGGCTTCGCTAGCGACTTCGATATTTTCCCGGCTCAGGACGAAGACACGAAACCGTTTGGCGAAGTCGATTGGCAAACCGTTCGCAGCTATTCGGGTTGGACTAACAACCAAAACTCTGATCACGACTGGGCTTTGATTACGCTCGATCGCGATATCGGGGTGTACACAGGTTGGATGGGCCGACAAGTCCGAACGGTTTCGCAACTGGTCAACGCGAACCTTAACACGGCGGGTTATCCGGGTGACCTATCATCCAACGCCGACGAAATGTATCGCGCATTTGGGTCGACCAATGCTGCAACGGACTTCCGGTTTTTCTACAGCGGTCTCGATGGCCTGGACACCTTTGGTGGGCAATCCGGCAGCCCCATGTACCGCTATGTTTCCTCCCAGAACGAACGCTATATCGTGGGGATTCATACGACGGGCGGCCCAACCGTCAACGGTGCAACTCGGCTTAACGATGACAAGTTCGACCAGATCGATACTTGGATCGCAACCGACGTTGTTGAAAACCCATCGGATAACCGAGCCGACTTGGTCGACTTTGACGACTATTTTGACACGTCGTTGGCATCCATTTCCACGTCGTTTGTCCGGCCTGGCGAATCCTTGTCCGTGACCAGCTACTCGCGAAACAATGGTGTCGTACCGACGGGCGTGTTCGACGTGACATTCTACGCGTCTACCAACAGCACCATCACGACCGCCGATACGGAACTGGGCACGGTTCGACTCGCATCGTTGGATCCCTTCACCGGATCTGAAGCAACACTTAACGTAGCAAGCTTTCCCGACTTGCCAGCCGGTGAATACTACATCGGATGGCGAATCGACTCGACGTCGCTCGTTAGTGAGTATGACGAAGGCAACAATAGGGGAATTTTGCCGAGCCGGATTACCGTCGCCGATCCCGTCGTGGTTTTAGATCCAGTTGAGATTTACTTTAGCGCGATCACTTCCTCTGGCCAACGCGAATTGCATGTCACCGATGGAACAGCAGGCGGCACCGGCTTGTTCCGAGACCTTTCCGGCGGTGTTGCATCCCATCCTCGAGATTTTACGTGGGTCGAAGATAAGCTCTTCTTCACCGCAACCATGCCCACCGGTGAACGTGAACTGTTCAAATCGTTTGGAACACCCGCCACAACATCACTGGTCCGCAACATTAGCGGATCGCTTAGCAGTGATCCGCAGGAATTGACCGCCGTCGGAAACCGCCTGTATTTCACGGCGCTACTACCCAATGGCCAACGTGAACTCTTCCGAACTCGCGGAACGTCGTCAACGACCGTACTGGTCGATAACCTCGGTGGCACTCGCAGTGCGAATCCGACGGACCTTGTCGCGGTGGACAATGAACTGTACTTCACGGCCACCACAACAAGCGGGCAACGTGAATTGCATGTGACATCCGGTAGTCGATCCGACACGCGTATCGTCCGCGACCTTTCCGGTGGTGTTAGCAGCAATCCAACCGAGCTAACTCGCGTTGGAAACCGCGTCTTCTTTGCTGCCACGATTCCGTCGGGCGAACGCGAATTGTTCGTCACCGATGGAACGGCATCGGGTACCCGGCTCGCGCGAAACTTGTCTGGTTCGACCAGTTCCAATCCAACGAACCTAACGGCGTTTGGCAACCGAGTTTACTTTGTTGCTACGCTTCCCAACGGCGAACGAGAGATGTTCTTTAGCCGCGGTTCGACTTCCAACACGAACCTTTTGGCAAACTTGTCCGGCACACGTAGTAGTTCACCTACGGATCTAGTCGTCGCCGACGACCAATTGTTCTTTGTCGCCACTCTCGCCGATGGGCAAAAAGAATTGCACGTGACGGACGGTAACCGCTCCAACACGCAACTGGTCACAAACATCAGCGGATCAACCAACGCTCGGCCATTGGAAATGATTCCCTACGGTCGCGATGTGTTGTTCACCGCCCAAATGTCCGATGGCCAACGCGAACTTTACCGTAGCGATGGCACCGCCGCCGGAACCCGACGTTTGGCCAACGTGTCAGGCAGCACGAACTCGACTCCGCGAGATTTGGTGGTCGCGGACAACCGAGTGTTCTTCTCGGCTCGTCGCGAAGACATTCAACGAGAATTGTTCGTCTACGACTTGTTGGCCGATAACCTTGAATTGGTTCGCGACCTCAGCGGTTCCCAGTCTTCCAACCCTATCGAGTTGATTAGTCGCCAGGAACCCGATGGTGAATCATTGGGTGAGTCTACCGAGGAAACGAGTAGCTCGAACCCGGAAAACACCGAAACCAGCACCAGCCAATCAAACGCTTTAACCGATGCCACCGACGTCAATGCCGATGGCCACATCAGCGCACTTGACGCTCTGCAAATCGTCAATCGCTTGAATGTTTCGCCACGCGGAACTTCGGTTGAATCGGAGTCATCCGAGAACGATGATTTCGAAGATGATTCCGAGTGGGTCGCGGTCATGGACCTCAGCGGCGACGGACGCATCACCGCGCTCGACGCATTGATCGTAGTCAACCGACTGAGGGTTGAAGCCCCATCGTCGCCCACTACCGTGAACGCGATTCAAGCACCCAACCAATCCAGCGAATCGACTCAGACGGACGACGATGTTGAAGATCCGCCAGTGTCACTCGATAGCGACTCTGCCGAACGACAACAGGTCGCGTCCTTCCAACCTGCTTCCGATACGCCAGGGTCACCGGCTACGTCCCAGGAAACTAATTCATCAACCTCATCCGAGACGTCTACCCTCACGCTGATCGACAGTGTGTTTGACGACTGGACATTTGAGTGATCCCACGATTTGTCCTTGCAGCCAGCAAGAAACCGTCGCGTTAACCAAGACGCCTGCGGCTTCAATTACTACCGCAACCTTAGAATCTTGCGACGCTCGCCACCACGCCCAAAATGCGTAGGTGTTCCGAGGACTTCAGTCCCCCATCCTATTGCGTCGCATGTTCGGTGAGATAGCGTGTAATTCCATCGACGACTGCGGATGCGATTTTCACCTGGTATCGCTCATCTTGCAGTCGTTTTTCTTCGTCAGCATTGGTCAAGAAACTCGGTTCGACCAAACATGCGGCGGTTTGCGAATGATGGTTCTCAGGACGAAGAACTCCGAGCGTTTGAGGTTTGACGCCTCGATCGCGATGCCCCAACGCGGAAACGATTGCCGCTTGGATATTTTGGGCGAGCTTGCGACTGGCTTCGCTCGCATCAGGGGCATGCAACGTTTCGCTACCCTGAACGCTGCGATCATGAAAACCGTTGAAGTGAATCGAAACAAACACCTCGGCACCCCAACGTTTCGCGACGTCCGCTCGCTCCTTCAGTCCGAGGTTAACGTCGGTCGATCGTGTGAGTCGAACGTCGTGCCCTAGATTTGCAAGTAACCCGCTGACCATCAACCCGACCGATAAAGTTAAATCGCACTCCCGCGTCCCTTCGAGTCCGACTGCATTGTTCGGACTCGAACCACCGACTCGTTCCGTTCCCCCATGTCCCGGATCAACCACCACTGTCGCCATATTGCACCGATGCACCAAGTTGATTGCCATTCGAAATCGTCGCTCGCCCCTCACCCGCTACTCGAACGACAATAGCGGGGAATCACCACCCTTCACTTTACCACGATAGAACCTTCACGATGCTCGGACGACATGAATACCCTGTGAGGCTCCAATATCCTCGCCGATCATCTGCTCACGCGAACGAACCGCCTTGCGTCATCTCGTTGCACTAGAGTCGACCTCATCATGACGCAGGCTGATTGCACTCGCCTGTGCCGAGCGATTTCAATCAAGGCCCGTCCCCAAAGCGAATGCAGAACACTCGATTCAGGGATGGTCTGGACTTTCAGCCATGTACGACGTCGTCGACGCGAAACGCAGCGTTCGCCCCAAGTTTCAGCTCGTGGACATCCGTTCCAACCCCGCCAAATTTGTTTCGCTCGATGGATTGCGTGAGGAACCTGGCAGCACTAAATTGGCAAAATTGAGGTACCCCACGCCCCCCTCCCGCACCATTTCAAATGCAAAGCCCCCAATAATGCTCCACACCGTTGTCGCCCGCGCTGCTTTCGTAGCGTCGTTCTGCGTCTTGGCACCCATTGCGAACACCTGTCATGCCGCCATCGTGACGATCCTTCCTATCCAGGTTGGCAACGGATCGGGCGATTTTGGCAACCCAGGCCAGGAGCTTTTCTTGCAAGCAACCAACAAGATTTGGTCGCAAGCAGGGATCACATTCAACTATCTGCCATTCACGTCGATTATCTCGGCGGACTACTACGATTTGGATGACCAAAACGAAGTGGATTCATTGTTTGCCAATGCTCCCGGGGCGTCGTTGGACGCGAAGACCATTTCGATGTGGTTCGTCAATGATCACTACGATGCCTACGGCGAGGTCAATGAAGTCGGTGGACTCAACGCTAATAAGATTGTCATATCTAACTTCGTCTTCGACGAAACGAGGCTTGATACGATTGCCCACGAAGTCGGTCACCTGCTCGGCCTGAACCACGATGACCCAGGCGTCGAAACGAACTTCTTGATGCGAAGTGGTGACGACCGAATTGCCCCGACTGTGATTGGCAACATCTTCCCTGATGGCACGGGCTTGGATCGCATGACGGCTGGTCAAGTTGCCATCGCTCTTGCCGACGCCAAAGTGTCCGCAGTCCCCGAACCATCGTCAGTTATCTTGGTCGCTGGTTGCGTCGGATTCGCTTTCCTGCGTCGCCGACAAATGCAAACGTCATGTCGCGGCTAAACGCTTTCGTTACGTTAGTATTGTTGGCCTGTATGAATATCTCTACGGCCAAGGCGGATCAACGAAGAACTCCCGAGCTAGTTCGGGAGTTTACTTCGCCCAGTGGTGAGTATCGCTTGTTGATCACCGGACACGATGACTGGCGAAACCCCAGACCCTCGGCCGAATTGTCACGTTTGGCGAAACGTGCTCAACCAATCAACGATGCTTGGAAGATCGATGAACTTCCTCATCGACTCGGCCCCGCCGCCGCCCTGGTCTTCGACGACGGCACGGTCGTTCTCATTGATGAATGGGTCAGAACGCCCAGCCCCATTTCACTCATGGTTATCGACAAACAGGGCATCATTAAGGCCACTCATTCGTTCGACGACCTCGCCAAAGTCTCGGGCAAATCACCGGCGCAAATGGTCGAGTCTGCAAAACAAGGTGCCTGGCAATCAAGCCCACCCATCGCAAACCATGACGCGATGAGCATCCGCTTTTTCACAGACAACATCCCCATCCTGCTCAACGTAAAGACAGGCAAGATCTCCACGGTGCCAAGTTCCGATTGATCGTCTTCCGATCATCAGGACTCAATCGGCGATCCAGTGTTTCGATGATCTTCTCGTTGACATTCTAACATTGCTTCGCGACATCAAACTGGCTCCGGCTTGGATCGGAGGAATCATTCGCCAGCTTGCAGCGAAAGAAGAATGATCGTGGATTCCCTCGCCAACCAATCTGCCGAAGAACGACAAACGTATTTTCAACAGGCGGCGATTCAGCATGGTCGCCTGAGCGCTCAGCCAAACCGCTTGGGGCACGGCAGTCGCGTCACTTCTACGACCTCGCCCAGCTAGCCGATCACCCAATAGTAAGTGAAGTATTGGAGCGTCTGGAACTTCTCAATCGAGTGGCAGAACATACCCTGCCGTCCGCGTTGATATCGGCCGGGTCATACACTGCGTCGGTACCATCCGCGAACGAGAGATCCGTTAGCAGAGCTTCGCTATGAGAACTTTCGAAGGCTTCGTATTCCAAGCTCGGACGACTGGTCAGTTCCTCGGGGCTGGAGGATACGCTTCCGCTAAGATTGCGAATCAAGAACGTCTGGTTCTCTTCCAAGTTGTAGACGAATAGTTCCCGTTGATCGTCTGAGCGTCGTGCTGAGAAGAACAGTCGATCGTTCGTGATCACCAAGTCACGGGGCGTTGCACTGGTGGTGCCAGAAATATCGTCAACTTGCTGAGTCCCCAAGAACGTACCGTCACTTCGGAACAATTCACGCTCGCCGCTAGGCAGCAAGACGGTGAAAAAGACGTCGCGTCCGTAAGGGATCATTTGCAGCGGTCGTGACGTGAGCCGACGGTCTGATGCTCTGCCTCAATCGTTCGAGAGGTTCTGGGCAAGCGGGAGTCGTGTTTTGCACACGCGAAAACAAACAATCAAAGTGGACCCAACCCAAGCCTCTTGCAATACAACCAAGCAACATGGAAGGTTTTCTCACTTGGCCGTCATTGACGTTAGATCAAAAAACGCTGCTTCTCACTCATGAGGGTACGGAGGGAGAAACTGGTGCAGGCAACCTTTTGATTTGGCGACGCACGTCAACCGCGGAACCATTCAGGAAGTTTTCGCTTGCAAGCGTCGAGGGAATTCCACCATTGAAAGTGAGGGCACCACGCTTGGTTGAGACTACCGGCGAACTCTTCTTTTCAGCGCAGCCAAAGTCAGAGGAGCTTACTGGGAATGCGGTAATCAAGAATTTCCCGCTGCCATGATGCCGCATGCCTCATGATTGTTGCTCCAGCACACCACGTTCATTCCTCTGGCTGGCGATTCTCCACGGCAGTTTCGTAGACCGTGACCGCGGCCTTCGACATCAAGTGCATGGTCTGTGGACTTGGAGAAAGTGGCAATCGCTTCAAGCCGATTTTCATAATGACTTCAGCGATGGCCTCCTCAATCTCGTTTTCGAGCTTCTTGACGATCTTCTGATCCATTGGAAATTTCCTCATTTGAACTCATTTGCCAATAGCGTTCATGATTAGAAACCAACGCCGACCAGACAACCCCGGCCGACTACCGTGGATTCGCAATCACCGAGAGACTTTCACCTAATCCTAGGTGAAGGAACTTTCGCGTGTCGAGTCAAAAGTGATTTCGCACCAAACAATCTCGGCGACCAATCTCGGCGACTGGATGGATAGACAAGTCAGTCGTTGGTCGAAGGACCAGCCGAATGGATCGGCCCAGCGTTCGCGTTTTTCGAAAGACAAGCTAGCAGTGCGCAAGGGGTGGAGAGAATTTCAATCGACGTTGAGCGAGTGATGCGAGCCTCACCACGGCGGTGATGATGGCGAGCTACGCGGGCAAGGACGAAGAAAAACTCAGGCACATGAGCAATCGCACCTACCGTCGAATTCTCAAGAGCCTACCCGTGATGTTGCATGCCGTACGACTACGAAGAGAAGCCTTCGGATTGGCTGATTCGGATCGGCTGATAGTAAAGCTCAACCTTGCGCGACCTTCCACGATCTTGCTTGGTCTCAAGAACAATGCAACGAATTCATCAAACAAGCAGACGCCCTAGGAAAGCTCCCTGCTCATGAACCGACCTCTTCGAGTCCAAGTACACAAGGAACCGTTTTTGTGAAATCGACTTTCGGTCGATTCCGGGCTACGCACGGAAAAAGTCAGAAACCATTATTGCTAGTGGCTTTAGAAGTACACCCCAGAGGATGTGAAACATCGTCGAAAACGCCAGCGTTTAGCGAGGTTTTCGGTGTACCCGAAGCAGAAGGCGAAGCACTCAACTCGGACCCCTCGCTACGCCGCCTAATTCAATCCTAGTCCACTCTGGACCAAGCGAACCGAGACATCCTAATCGCGATCGTTGAAAGCCGATCTTCTTGATTTGGGTTGTTGTCGGTTACAATGGAAATTCACTGAAACAATGGAGAACTCGATGGCCGAGAAAATTTCGATCGACGACGCTCAAGGGCATTTGAAAGACCTGATCGCAGGCTTGGCTCCCGGTGCGGAGTTAGTGATAACTGATGGCGACAAACCCGTCGCGAAGTTAGTTTCCGAGCAAAAAAAGCCGGGCGAGTTTCGCAAGCCAGGCCTTGGCAAAGGCATGATCTCGATTGTCAGTGACGATGACACGCATCTGGACGACTTCGCCGAGTATATGCAGTGAGAGTCTTGCTCGACACTCACGCATTGTATTGGTTCATCGAAGGCGACGTGAAGCTGAGCAAAACAGCCGCTGCTGTGATCGGTGATCCGAACAACACGATTCTTTTCAGCCCAGCCTCGTACTGGGAAATGGCAATCAAGATAAGCCTTGGTAAGTGGCAGTTGAATCAGCCCTATGCTGATTTCATCGACATTGCACTGGTAGACTACGGCTTCGAGATTCTCAACATCAGTCCTGGCCACACGGCAGAATTGCTAAATTTGCCCTTCCACCATCGCGACCCATTTGATCGCCTCCTCGTCGCCCAAGCGATAGCCGAAGGCATCGAAATCGTTTCGGCGGATACGCAGTTCGATGCGTATCCCGTTCAGCGAACTTGGTGAAACGTCGGTCCGCGTAGCGATCGCGTTGCTTGCCCGACAGGGCAGGTAATGTCCAGCGGCAAGACGCCGCCGTATATCGGGCACGACGCATGCCACGCTGAACTCCCGGCGGCGAAGCTGACGGCACGATGCCATCGCTCTATTTGGGCAGGATGCCCGCACGCACTGCGACGGGAGCGAAGCGACCGACTGAGCCTCGCCGCTGTTGATCGATGTTGCAGAACGACAGCGAGAAGGCGAGGCGAACCCATTCGGGATTCGCCGAAGGCACGGCGAGCATTGACGATCGCTGTGGAATGGGCCAGTGACAGCGGCATGGATGCCGCCGTAGCGCAGGGCATGGAAGCGGACCAACGGGTAAGTTTGAAGGGTGAATTTTGAAATTTAAAAGAGCGTTGAATCGCCGAACGATGAGCGAGGCCCGGAGCGGAGGCCGACCGATCGACGTGGACCCTCGGAAGAAGTCGGCTAACAGCTTGCGGACAGCCTTCACTGGGCTTAGAAGCCCGGCGGTGAAGAAGTCGCTCCAAAGCGGTGTCACGCTAGGTTTGCAGGCGGCTTCCGGTTGCTTTGTGTCAATCGGTACAATGCCGTTTCGAACATCCCAACGTTGACTGATGGAAGCCTGTGCAAGATGCCTTTAAGCTTTAATGAAATACGCAGCAACTCGATCGAGTTTGCGAAAGAATGGGCGGGCGAGAGTCGAGAAAACGGCGAAGTGAAAAACTTCTGGGATCAGTTTCTTCGCATCTTTGGACTCAATCGCCATCTGATCGCAAGCCTTGAGGAAACTGTCAAAAAGATAAAAGTCCCTTCCGGTTTCATTGATGTTTTCATGGAAGCGGTACTGCTGGCCGGTCACAGGAGTGCCGGGAAGGACTTGACCAAGGCCGCCTCGCAAGCATTCGAGTGTACGAACGTATTTCCGCCCCGCTGGTCGCGAAGAAGAAATCACGCCGGAAGAAGTCGGGGACAGCATGAGCGGTGATATTGAAATTCGTGCAGTTGCATCCGAGGAAGAGCTCGATGCTGTCAAAGGGCTTTACCGAACACAGAAAGCCTTCTTGGGTTTCTTTCCCGATGGAGCGTTTGAGCAACGAGCGGCGTCGAACCAAATTTATGTTGCATGGCTCGATGGAAGCGCTGTCGGATACGTCGCTTTCTCGACGAACGGGCGTTACGAGGTCCGAATCGCTCACCTTTGTGTTTCGCCCGCATTTCGGCAACGTGGTTTTGCAAAGCAGCTAGTTGCAGCCCTTGTGAAATCCCATCCCGGTCATGCGCGGATTCGATTGAATTGCAGATCAGACTACCCAGCGGCGGACGCTTGGCGGCGGCTGAAATTTTCGGAGGTCCGTCGCTTCCCTGGTAAGAAGCTTGATGGTAGTGAGCTGATTGCCTTTAGCTTCCCGATCGACGAAACGCCACTGTTTGATCAGATCGAGAGCGATCCATTGCCGGTCGTCGTTTGCGATGCCAATGTGGTGATCGACATCGAGGATGATAGCAGGCCGCACCACGGATCTAGCATTGGGTTGTTGGTGGATTGGTTATTCGATGAAATTGACCTCAGTGTTACGTCGGAAATCTTCGCTGACTTTGACCGACAGAACGAACCGCTGCGAAGCGACATGACATCAGTGGTGAAAGAGAAGTGGACGCAGGTTTCCGCAAACGAACCTGACATCGCAGAGACGTTGCGAGAAGTTCAGCGAATCATGGGGCCGCCTGATGACGACTCAAGCGTTTCGGATCAAATGCACATCGCGATCGCGGCAACCGTCGAGGCTGCTGCCTTTGTAACTCGGGACGAGGGAGTATTGGAGTTTCGCGACGAGATTCAAAGCTCTCTCGGGTTGCGAGTGCTTTCTCCACCGGAGTTCATCACTAACTACGATTCGGTGTTGAATTCACATCGCTATCAATACCGTGAACTGTCTCGCTCAGGGATCGAACGCAGTCACGTCCTCAGAGTTGACGAGTTTGATTTGGAATTGTTCATTGACCAAGCCGGTGGCGAGCGTTTGAGGACATTCAAAGCGGAACTGAATGAAATGCTCGCGAATCCCCGTGAGTGGGAAATCTATCGGGTCAGTTCTAAAAGTAATCCGAATATTGCCTTGATTGCGATTCACGTTTTGAAAGACGGTGGACGGGAAGTTTTCCGATTGCGTTTGAACCGCAAGTTGATTCACCGTCGATTCGGCCGGGTTCTCGCCTATTACTTTGCCGATCAACCGCTTGGTGCTTGGCGAAGTGGGGAGCGGCGGACGGTGGCAATAACTGACCCACTTGCGTCGCCGACGATTTTGGATGCCCTGTCACGTCGTGGCTGGATTCAAGCGGATAACCAGTGGTGGCGGCTATCGCTGCCAGGTTCTTGGAAGCAGCACGACTTGAGTAGCGAGTTGAACAGCCTGAAGGATTCTGGGATGTTGCCGGGAATGGTCGTCAGTCAGCTTTCGCACGCAGTTCAAGCGGACCATAGCGTGATCGGCAACGAGCATGAGACCCAGCAGCTCGAACAACTAATCCACCCTGGCAAGGTTACGTTCGGTAAACTCCCGACGTGGGTGATCCCAATTCAAGCTCGATGGGCACAAGAATTGTTCGATTTTCGGCTGTGGGATCGCGGGTTGTTCGATCCGGACACCTCGCTAGTCATCAATCCTGACTCAGCGTACTACAAACGCCCTCGAAACAGCCCAACATCGTCGCATGGTAGGGTTCTTTGGTACGTCAGCGGGGATCGCAGCAAAGGCGGGGGCTGCATCCGAGCATGTTCGGCTTTGACCAGAGTTGTCACAGGGACCGCCAAAAATCTATTCCGTGAATTCCAACGGTTTGGCGTCTACGAATGGCATCATGTCTTGGACTTTTTCAAGCAAGCTGACGCCGCTGGCGTTGCGATTCAATTCACAAGTACAGAGTTGTTGGAGAACCCGATGGCCCTTGGGGACGTAAATAGCGTACTATCGTCACATGGCATGGGAAAACAGACATTTCCATCCGCCGTCAAAATCCCCGACGCGGCTTTTCACGAAATTTATTCGCAATCCATGAAGGGAAAGTCGTAAATCATGCTTTTTCTCTCGATCCATCCCGAACATGTTCAGTCGATCGTCAAAGGGCGAAAGACCGTCGAACTTCGCAAGCGAACGCCAAGCATTCAGCCGGGTTTCAAAGTCGTCATCTACGCTACGACGCCGAAATGTGAAGTGGTCGCAGTCGCAACCGTGGACAATATTCAGGTTGGCGAACCCAACGAAATCTGGCGAGACTGCGGTAGGTTGGCGGCGGTATCCGAGGAGGCGTTTGACGCTTACTACGAGGGTGCTACTAAGGCGGTTGGCATCCACCTATCGGACATCGCCGTGTTCAAGAAGCCGGTGTCACTGCGAGAACTGCGGCGACGCTGGGAAGGTTTTCAGCCGCCACAGCAATACCGGTACCTCGACTCGGCACAACAGAAGTTCATCACGACAAGAGAAACGAGACTCGGTGGTTGCGTGAGTTCTTAGTTGATTTCCGCCGCCGATTCTGACGCGGCTTTTCCAGAGATTCAGTGCTACGCAACTTGCGTAACGCCCGAAAGATCAGAATCAACCAAGGAGCGACGATCGCCGCCCCGCCGCCGGTGAAGCCGAGCCACTTTCCGATGAGCCACCACGCGAAGCGGTCTTTCGCGTTGTCGATGCGATCGCGGATCGGGCCGCGATTCCAGCGTCTGGGATTGATCCACGGGTTGAAATCGTCCTCGGTTCGGTCGGCGTCGTCGGGCCGGGTTTCATTGTCAGTGAAGCCTCAGCGGTCCAAGAATGCTCGCAAGCGGTCGCCGCGAAGCAGCCCGCTTGATGTGTCTTCTAAATTTCCATCTACGAATACAATCAGCGTTGCCGTCGTGCGGACGTTGTAGTCCTTCGCGTTGACAGATTGGATGTCAACGGTTTCATAGCGAACGTCGCTCGGCATGGATTGCTTTTGCAGTTCGCACGGTTGGCATCTTTCCGACGTGACGAGAACCAAACGAACGCGAGATTGCCAATGGGGAATCGCGTTGTCGGGAAGTACACTTTCGACTTCGGCGACTTCGCCGCGAACGAATGAACCAACGGCGGCGTTCATCGCCAGTCCGTGACCGTCGCTGTTTCGCCATGCGACGAGGCCGATCACGCAAGAGCCGTCGTCGTTGAATAACGGCGAACCAGAACGACTGGGCAATGCTTAGGGCTTGTAGTAGATCAAGCTTCGCATTTGCCTGACAACGTGACCGCGTTGCAGGCTGACGGCGGAACAGCGTTCCCGTTGCGATGTTGCACTACGCAATGGCAACCGGCGAGAGCTTTGAGCGAGCGATTACAGAACGCTCGACGCTAGAGCGTAAAACATTCAATGGCGTTGATTCTCACGGAGCCCAAAAAGGCGAAGCAGAACCCGAAGCAGTGACTAGGCAAAATGCGAAGCATAAGCCGAAGCAGCAGGCGGCGGCGCTGGATTGAGGCCCGGCGAAGCAAACACTGCAGAAACGAAAAAAGCCCAGCAAAAACCGGGCTAATTCGCATGTCGTCGCATCTGCGTGCCATTGCACGCCAGATGAAGGAGTACACCCCAGAGGATTCGAACCTCTAACCTTCGGTTCCGTAGACCGATGCTCTATCCAATTGAGCTAGGGGTGCGGGTGGTCGGGAGATTTCACTCTCGATCACTCATGGGCGTAATTTACGTACTGGACTGCGTTTCGCCAAGGCGGGTTCACCTCGCTTTTCGGTGCTTCCTGGTTTTGTCCGGTGAATAAGCCCATTTCCCCGTTTACCTTGGATAATCGTTACCCCTGATGCCCCCAAACCACCAGCCTCCTCGCCTCGCACCGCCCCTTCTCCACTGACCCGCGTTTGGCAAATACTTCCCGCTCGCTTTGCCAGATTCCACCGCTGGGCGTCCCAGATTTCACTGCTCGACGTCCCGGATTTCACCGCTGGCCTTGCCGGATTTCTCTGCTCGCCATCCCGCATGGCCCTTCTACTTTACCAGATCCCTCCGCTCTATCCGACACGTTCGCACCACCGGGCCCGTATGATCGACAAGGGTTGATTCTTGTCGATCGTGGAGGGACCGGCGAAACGTTGCGGTCATTCGTTTTCCTGGTCCGCCATCAGTTGCAACACGGCGTCATCCACCGATTCAGGATCGAATGAGGTTTCGATGGCCATATGGTTGATGATTTGCAACGCGTCGAGGGCACTGATCCGACCGTCGCCCGTGACGTCGTAATACGGCGGTGGACCGACTTCATCGGTGATTTCGTCGAGCCGCCCGGTTTCCGGATCATGTACACGGCCGATCGCGAGCTCGTTGATGATCGCAAGCGCATCGGACGCGGTCGCACTTCCGTTATCGTTGACGTCGAAACGGTTCGATGAGTTGGTCCAGGTTGGTCTTTCGAACGTTCCCTCACGCGCTAGTTCGTTGATAATCTGCAAGGCATCCAGCGCCGAGATTCGGCCGTCGCCAGAGACATCATAAAACGGTGGCGGTCCAACTTGGCCGGCGATCGCAAACAGGACACCCGTTTCCGGATTATGAACGGTGGGTATCCCGATTTGATTGATGATCACCAATGCATCGAGCGCCGTGACGGATCCATTGGCATTGACGTCGAAGCGATTGGTAGGATTGGTCCACGTTTGAACTTCGTCACCGGCGTCGAGGGACACGGCGGTGACTTGTGCGGTGCTACTTGCTTCCCCAAAGCCAACTAAGTCAAAGAACAACGTCGCCGTTTGGCCACCGACACCATCGGGGATCGCCACGACCACGTCGAAGGTTTGTGACAAGTCGATCACGCCGCCACTTTGCGAGAGCCCTTCAACCGTGACGCCCGGAGCAGTGTAGACCGTTCCGTCAGCTTGGATGTTCAGGATCGCATCGCCACCGAACAATCCGTTTAAGCCACCGAGCAATGAAGCCGCCTCGTCACCGGCGGATAGCAGCGACACCTCAAAGGCTTCCGAGGGGAACGGCCCTGACGCGACGTCCAGATTGATACCGCCGAGTGTGAATTTCAACGTCGTCGTTCCGTTGGGAACCACAAACGTTTGGGACAAGTCACCGATCAATCCCACCGTCTCGCTAATGGTCGCCACACCTTCGCTGATTTGAACATCGCCAACGGTCCGCCATCCGAACCCGTCGGCGGCAGGATCACTGACGAGAAGATCTTCATTGGTCAGACCAATCGCGGGACCGGTTGCCACCGTCAAGACTTCGCCGCTGGTGATCGACACGAACCCACTTCCGGCGGTCAACGCGAGTCGTTGTTCCTCGGTATAGCCGCTGGTGTCAGCCGCGTAGGCGAGTGAAAGAATTTCAGCGTCGATGGACGTTGGCAGCTTTCGCAGTCCCGGTCGCAAAGACGCATTCATCAGATCAAACGGTTGCCCGCCGGTCGCGATGTGATCGAGGTCACTCTGCAGGATCACATTGCCTTGGCTCGTGGAGATCGACGCCACTCCGTTTTCCATGTTCACCAGCGAAGCGAATCCCGCGAATGAATCAGTGAAGCCAGCGAGGTGCCCCACTTCGTGCATCAACATTGTCAGCAGATCGTAACGAGATTCACCGGGACGTCCGAGCGCATCGCCGCCAGCGTACTGGCGTGTGAACTCACTATCATCCAAAGGCGTGTCGTCGATGAACCAACCCTGCCCATCGGCATCAATGTCAACAGTGATCGTTCCAGCCAGCGGACGACCATCGGCGGACCAGGACGTAATGTCGGCCAAGCCGAGGTAGCCCGGAGGCAAATCCGCCAATTGAACCTTGACGGTTGGTAGGTTAGCGTCAGAGAGTGTGGCTTCCCAGCGACTCGTTGCGGCCTCCAGCAGCGACTCGATCGTGGATTGAATGAGAGATGATGACGGTGTTACGACCTCCATTGGACGCGGCACGGAGCCTGGCATGACTGGGTCCGACTGTAGCGAAGTCGAAGCCACAATTTGTCGCTCGATCGTGATGTCGTAGCCGTCGCTATAGACATATCCGTTGGTCGAATAGACTCCCGCGTAGTAGGTCCCCGGCATTAGACCAGCCAGGGACATTCCGACCTGTCCACCGAATGCGCCACCTAACCGAATGCCTTGCCCCAGTCGGTCGTAGAGGAATAACTCAAGGTCACCTTGCGTATCATCGTAGTCGAGGACGATGCGGTCACGGAACGTTCCAATGGAGATCAAATCGAAGCGAAACAAGTCCGTATCAGCATAATCAACGGTGAGATTCGAATACGTCGCGACTGACTGATCACCTAGGACGACGATCGCATCCGCAAGTTCGTTGTTGGGTTCGAGCAGATCGTCTGGAGGACTGACAATCAACTCGTTGGTGCTCGACACGTTGTCCGTTTCCGCTGATTCAGCGACCAGAGAGTCAGGGTCGACCACAACCGCCAAGAATTGTTTGCCTGTCGCTGCGTTAGCGGGAATCGTAAACGTGACGGGCACATCGACAAAACTGCCTGCTGAAATCACGGGAACGTCGACGGACACCAGCACCGTATCGGTGGAGGTATCGATCACGGAGTCAACTGAGAACAGCACATTGGCGGTCGTTTCAGTCGATGCGGTGTCGCCATTGTTGTGGACACGGATCGACGACAAGATGGATTCACTGCGGCGAGCAACGGGCGACAGCAATGCGGGAGAGAGCGGTACCAAGTTCGCTCCGCTCGCGCTGGGAATGTCGTAAGCGATCGAGTAATTCACGGGAGCAACAAAAGTCGACAGTACCGGCGAGATTTGCAGCGTGTAGGTTCCTGCGCGTCTTCCGGCCAGCGAGATTTTTCGCGGATCACCGTTGCTGATGCGTTCAACCACATCGCCGTTGTTATCGAACAACTCCATGACGACGGACGCAAGGCCCGTACCCGTTAGTTCGACGAAGCTTGCTGCGATGGGATCCGCGATTACATCGAACGAATACAGGTCGAAATCGAGACTCGAATCGATGACGGCTCCGGTGACTTGGCCTGTTCCCTGGATGATGCCTAATTGGTTGATCGTGGATGTCCGCTCGATTGCTTCTAGGGGATCGGCCACAGGGTAACCGCTTGCCATGAACGAACGATCGGTGCCGACCTGGTCGCCTAAATCGTTGATTGAGCTGACAGCGATCGTGACTTGGAATTCCTGGCCAGCAACCTCAGCGGGCACGCTGATCGGAATGACGAAGTCACGAACCTCTCGAGCTGCGAACGGTGCGATTGAGACGGTGCTATAGATCGGACTCTGGCCCGCGATGATGAATGTCGCCGTCACGGTGACGTTGTCCGATTCGGTGCCGAAGTTTTGCACTTGCATGGGCAAGTTGAATGCCGCGTCGGGATACAGCCTCGCTCCATCGGGTAACGGACCAACTGCGAAGATCGGCTCAGTAGCTTTTCGGCCTCCAGCAAACTGCAGTTCGTACTCACTAGGAACTTCGCCGTAGACGTGCAGCAGGTACTCCCCGACCTCCAAATCGGAAAGCTCAAGCCGCGTGACCTCCGCTTGGTCGGACTCCGAGGCTGACGCTTGTCTAATAACTTCGCCGGCAGGTGAAATCAATTGCAAGCTGGGCGACGTTCCCGATGAAGTCACACTGGCCAAAACAGCATCAAAATTTCCATCGTTGTAAAACCGGAAGAAGTCATCGTCGCCAAACCGGCTGAGCGTTAAGTCGCTGTAAGTCTGGCCGGGCTGAGGCAACAACAAATTGTTCGCATCACGAGGAAAGTCATTGGGTTCGGCGGCATCTTCGATCAGCCCGACTTCCGTCAAACGAAAGCTCGTGTTGTTGTCGCGAGCAGCATCAGGGACCTGTCCAAACGGATCTACCCAAACGCCCAAGCCAGCGGTTTGACCAGCCTTCGATGGCATTTGCGCAACCACAGTGATTGTGTGCCGCTCGCCGGGTGCCAGCGCGGGGATACTTGCAGGTGAACCGATCAACGCATCACTCAGGTCGATCTGCGTGTCGCGAGAAGAAACCAAGCGAGCAGAGGTGGGCAACGAAGGCGTCGTGCCAGCATTGGTGATCGTGTACGTGAGGATCGTTTTGGAATCGGCGTAAACAAATTCTTCGATGTCATGCAAATCTGCAACCAAGTCAGGGCCGACCACCGGTGGTCCTGAGATGCTGAGGTTGAATGCACCGGCGGGTACCACAACCGCAGCGGGATCATCGGCTTCGCCTGTCACGACGACTGCGTAGGACCCTGCGGGTAACGATTCGAGGTCGATGGTTAGCGGGCCGGTACCGATTTCTCGTCGCAAAACTTGATCGTTGGACCCGATCAGAGCCACGGACCACAGGATGTTGCTGTGGGTTGGCGTCAGCGTGATGGCATCGCCTGACCGCCCGTTACCCGACTGATGAAACCGCGTCAAATCATAGGCTGCATCGTCCGTCGTATCACTCACATCGATGGCGGAATCGTAGTCGATGCCAGCACCGGACGAACCGAGGTACAGAAATTCGTCTTCGATCGCCGTCAGTGCCAGCGGATCAATCCACAGGTCATCGAAGCGTGTGACTTGATCGATTTGCGTCGTTTGAACCGGTGCAAAGAAACCTGGGCCGATGGATTCCGTTCCATCCGTTCGCAGCGTCGGGGAGATCGGTGCCGATCGTTTGTGGAGCGCATCGAAGTTATACGAATCGTTGTCGAAGATGTCCGTCGCTGACACAATCGGTTCATCGAGGAACGGAATGGAACCCAATGGTCCCGGCAAATCCAGGGTTCCCGTCGCGTTGATCGTAAAGTTTGTCTTCGTCCTTTCGGCAGGTTCGGGGAACTCGAAGATGTCGCCGCGGATCGAACCCGTCAGGGCCAGTTCGGCGTTGCCCAAAAGCCCGAATGCAGCTTGACCAAACACACCCGAAACAAACTGGAATTCAAGGCCGAGTTTCGCGCGAACATCTTCACCCTTGGGAACTCCGCCAATGACCGTGTACTTGTACGAAAGCTGCGGCGCTAAGCTGGCACCAACGCGAGTGAACACGCCTGCGGTCACGGGGACAGGCCCCCACAAAGCACCAGCGAGTACCTGACGCCATTGGTACGTGAATTGAATGCCGGGCAGCGTCAAATCAAGCTGAAGCCCTCCGCCTGGCCCCAGGGTGAGATCCTTCTTGACGTCGAACGGACTGATCAACAACTCGGTTCGCGGCGCGGTCAGTCCGGCTTTGAACTTCGAGGGACGTTTTCCCGTCAGGCCGTTGAAGAACTTGAAGGCGTCGCCGAACGGAGAAGCCTCGCCGGCGCGAGAGAGCAATCCACTTGGCCCTTTGGAGCCAAAGAACTTGCTATTGTCTTGCACTTTGGGCGACGAACCTGGTCGGAAACCGCGATCAACGTTGCCGTTGGTCAATTGATTGAACGACGCCACCGACGGCTTCTTTACCGCGTTGACGGTATCATCGAACTTGCTGCGACCGCGCCGCAGAATGTTATTGCTTCCCGACTTCAGAATATCGAGCGAAGAACCATCGGTCGGGTTATCGGAATTGGCGCGAATCGTTTGCGCCACCGCCCGAATTCCACCACCGCCGGGTCGGATGGGGTGAGTCGCGTTGAGACCGTCTTCGAGCGTGCCAACTTCGAGAATAGATCCGAACACTGCCAATCCACCGTTAATCACGGTGGCGGACGTGCCATCGACCAAAGAGGTCGGAATAGTCAGGTCCAAGCTGGCGGGGACCGGCAAATCGTAACCGAACGCATTCGAATCCCAGTATGGCCCGATGCGCTGATCGCTTGTCACACCCTTCAAGTCAAAGTGCAACGAAACCGCTGCGCCAACGGAAAAGCCCAACGACTCGCCGCCAACGATCGGGACGTTTGACGGAATCGTAATCGAATCGCCGTACAGTTCCTCATGCCGTGCCACCTCGTATTGGTCCGTGCCTGGATTGAACTCGATTAACGACGAAACGTCTTCGGAGTCGCTCAACCAATTGGGCCTTGGAATCGTCACCGACGTGTAACGCTCGTCACGTTGGCCACCACCGACCAATTCCACGCGAACGACTACGTCCGGATCATCCACCCACAGTCCGACGTCGTAGGTAACTTCCCAGATCCGTTGAGATTGCTGAGTCATAAGCAACTGTGCGAATACCTCGCTGGCGTTTTCAGGTGTCGCACCCTGAGGCAGGACATACCAAGTCACACTCTCGATCGGATCGGCTACGCGCCGCGTATCAATGGTGAATGTATTGAGCAGTTCAACACCCTCGATGTATTGACCAAATACGCGCTCGTCGTCATCACCATCGTGTCGCGCGACCATCTCAAAGATCGTCGGCTTGAGCGATATAAAGTTGTTTGCTTCGCTACGCTCTTTGTCATTCGTGTCTGATGCATCCAAGTGCGCGATCAAGAAAGGGCGATCGTCGTCGCCTTCAAGCGGATCAAGCCGCAAGGTGACCACATGACTGGTTCCGCCAACGAGATCGCGAGGATTCGAAATCGTGAATGCCTGTCGGAACAAATCGGGAACTGGTCCCAATCCATCACGCTGGATTGTTGCATCGGCGGAACGGAACAACTCGATCGTGAACGGCTTCGCATTCTCACCCAGAATGGTGTAGTGCAATTCCAGCAGATCATTGCGATCATCATCCAAACCGGGGCGAACGTAACCGTACAAACCGACAATGTCAGCCGGGATCGTCGGCCCAGGGTCAATCCCTGACGGTAACGATCCAGTGGGAATCGCCCCTCGAAAGATATTCCCATCACGCACATACAGACGATTTCTTAAGTAGGCTTCTTGGTTGTACGGATCGGTCGGGCCATCTTGATTCGCTTCAGCCGCAGCCTGTAGGTAAGCCTGGCGATTGTCCGATTGCGGATCCGTGATACTGGCGATCAAGTTCTCAATTGGCTCGATCGGGAAAGTCAGCGAACCGGGGTTGCTGACCGCCAGGATTCGGAGTCCCGCCACGAGTACGCTGTAATCGTAAACCAGAGTGCGATTGATGCCCTTGAACGAAGCCAGAATGGAATCATTGTCAGGGCCAATGTCGATCTGATCTGGCCAGGAATAGGGGATCTTCTGCGTTGCACCAATGAAGACCGGGTTCTCACTGCGAGGATTGGCCAGGATGCCAATGTTGCCTCCACCACCAAACTCTGGCGAGCTAGCGATTGCACCGGGGCCGTTGTAGGTTTGATTCATCAACACAAACGCGAGTTCGCGAATGACGATGTCGGTCCCCAAAATAGGAATCGGCTCGGTCAGCGGCTGAGCAAGCGCGATGTCCTCGGGCGAGTCGATTGAGAACAAGTTCTTTTGAATGAACCGAAACGCTGCAGCGGTGCCTGCGCTCAAGGACACCTCGCTGGGCAGTTGACCCTCGTCGCTTCGTAAGTTGGTCGGCACACGCACCGGCAAGTTGGCTCGCTGCGCGTCGATCACGCGATACGCTTCGCCGCCTCGCACCGCTGCCGCCACTCGCCCGTTGCCCAAGTCCTTCAAGCCAAACGGTTTGTAGCCTGTCGAAACGATGTTGATGCTCTCTTGACGCACCGGCAAGTCTCGCGTGACTCCAAAGACGAATTCCAAGTCCGTGCCTAAATCAATGATGATCGTTCCGCCCACCGTCGGTGAATTGTCAGCACCCGACCACGATGACGAACCCGTTGTGTTGACTAACAAGTAACGCCCATCGTCGGTGAACTCGACATCGGTCAACGATCGAATCGCTCCGCGTCCTCCGATGCGACCTAGCAATTCGTTGCTCGGATCGAGATTGATCAGTCGGATGAACTCGCCTTGTCGTGGCGTGTCGGTATAGAACCATCCGATCGTGCCGCTGTTACGATCCGTCGTCACACCGATCGGTAGCGTAGGGTGAATCGCAAGGTAGTAAGGCTGGAATGTCGGTAAGCCGACAGGTCCGCCACCAGACAACCCTGTGTCGATCCGCTGCAACCCACTCAGATCGGGATCCAGGTCCACTTCTTGCAGAGTCAACAAGTCGATTACCGAAACTGTACCCTCACCTGTATTGGTCACATAAGCTCGCAAACCATCGGGTGTGATACCGACGTCAGATGGGTTTCTGCCCACCGGAATCTGCGCGACCACGGACTGAAGCAAGTCAATCGGCTGAGTGAAAATCGGTTGGCTACGCTGGTCGAAATCGGCAACGGTTCCCGGTGCTGTGGCCTGGCCAGCACGAATGGCAATCAACTCGCGACGATAGTTCGCGATCGACTCGGGTTGAATATTCGTTTGCTCACTCGAGAACAGAACGTCGATTAAGCTGACCGTGTTGTCTCCCTGGTTCACCACGGCGCTGTAGTACGGCGACTCAAGCAAAACTTCAGCCACCCCGCCGTCAACAAATCGAAGTTCTCGAACCATATCGCCGCCCGGCGTCGCAGACAAGAACTCACGTTCCACATCCACGCGAAGGAACGCACCACCGATCGCAACCCCCTTGGGCGGGACGATTCGCAGCTGAGTCGGCGTCGAAGAAAGAACCTGCGAGGGCCTTAGCCGCGCATCGTCCTCGTCAAGCGGACTGATGCTTTGATCGGCAAAGAACAGAACCTGATTTCGTTCGGAATCAGGCTCAAAACCCTCACCCGCCAAGGTCAGCACGGGCGCAAAAACGCCCCCGCCGATGTCTTCGACCGCGTATGCGATCGATGTCACCGTCGCACCGTTCTCGAATGTCGGTAGCGACGAGACTGTCACTAACTGCTCTCGAGATCCACCGGCTGAGTACTGGGTGTCAAATACGGTACGGCTGAAGATAAGCGGCGACTCAAAATTGGTCACCGTCACAGAATAGTCGGGTCCGGGGATTGGGAGTGCCGCATCGAGAAACTGCCCAGGCAAGTAGAAGAACGGCCGACCACTCTGCGGTTCGACGTCGATCGAAACCGTGCGACTGCGTGCTGCTTGAATCGTGGCATCAAGCGCCATGCCCACGGTCAAGCCGAAGAGCGAACCCGTCGTCGCGCCCAGCGCCATCGCGAACGATCCACTGGCGTTGATGGCTGGGTTGGGTGGCGATGTACTACGGGCGACTGCGTCGATGCCGACGACCATCGAATCGACCAATTGCCACGCCGTTTCAAACTCTTGAGTTTCAAAATTGAAACGTTGGCTCTCGCGGAAAATGAACATCGGGTCGCCGGCTGACAGGCTCGCATCGGCTGGCGCGATCAGCGAAAGACCGCCATCGGGATTCGCATCGCCGATATCCAGACTGAAACCAGTGCTGAAGGTGAAGCCAGTTGGCAACTCGTTTACGAAAGCAGTCTCGGCGATCTCTGTGACCGTCACGGTGGTCGCATCTTCGAAGGTGCCGGGGCCGATGCCGATGATGATCGAGCCGTCGTCGGTGGCGACGAGGCCGCCTTCTTCCCCAACGGTCGTCGCGCCGAGTGACGGGGCGGCGATGAGGATCTCGGCCACTTCGCTGACGCCTTCGCGGATCACGGTGACTTGCGTTGTCCCAAGCGCTATCGGCGTGAACAGACCGTCTTGGGTGATCGTTCCGATCGTGGGATCGGCAATAACGTAGAAGGTGTCTGGGTCGCTCGCTCGATCAGTGACACTGCCGTCTTCGTTTCGTTCGCGAACAAAGAACTGGCGAGTTTGCCCCAGTTCCAATGCATAGTTGGTCGGGTAGATGTCGAACGTGGTTCTTTCGGTATCTTCGCCGACTCGCAAACTGGTGGCGGCCGTCAGACCGAACGCGGTTGCGGTGATTAAGCCGTTCCCTTGGGCGATACCGCCAACGGTGCCCGTTGGGGTAACCACGGCGATCGAATCAGTGACATCGAACGTGACAGCACTGTTTGGCAAATCGAAGGTGGTGCCGTCTGCCAGCACCGCATCGACATCCACCGACGCTGCGCCGCCAACACCGATTTGAATGTCGGTCGTTGTGATTTGCAGCGACGAAACCGTGCGTGACTCGATGTCGATCGTGAACTGAGCCGTATTGGATTGACCGACTAGGTCTGACGCGGTGAACTCGATCAATCCGCCCGCTGCGGAACTTGGAGTGAAGCGAACGGTGCGGCCATCGGCAAGCAGTCGCGCGGTGCCGCCGGTGGTCGACACGACTTGGAAGTCGAGCGGTGATCCTTCAGGGTCGATTGCGTTTTCGGAAAGATCAATATCAACCGGCAGGCCCGGCAGCGTGATACCGGAACCGTCAGTCGCAACCGGTGATAGATCAGCAACGAAGCCAAAATTGATCGCTTGCAGTTCGACGTCGGTACTATCAATCACGCCATCGCGATTCACATCGGCGGCCGGGTTGTACCCACCATCGCCGGGCACCAAACCAAACTGAGCCGTAATGTTGCTGCGATCAATTCCATCGACGTCACCGTCGCCATCGAGGTCACCCGCAATGTAAACGTCGACGGAATAGTTGCCGGTCGAAGCACCAGCACCCGCGATCGCGGCCGCGACTCCGCCACTTGCTGAAACGGGGAATAGCGCCGATGCGAAACCGGATCGAACTTGCACCGACGTTCCTGCCAAACCGTCAATCGTGGGTACGGCTGGATCAAAGCCACCGCTTCCGGTAACCGAAATGCCAACGAGTGCGACGCCATTGTTTCCCGTCGTCAGTTCCTCCGCGGTCAAAGCGAAGGCAATGGACGAGCTTTCCCCAGAACCAAGCGAGCCGGTGACCGTCGATGCCGCGGCGTCGCGAAGCCCGCCGAGGAATTCATCAATCGAAACGGTCGAATTGAGTGATCCATCTTCGTTGTAGCTAACACCGACGCTTTGTCCGGCTTGACTGGACAATGCCTGGGTCAACCTTCCGGCCGAGTACGAGAACAACGCACGATCACTGCCATCGGTCAAACTGCTAAGCAGATCACCGTCGTATCTAAGACGAGTCGCCACACCGCTCAATCCCGTCAAACTGGTAATTCGTCCGTCGTCGTTGCGACGAATCGTCAGGCGAGAACCGTTATCCGCGATCGCTTCGCCGCCGTACCAATCGATCGTTGATACGCCCGATGTCACCTTTGTCAGATCACCTTGGCTGTTGTAGTGATACGTTTGACCGAGAGCATCAGTCAATTGAATTAGCTCGGGTTGGTAAGGCAGACCATCGGCGACTCGATAGAACGAACCGTCGGCTTCTTGCAAAGTGACATCGTCAGTGGCAAGCGTCCAATCGGACGTTCCAAACGCGGTCCAGCCCGGAACATAAACACTTCCCGCGCCCGAGGTCCCGGCCAAACGTTGAGGTCCGAAGCGATAGACCACATCCGTTCCATCGGGTGCAACCAGGTGCAAGAAACTGCCGTCTCGCAATGCCTCATCGTCGCCACCCTCAGGAACATCGGTCAGGGTGATTGGCGATGCGTTAACGGCAGCCCACGACCAACCATCGCCCAGTCCCGTGTCGATCCCCGCATCGCTGCTTCGGTATCGAAGCGTCAGCGGTACTTGAATGTCGCCGAAGTCAAGTGACCGGTCGATGGCGGTTTGCACGTAGACACCGGTATTGCTGGTGGCGCGAACCTGGAATGTCTCGCTGGTCGTCGACGTTCGACCGCTAATGTCGGTCGCCGATAACACGAGCTCGTAAACGCCGTCGGAAAGATTCGCAGCATCAAGATTCGTCGCAACCATGTTGCTGCCGGTGGACGTTCCGGTCGCGATTGTCCGGGCTTCACCACCGCGCAAATTACGTAGCGTCAGTGTCCACGTATCTAGGTTGCGATCTTGCACATTGATCTCGATCGCCTTGCCTACTTGCACCGTCGTCGCAGGTGCCAAGTTGATACCCACGTTTGGTGGGGCAACGTCAGCAGGATCTCGCACCAACACGGCGGTGACTGATGTCCCGACGATTCCTTGAACGTCAGTTGCAGTCGCCACGACTTCGTAGCGTCCCGGACGCGTCGGCGTGAACGTGGCTCGACCGAGGGCATCAAGGGGCAACACATTTCCACGCACCGATACCGAGACCGACTCGATAGGCGCGATGCCGGAACCGACCGGTTGCAGGGTAACCGTTTGACCGGGCAGGGCCGGGAAGCTTGGCGTCAATTCGACGCGAACCGCGGGTTCAATGGGCGCATCGGCCACCACAATGCGAAGCACTTCAAGCTGAGTCACCGAACCATCGGACACTTCGACAACGACGTTGTATTCGCCCAGGTCAAGCGAACTTGGAGTCCAGCGGAAAACTCCGTTGGTGGGATTGAGCACCGCGCCGGCGGGAAGATTGCGAGGGATGAATGTGAGCCCATCGTTATCAGCGTCCGTGACAACGATCGCGACACGTAGTTCTTCGCCCACCACAGCGACACGTCCACCGGTTGGCGAAATGACGGGCCGTTGATTGATGGGTGAAACGTTGATCGTCAACGGTGTGGACGCGGATAGTCCGCTGGCGTCGGTTGCCACCACGGTTAAGTCGTATTGTCCAGCGTCACCAAAGTCAGTGGGCCAGCGAAGACTGATCAAACCACTTTGAGAGGTTTCCAAGAACGCTCCGTCGGGCAGACCAGGAATCGTCACGATCGGCGTTCCCCCGTCGAGGTCAAAAGCTGCGATCGAAACAACGATCTCACTTCCTTCAAAACCCGCGACCGGTGGAATCACGCTCAAGCTCGGCGGCCGATTCGTTTGGGTGACGGTGAAACTAAACTCGCTCGATGAAGTCGCGTTGCCATCCGAAGCCGTTGCTGTGAAGGTGTAGTTCCCCGCTGACTCGAATCCCGGTGAATAGGTCACTTCACCTGTGATCGAATTCAGCTTCGCACCGGCCGGTAGTCCGGTGGCGGTGAAGAACACATCGTCACCATCGGAATCACTTGCGGCCAACGTGAACGCCAACGAATTGCCTTCGGCAACCGACGGAATTGCAATTGGGGTAAGACTAGGCGCCGTGTTCGAAGCACGCACCGCGATCGTGATATTTTGACGATCTTCCAACGGCAAGGTCTGACCCAGGTTACCGCTATCACTCACCACGATTTCAACCGGGTGTTCCCCCACATCACCAGCCGTCGGAGTCCACGACAAGATCGCTTCGCCATACCGTGGACTGGCCACCAAGCTTGCTCCGGCTGGCAAGCCCACGTGATCGAACAACAACGGATCTTGATCTAAGTCATCGACGTCGATCGTAAAGCTAAGCGGTTGCCCCACGACGGCGACAAGGTTGGGAATGGGGGTGAGAACCGGCGGCGCGTTCACGACATCCACCGAGACATTGAACGTGTACTCGCCCGTGGCGATGTTGGCACTGTTTCCGTTGCCGTCGTCAGTCGCCTGGATTGTGATCGCATAGTCACCTCGATCGGTGAGCGACGGTGTGACCGTCAGTGATGCGGTTCCGTCACCGTTGTCGACAATCGACATGAAATCGGGCAGCGGTGAAAGTTGTCCCACGATCAAGTCTGCATATCCAGCCGAGATCGCTACCGGATTGCCTTCGGGATCAATTGCTTCGATCGGAATCACAAGCGACTCGTCACCATTGACATTCTGGAAAGCGATCGGCGTTACGACGGGCGGCGAGTTCACGTCGAGCACGTCAATGATCAACGTTCGCGTTGCACTTGTTGCTCCGAAGTTGCCATCCCCATCATCCATCACGGTGATGCCGATTTCGTAGCGCCCAGCGGCATCGAACGATGGCGTCCAGCGAATCAATTGAGCCTCGCTGATGAACTCGGCATCAATTGGAAAATCAGTTAGCGTGAAATTGATCGGAGGCGCATCGAAGCCCGCGACGTCAAACGTTCCATCGGGTGCGAGCGTCGGTGGCGCGTAAGGATTATCAGGATCCACCGCGTCGATATAGATCTCTAGTGGTTGTCCTTCATAGATCACGCGGCGAGGAATGTCAGCGATTGTGACTGGACCGTTCACGTTGTCGACCACGATTGTCAGCGAGGTCGTCGCCGTCAATTCACCATCGGACACCTGGAACTTCAACCCGTAGGTTCCGTGTTGATTGAAACGCGGTGTCCATTCAAAACGACCGGTGACGGGATTAATGGTGGCACCGATTGGCAACGCGACCGCCGAGTAACGCAGCGAATCGCCCTCGGGATCACTCGCACTAAGGGTAAACGACAACTTGTCGCCTTCGCGAACACTGCGATCCACCAGACTAGATATGACTGGCGATTGGTTCTTGTTGAGAACCACGATTTCAATGTCCATCGTCGATGCCGACGTGCCATCGTCAGCCATGATCCGCACATTGCGATAACGCCCTGACGATTCCGAAGTCGTTTGCCAAACCAGCACGCTACGATCGCCATCAAAGTACGCACCCGGTGGCAGGTTCTGGACAGACAGGGTTACTGCATCGCCATCGGTATCAAAGGCAGCGATCGGTAGTTCCAACAGATCGCCTTCGACCAATCGGACGTCATCGGTTGCAACAATCACCGGCCGAGCGTTCCCACCGGCGACGTTGACCGTGAATACCTGCTCGACAAAACCACCCAAGGAATCCACGGCGCGAATTCGGAAACTTTCCGAAGCCGAAGCATTGGACGTGTTCCAAACCAGTTGTGAAGTCCCCGGCGAAATCGAAGCGCCCGCGGGGCCTTCAACCAGGAATACGGCCGGAGTCGGGCCGTCTGCGTCCGTCGCGATAACATCGTATGTCAGCGTTACACCCAGTGATGCGTTGGTCGGTGCTACGGATGTGATTTCCGGTCGCTCGTTCTCTAGTGCACTGGCTAACAATCGAGTTCTAAACGAGAGATCCTCGTTGAGCGGGTTCGCGATCGCAATCGTTCGCGTGATCGACGCGCCCACCGCCAACGTTCCGCCGCCCAAGTCGAAAGCAATCGCCTCGGGATCACCGGCCGCTGCGTCAATGAGACGAGCGTTGCCGGACGTGGTTAGTCCGTCCAGCATCAATCGGACATCACCCGCCAAAGCGGTTGGCGACATGTTCGTGACCGTGGCTTCAAACAGAACCAATCCATCGACGCGATTGAGTTGCGTGCGAGTAACGACCAAATCGGTCGATGTCGTTAGGTCCGCGAGCACACCAAAGTCCGCGTCAAAAGGCGCTCCCAACGAATCACCATCGACGCTCTTAAGTTGTCCAACGATCGAAAGCTCAAAGCTTCCCGTTGAAAGCGGCGAATGGACCAGCGTCACGCGACGGCGAGTGACATCGTAAGTTGCCGATCCGATAGGAATGTTTTGGCCATTGGATGTGTCGATCAAACGATAGCTAGCAGGATCATCAACGCCTCCGTCACCAACCGCCATGTCGACGTTAAACGTAATGGTTGATCGACGAGTCGCGGGCGCGGCGACTCCACCGTCCACGGGGCTACTTCCCACCACCAACGGAACCGCGGTGGGAGCAAGCGAATCTATTTGGCCGGTTTGAGTGAGGAACAACCGACCGTCGGGATGCACAGCCAGGAACTCGCCTCGGGCGCCATCGACAGCCATCGGCGTTTGCTGGCGTGACGCCAGGTCAATCGCGATCAAGTCGCCCGGTTCACCCTCAACGCTTGCTTCGGTACTGACAATCATCAGTCCATCAAGCGAAGTTCCAGCGGGTCCAAAGACGATGTCTTCGGCGGGGGTGTCCAAAACGATCGTTTCGACCACGATACCGCGGTTGCTGAATCGCAGCACTTCGCCACCACCCGGCCAACGAGTCGCCCACAAACGACCTTCGTTGTCGAATCGCATTCCATCAACGCGAACGCCAGTGAACGTTGACGTGGTGCCGGCGACGGTGTCAAAGACATTGATGCCGTCGTGAGTCGCAAAGTACAGCTTTGATCCATCAGGCGACACTTCTAAACCTAGCGTCGCAGTAACCGGGACGCTTCGCGTGATCGCACCTGTTGACTTATCGATCGAGATTAACTGACCACCGCCCGTGGTTGCCCATAAGGTTCCATCACCGGTGAAGGCGATGTCGTAGACCGGTGTCGACAACGTGAACCGTTTCAGCGCATCCGTTAACGTGCCGCCGCGAACATCAAACTGGTACAACTCGTTGCGACCAGCACCGCCAGTCACCCAAATCGAATTGCCCGACGGATCGACGACCACACCAAGCGGTCCAATTCCCGCTCCCGAGTCGGCGAATCCGGTCACCAAAGCTTCGGCGACAAACGGTTCGTAGAACGTTTCGAACTGACTCGGCCGCAAAGGAGTTCGCGAACTCGCGATTTGATCTTTCAACGCGACGAACACCAAACTACCGGGAGTGTCCGACGGCGGTGTGGGTGCCGGCAAGGGCTGCTCGTTTGTCGACGAGACCTCGGGTGGTGATCCGAGATTGATCGACGGGTTGTAGGCGGGAACATAAACGCCAGCGGGAGCCCGTTCGACGTTCCCCGCCAAGTCGGACGACAGCACGATGAAGACCAGCGATTCACCGGGATCCGATTCAAACACTAGTTGCGTTTCTGATGTACGGCGTTCGATCGCCAAGAACGATCCCCCATCACGCGACACATAGACGCTGTGGTCGGCAACACCGGAACCACCTACGTCGTCCGTGGCAGACCACGAGACTTGCGTTTGAGTCGCCGATAGTGGCGTGACCGTGAAGGTCGTCGTTGGTGCGATGGTGTCAAACGTTGCCTGAACGACTCGAGTGTCAATCGGATCGGTCTGACCCACGAACACTCGCGCGCTCGTTTCAAGCAGAGTGCCACTGTCGACATCTCGATCGGTCAACATCCAATAGCCAACCGACGCGGTTTGACCCGGTCGCAGGAATCCACGATTGATGTCTTCGATCAACAATCCCGTTTCAGGATCGATCGCTCGCAACAGCCATGTTGCCGTCCGAGTATTGACGTCGACACCGGCGGCCACCTGCAAAATGAACCCGCCCGCTGCCGTGAAATCAAGTTCGCCCGAATACGCGGCACGTCCGGCCGGAACATCAATCTTCAAATCGCCGAGTGTAAAATCACTTAGCTGGAACGTTCGCACGTCAAGCGATGGATCAATTTGCTGAACGATGCGTAACTCGCGCACCGCTTCACCACTGCTGATCGGTTGATCAACAGTGATCTCGAACGGCAGCATCGTATTGGAAGGCAAGAAATTCTGCTCGCCAAAACCGGTCGGTCCCAAGAGAGTCGCTGTTTCGTTGCTGGTTCCGGTACCGACAAAGAAGCGATCAAAATCGGGAGCATCCACTTCGAGCACACCGAAGACTTCCTCGGGAACACCCGCGCGGATCTCAAACGCGATTTGCCGAGTTCCTAAACGACTGCCCAAATCAAACATGGAATCCGCAGGGACATCCCTCCCACCGTAGGCATCGGGAGTTTCGCCGGCCAACTCACGGATGAGCTTGACAACGCTTGTTGCCAATGCTTCTTGCTCAGTCACGCTGCCGTTACTTTGCGCTGCATCGAAGATGTTGGCGAACGCACCGGTTTCGAACGAGTGATAAAGACTGACAAGATGTCCAACCAAACGTCTGTCCGTAGTCGCTTGCGGAGGAACATCTTCGGCTCGCAGCAACCCGGTTTCCGCCAGTGCCGTCAAGTAGGTGGCAACCCAAGTCGCTTCATCGGTCGTCGCGTTGTCGATCGCCTGCAGGAACGCCTCGGTGTACTCCGGCGGATCCGTGAGTGGCGGATCGAATGCGAGCAAGCGATTGCGAGCATCGATTGCGATCTGGGTTTGATACGCGATGTAGTCCTCGGCCGACATCGGAGTCACGGACGAATGCACGAAGAAGTCGAACGAAAGCTGTTCGATTTGCCCCGGCAATAGGTCCTTCAGGAAGTTCGGATCCTCTTCCAACAACGCGGGAAGCTCGGGATAAACCTCCACCTGGAAACTCGTCGAAGCGATCGCAGCGGCTGGCAAATCAAAGATGAACGCACCGCCGGCATAGATTCCGTCGATGTTCAAAAGCGTATCGATGCTTTGTCCGGTAGCGTCTTCACCAGCGTCTATGCCCAAGTTCGATGTGACGCGCAAGGCCTCGCCGGGAATCAACGCTGGATCGGGATTCTTGATCCGCGGCACGTTGATCGACCAATGCACGTAAGGCGTGTCGATATTGGTCAACGAAGCAGCCGTGACGTTGTAGATTCCCGATTCACCCAGTCCGATCAAATTTGGCCCGCCCATTCCAACGTCGGTATCCAGCTCGGACGCCGGTTCCACCAACAAGCGATGCGGCACGATCGCCGCCTTGCCATCCGGATTCGTGACGACAACGTCGTAGAGTCCAAGCTCGGCTTCGCTCAAATCAAACACGGCCACAATTCGAGTGGCATCGACGATGAGGTAATCGACCGGAATGTGTTCATCGAATTGGGGACGCACCAACTTCAAGGTCGCCAATGGATCAAAGTCGGCGCCTCGCACTTCGACGGTCGCATAGGAAGCGTCACCAAGGCGGTCTGGTGTGACCGACGTGATCTGCAAAGGCAACAGCGTTGCGTTGAGTTCGATCGGGTTCCGGGCCGTTCCTCGAATCAGGATGTAATAACGTCCGCTCTGGGTCCGCGGCACCAATGCTCGCTGCGAACCACCCAGCGCGCCTTCAAATGCAGCGTCAAAGTCACCTGAATAGGGAACACGTTCGTAAGCTGCATACATCTCTAGCGAAGCATCCTCGCTATCGGCAGTGATCTGCAGCGTTTCACCAGCGGGAACATCGATCGAGTACACCAGAGTGTTGCCAACGTCCAATGAAGTCGACGTCGGGACGTCTAACAACAATTGGGGCGTCGAAATCTCGATCTGGTTGGCTGACGCGAAGTCGTTGTTAAGCCGCAATGGACCTTCGAAGATGTCGTCGAACACATCGACTCGGCCGATCACGTTGTACGGACCGGGTAGCGTTGCAGGCAGCGAGACAGTGACACTGCCGGAATAGGTGCCCCCGGGCGCAAGCGTCCGTGATGGTGTTTCCGATAGCATCCCGGTTTGAGTAATCAGCCGATCGTCATAGGTATAAATCGCGTCTCGGGAAAGATAGAATGCATCGTCCCAAATGCCAGTTGCCGGCGTATCCCCGGCGTTGCGAACGACGTAACTAATCGTGACAACACCGTTGTTACCAACCGTGGTTTTGTCAAACGTTAGGGAGTCAATGACCAAATCCGTGGGCGGTGGCAATTCGATCAAGATCGGGTCGACACTAACGCTACGGTTATCGGCCTCATTCGACTCGATCACTTGGCCGAGTGGACGGTTGCCCCGAACTGGATCAATAACGGTAATCACATAGTACGGGCCCGTAATTCCCGACGGCATTCGTGCGGTTAGGTCCGACGTAACAACGCCGCCGGACTCGATCACCGAATCGTATCCTACGGTCGCCAGCAGGCGGTCGCTTCGCGGGTCGAGTGTATTGTCACGTGACAGGTAAACCTGAACGTCGAACGGCAATTGACGTGACGGAACGTCGCCGCCGCCGATGTTGGACAAGTCAAACGAAATCGGAATCCCTTGTCCCGTTTCTAAACGATCCGGCACATCAATCTGCGTCACCTTTAAATTGGGACGCTCAGCCAGGTTCACTACGATCGAAGTCGAAACCACGTTGTCGATTTCGTCGTCAAATTCTGCAATCCGCCCCATTGTCGAATTCTGACTGATCCGCGGCCATCCAGTTGCAGCAGGATACGGCAGTGCCCATCCGCTGCGTTGATTGTAATTTTCGGTGAATACCGAGTCGGTGGCAACCAAAATATAGAACGTGCCGTTAATGTTTTCGGGTAATAAGACCTGTTCGTTAACGTCATAGAACTGGCCGACCGACAGCACGCCGCTGTGTCGCAAACTCGCAATCGGCAAATCGTAAGGGTCCAACGACGGATCGGTCGAAATATAGACGACGTCGTTCCAGATCCCTTCGCGGGTCGCCCGAGTACCGTTGTTGGTCACTCGGAACTGAACCGTTGTCAGTCCACCGGAATCGACCGGCGAATCGACTTCCAAGTTTGAAATTTCGAGGTCCGCTTCGCGATAGGTGACATCAACCGGCACTCCGTCGGAAATGTTATTCGACTTATCACGACGTTCCCAATTCGTTCGCTCGTACGCTTCGGGCCACTTAGGGAACGACCCTTCGCCTGGACTGCTAAGCGACGGCCCATAACGCCCAACACTTAAGTCAGTCAGCACGTGAACATAGAACACGTCGTCGCCACCGATTGGCATCGGAACGTTAACGGTTCGGGTATACGACGCCCCCGGTTGCAATGGATTGCCACCGGTTTGGTAAGTCACGCGAGTGGCAAGCTTGGACGTCGAAACATTGAAGGTTGGCGAAGATGAGACGTAAATCTTATCTTCCCACAACAACGTACTCTTGTGTGTTGCTTCAGTGCCCTCGTTCGTGACCGTGTAGGTCACCGATACATTCTCGCCACTGAACGTCGCACCAGGGTCGACGGCCAGCGACGTTACTCGCAAATCAATGTACGCGTCCGTGATCGTCGATGCGGCAGCCCCGACGTTGTTATCGGTGAAAGGACCTTCAAACACAGTCTCAAGGACGTTAGTCGGACCGGCAAGAATAGCGCGAAGTTCACTAGCGGTAAACTGGTTCAAATCAGCCAGAGAAACTTCGAGCAGCGGTTTTCCGGTAGCAGCCTCAACTCGCTTTAAAACGGCCTCCACTTCTTCCAACAACGATGGTTCGCTCGTGATTGCAACTCTAGGATCCAAGTTGGTGCGAACAAGGAAATAGCTACCCGATGCCGAAGGAGGCAATGTGAATGTCGCAGTTTCGTCGTAATCTTCACCAACGTCGATTGCTCCATCGTGTGGTAACGCAAACACAAGCGTGTCGCCATTATCCAGGAACTCGTCGTCGGAAATGTAGATCGCATCCGCCCATCGCTCTCGGTCCGTTGGCGCCGTCCCGCGGTTTTCAACTCGCCACGACACCGTGACCTGCTCGCCACCGGTCGCGACGGAGTCCGCCGTGACATCGGTAACCTGCAGGTCGGCCGGTGGAGTCAGAAGTACCGTGATCGGTGTCGCTTTGAAATTATTGCCGTCGATGTCGTTGGGGGCATCGGGATTCAGATTGGTCGCGAATTGATTTTCGAAGACACGGTTGTACGGGTCACTGAAGACCGTGATGTAGAATTGGCCTTCGGTGAACGCAGGCAAATTGACGGTGACTACGTTTTCGTAAAACTCACCGACTTCCAATTCGCCTCGATGCGTCACGCTCTTGAGCAACCGATCGCCCCGCGCACTGTTGGGCCGGTCGACATCGCGGGTGAGCCAAATTTGGTCAGTCCAAGAATTGGGAATCGTGACACCGACACCTTGGTTGGTCACGCGGTATCGAATCACCACTGGCGAATCGTCAAACGATTCCACTGGCGCGACAACGTTGGAGGTCACCAAGTCAGGCGGGGGAACTGGAATGGCGTCAATGCTGATCGGAATCGCCAGCGTATTGTTTTGTTCGCCAGGAAGCGAATTGTTAGGGGCTTCGGAAACCTGGTTGCGATCATCTGTCTTGACGATGATGAACGCGTTGGCACCGGCGGCCCCGCGCGGTAACTCGAACGCGAATGTTGACGTGTACGTTTCGCCGACGCCAAGCTTTGATCCATTGTTGACATAGGTGCTTGAGGTACCGAGCGGAGTCAACGCAATGTCGCCGCCGCCGAGGATGTTATCGTTGAGTGATAAGTACACACGATCGGACCATCGTGATCCGCCCGTTGGCGTCTCAACGGCGCCAAAGTTTTCCACGATCCAACTGACGTCGATCACCGTTCCGGCAGTCACCGAAGTTGCCGTCGGAACGAGCGGATTTTGTCGGACTTGCAAATCAGGTCGCGGTTGAGCCGAAATCGTGATCGGTGCTGCGCTGCCAACATTGGACTCGTCCGATTCATCCGTCTCACCGATTCGACGACCGTTGTCGGTCTTCACACTGACCACGTAACCGCCCAGGACGCCGGGCAACTGCACCAGTTCGGTTCGGGTATAAGATTGGCCGGGCGCCAGTGGATCGATGCGGCTAAAACTGCCAAGGGTGATGCGAGTTCCTGGCGACCCAACGGGCGACAGATAGACATAGTCAATCCAGCTTCCCTCGGCCGGATCGACGCCCACGTTCTCAACGGTCCAGCTCACTTCAATACTGCGAGAATCCTGAGCTGCTGTTGGCGACGTGACGCTGGTCACTTCCAGGTCGATGTCCAACGGCGGAAGGCCCGTTAGTTCAATCGGTGCCGAAACTTTTCGGTTACCGTTTTCGTTGTACAGGAACTCATACGGACCGCTCGTTTCGACCACGATGTACTTCGTACCGTCGGCGGTCCGCGGGATCTGGACCAACCCCGTGCGGTCGTAAGATCCGCCAACCGGCAGCGCACCAAAACGGCTGAACGATCCCAGGAGCACACGTCCGGTGGTGCCTTCCGGATTATCCGCCAAGTAAACGCGGTCGGACCAACTTGTTTTGTCAGTCGTCGCGATGCCGACGTTGCTAACGGTCCAGTTCACCGCGATCGTATCGAGACCACCCGCTTCGGACTCAGTCGTGACGCTGTCGATGAACAGGTCCGAATACTCACGCGGCGCAATGACGACCTCGGAAGTTGGCGAAGCAGAATTGGTTGCTGTGCCAACTTCGAACACCTGGTCGTCGACGTCCGTGTTCACAAACAACGTGAACCGCCCGCTCGTGCCCGCAGCGACCGGGACAATTTCGGTTCGCGTGTAAGTGGCTCCGGCGCCTAAACCGATCGAGCGAGAAAATCTTCCCAGCTCGCGATCGTCGGAATTGCCCAGGATGCTGTCCCTAGACAAGATGATCGAGTCAAACCATTGGTTCGTTCGACCGGCACCCTGACCCACGTTTTGGACGGTCCAGGTGACGGTTAGTTCGACTGGGTTCCCGACCAACAAATCTTGTCCGATCACATTGGTGACCGTCAAATCGGCGTAAGGAAACGAGGTAACGGTAAACTCAGCAGAACCTAACGGACCCGCGGGTTCACCATCACCTTCCGAAACGTCGTTATTCGAATCCGGAACAACGATGATGTAGTACGGACCAGAAATTCCGTCGGCAAGGTTCACCGATACGGATCGGTCGTAGTCTTCCCCAATTCCGAGCGACAAGGATTCGTTGACGGTCTGCAGCAACACATCGGAAGAATCAAACACGGCGTTAGTCGATAAATAAATCGAGTCGGTCCACGAATCCGATACGCTAAGCGTTCCGTTATTCGTGATCGTGTAATCCACCGTCAATACACCACCGCTAACGGCCGAACCCGGGTTGTTGACCGTAACCACCGTGGTCACCAAATCGGGCAGCGGAAACGCAGTGATCGAAAACTCGGAACTAACGCCGGTATTGTTATCTTCGGCCACTGGTTCAACGACACGGTTGGTCGCATCGACCACCACTAGCAGTTGGTAGTCATCATCCGCAAGCGAACTCGGGATCGTAATTCTCTGGCTCGCGGTATAGGCATCGCCGGCGCCCAGCACTCCACCACGCGTGAAGGTTCCCACCAAGACGTCGCCACCTCCGAACTCACCATCAAGGCTAATGTAGATTCGGTCAGTCCAACTGCTGACGGGAGTCGGCGCGGTTCCGACGTTCCGAACCTTGTAGCTAATGTCGTACGAAGCACCACGCCCCATCGTGTCGGGAACCACAATTTGCTCAACAACCAAATCCACCGGACTGGTCACAAAGGTGACGGCAAAGGGTTGCGATTCTGAATTGTTGTCTTCGTTGAATTCGAAGACTTGGTTGTACGCGTCCGAAACCACGAACAACGTATAACTGCCCACGATGCCGTAGGGAATCTCGACGTCGGCCGAACGATCGTAGGTTTCACCCAGATTCAAGTCGTCGGTGATTTGAACCGAAGCCAGCACAATGTCGTCGGCGTTTCCGAACACCGAATCCGACGACAAGATCACCTGATCGGTCCATGTCGTTTCAACCAATGCACCGGAGTTCACCCCGGTCCATTCGACTGTGATGGTTTCGCCATTTCCCGCTGTAGCCGGAGCGGTGAATTCATCAATTTGCAGGTCAGGTGTATCCAGCGTGAACATTCCGGTGAATCGATCGTCGCCCGCTTCGCCTCCGGTTCCGTCACCGTCCTGATCCATCAAGTTGCCGGAAGTATCTTCGATATTGGGACCGACGACGAACGAGTAGGCCCCGGGCGTCGATTGAAAGTCAAACCGAAAACGGAACCGAGTGCTGCTGAGAGCCTGGGCTGCGAATACGTTGATCGGACCATCGGGCCCGGAAAATTGGATGTCAGCCGATGTCACGGTGCTGCTGTTAACCGGCTCGTCAAACTCAACTTCAATTTGCGAGAAACCCGAATTAGGAGCCATCGGCTCGAAGTTGATCAGTCGGGGACCACCATTGTCTAAGGTGAAAGTGCGAACGTACGCGTCTTCGATCGCCTCGCCCGGCGTCGCATCACGGTCTTGATTGAGCGGCGTTCCCCCAATGTCACTCACCGACGGGTCGATGGTCAGGACATAGTCGCCCGCCTCGGTTTGCGCATCGAAGTTGATGCGGTAGCGACGGTCGGTCTCTTGGCTGATCGTGGTGACGGGTACGGCGCCACTGGGGCCAACGATCGAAACCGTGCTTGGCGAAAACGTTTCGTAGTTGATGGTTTCGCTGAATGTGACGGTGACAAATTCTAGCGGCGGAGCGGACACGCCCGAGGGTGACGAACTGGTCACGTACGGCGCCGTTCCCGCGATCGCAACGGTCGTTTGAAACGAAGCGATCATTGGATTGCCCACCAGATCGGTGATCGCGGGCCCCACGGTCACTTGGTAATCGCCAGGCGTAATTTGCGAGTCGAAACTGATGCGGATCTCACGATCGTTCAGCGGTTCCACTTCCGTGATGCTGACGACACCAGTGGGTCCGTTGATCGTGAAGTCGACCGTGCTGGCGGAGTTCAAGTTCAAGTCTTCGTCGAATTCAATGTCGAAGAACGAGAACGGTTCCGAGGATGATCCCGGCGTGACGCTGATCACCGATGGACCGCTGGCGTCAACGGTGAACGACGCGGTGAATACATCGTCGGTTGCTTCGCCAGGATTCTCGTCACCGTCTTGATCCATCAAGTTACCGGCAAGGTCGGTGATGTTTGGGCCAATCGAAAACGTGAACTCTTCCGGCAAGTTGATCAGGGAGAACTCCAACCGATAGGTTTGGTTGCCCATGTTGGTGATGGAATCAATGTCGAAGGGGCCAAACGGACCACTGGCAACAATGTCATCCGGGGTGAACGAGGATGCCAAGATCGCTTCACTAAACGTCACGTCCACATACGACACCGGCGCTGCAACCAGTCCCGTGGGCGTCATATTCGTCACTTGCGGCCCGACGGAATCATTGCCGAGCGTCAGCCTAGTCGAATAAACATCGTCATCCGCTTCACCCGCATTCGCATCACCGTCCAAGTTCAGCGGCGTGCCAGCCAAGTCGGTGATGTTGGGCCCGATCGTGATATCGTAGTCCCCACCCTCGGTGACTCGTGGCACGTTGATGCGATAACGCGTATCGCTGAGCTTCGTGATGCTAGTCGGCTGCAACGAACCCGACGGGCCCGTGATCGAAACGTCAGCGGTCGAGAATGAACCGTGAGCAATGGGCGTATTGAATTCAATGTCGATTTGTTGCAATGCCCCGGTGATCACTCCTTGGGGTTCATGCGAAAGAATGGTCAGGGCTTTGGGTTCAACCGTGATCGGCACCAAAAACGAGTAGAAGGAATTAACAATCCCGTCGTCGTTGATATCGAAATAGTTGTAGTACGGATCGGTAATCGCGCTGACGAGTAGTTCATAACCGCCCACTTCGGTTTGCACGGGAAACAACAGATCAAACGAAGTGCCGGTGTCATCCGTGGGGATCGCATCGAGTCGGTTGACGCGAACGACGTCGGGGCCTGATGCGTTTTCAAGTAGCCCAATGATCGTGAATTCGTTGTAGTCAATCTCCGTGTACTCACCTTCCGCTAAGTACATGCTGAAGTAGAACGATGAGTCTTCGGTGTAAGCGAAGATATCCAGGTCGTAGTCACCGGCCGCGGGAAAATCAATAGCGTAGACCTGATCTTCGTAGGCAAGTTCAGTGTCCGCCGATCCGGTGAATCCGTTGATCGAAAACTCGAATCCACCCGAGGACTGCACACCAAAGGTGTAAACACCGGCCGAGGGAATCGTCAGTGTTTGAGATCCCTGGCCAGCGATATAGCCTTCGAGATAAAGCTCTTCGTCGGGTTCAGCATCAGGAAAGAAGTCGGGGTAGTCTCCGGCAAGAGCATAGTAGTTCGGATACATTTCCAACTCGGAATAGTACTCGAACGATGAAAAGAGCTGTTGACCGATTCTGCCCTCGTAAAAGTCTTTTGCTTCATCGAGCCCATAGAATCCAGCCCCCGATCCATCGTAGGCGTAGAACAGACTATCGATCGAAACGGCAAACTCCATCTCCAGATCATTTACAAAACCGGCTGGCTGAAAGTTGTCGCGCTTTTCAATTTCGGATGGCGATAACACCGACGCAAAGGGTTTGCCGCGGACGGGTTCGCTGAAGGTGACCGGGATGCGAGTCAAAACCTCGTCGTAGGTCGTGTACCGTTCTGGCGAAATCAAGTCCGGTCCCGTTTTATCAACGGCGACTACGACATCGACCGCTGATGACATCGGTAAGCCCGAAGCACCCAAAATATTGGGACCAATCGTAAATGTGTAATCACCATCCGTGCTAAGAGAACTCAACGAGACTTCGACATTGGTTTGGTCACGCGGCGTGACCGAGACGATTGACACCGCGTCAGGACCACTGACCGAAAGGTCATCCGCCGTGAACGTGGTTCCGTCGATAGGACTGTCGAAGGTGACTAAGAATGTCGTGTTCGACTGATTGAAGTTGGGTTTGACCTGAGTCACGCTAACCACTTGGTGCTCGATTGAGCGTGGGGCGGTACCCAAGAACGAACCGTACTGCACGTAATCGCTAACCGGCGTTCCGGTGGGATTGTTGTTTACGACTCCATCGGCATTGGATGGATCGAAGGGACCGTTGACGTCACCCCAATAGTTGCCCGTGAAGTTAGCGGTGGACGCCACGGTGCGCAGGTTCTCGACACCGAGCGATGATTGCCCCACGAAACTGCTGCCGGAAACGGTTGCGACCGACGTTGCATCGACGCGCACACCGATCTGACCGCCTAAGAAATCCGAGTCCGTTACCGTGACGCTAGAAGAATTGGATAAGTCCAAGCCGACGTTGGAAACCGATTGCGTGGTCAATCGCGTAATCGTCGGTGATCCGCCGACTACCCCCACACCGTCGTCTTCGGCATTAGAAACCTTGATGTCGGATAACGATGCGTCGGAAGTAACGAGGATCGAAGGCGTGGGAGACGACGAGGAAAACTGACGTCCGGCATAACGAACTTCGACGTGAGACAACTCGCTGGCGTCACTACCGACGATCAGGCCTTCCCAATGTCCCGGTGCAGGTTTGGTCGCCGATCCGTTGCTGTTGGAATCTCCACCCACCGAATCGTCGTGCCTGGATGTGAACACAATCGGTTCCGCAGCCGTGCCGATCGCTTTCAAAATCCCCTGGTTCGCCGTCAATTCATAGCCCGCACCGCTTTGCACTTTGATCACGCTACCGGGCGCAACCGTCAATGTCGCCGGGACACCGGCACTGATGTTGCCGACTTGGATTGATTGCACCATGAAAATGGTGACGCCATAATCCCAAGTTCGATCTTGGGTGAGCGTTCCACCATACATGAAGATGAAGTCGCCTTGATCGTTGTCAACGAAGTTCACGTTGTCGTAAATCGGATCGGCCACCAATCGTTGCACGATCGCATAGGTGTCGTTTCCTTGCATCGTCACGTTACGCAGCGTCGGACTGCCATTGTCCATTCGGATTCCTTCGAATCGCGAATCTCGGACCGTCACGTCTTGCAACAACGGGCTGGCGTTGTTGTAAATGGTCACACCGCCCAACGGAGTCGACGATTGTCCGTAACCTGCGTACCGCACTTCCACGTTCTGCAGCACGCTGTCATCGCTACCAAGATAAATGCTGCCCCAAGAACCCGTGGATGAAAACGACGTTCCATTTCCATTCGAATCACTCCCTGCTGAATCGTCGGTGGTGGCCGTAAAGATGATCGGCAACTCTTCGGTACCCACGGCCGACAGAACCCCTGGCTGGGCTTGGATGCTATCGCCGCGATCCTGCATCTTGATCACGCTGCCCGGCGCGATCGTTAGTGTCGCGGGCTCGGCCGGACTAGTGCCAGCGATGTTGCCGATGGATACCGTGTCAACAACGTGAACGGGAATCGAATCGAAATCCCAAGTTCGATTCTCGGTGATCGTGCCGCCGGTGAGTCGAACATGGTCACCCAAACTGTTGCCCTTCACCTGCACACCGTCGTAGTCAGGATTCGCGGCAATGAATTGATTGATCGGCGAGGTCCCGCTGCGTTGGATCAACAGATCGCGCAATATCGGGCGGCCATCTTCAATCTGCATCCCATACGATTGGCTATCACTGATCGTGACACTCTCGAGCAGTGGGTCAGCGTCAGCGTCGATCAACACAGCTGGAACGTTAGTCGCGCCGCGCCCCGCGAACCTGACTTCCGCATTCCCGAGCCGTGACGTGTCAGTTCGCAAGATCAGCGATTCCCAATCTCCGGGCGCACCAACCGTTGCGCCAGAGGTCAGATCTTCGCCGACGCTATCGTCTTGACTACTGGTGAAGATGATCGGACTTGCGATGGTGCCGAAGGCGTCGATCGTGCCTGCACCGGTCAGCGAGGTCGTTGCATCGAACTTGATCACCGTCCCCGGATCGATGTTCAACGTCACGCTATCAGGAACCGTTACATCGCCGGTCACATGGATCGTGCCGGACCATGTATCGTCCGCCGCAAGGATGCCCGAAACGTCGCGCGCTAGAAGCCGACGGTCTTCAAGACGCTCGGCGAAAACACGGCGCTTCTTACGCTTTATTTTCTGCCGCTGCCGTTCGGTTCGTTCAGGTTTCTGGATACCAAAACCAAACCAGTTCTTCGTACGAACCATCGCTAGCTCTATCGTTTTATCTGAGGGAAACACTCATGGCTGAAACTCCGACGCACGCATCCAAAAGAGGTACCGCAGGAATCTCCCCATTAAGGGTAACCCACGCAGCCACGGGAGTGCTATCATGTCGTAGCCAGCTTAACTGATTATTCCCTGAATCCAATTGTTTTTATTAGTTTGACAGAAGCTACGCAGACAAATACAGTCAACAATGGTCGGGTGTGTGGAAATCCAATCGCGAGTGCCTTTGGGCGACCATTCTTCCACTTGGGTGCCCCTTTCTCAACCAACCGACATTGGCCTCCCGCCAAAAGAGACTGGGCTACAGCCAGCCAAAATGGGCTAACGCCAACCGAGAAGCGGTCACATCGCTGAGGTGACGTTCCCGCACCCCGATCTGCTTCGGCCTGTCACAGGACAACCAAAATGCTCCATCGCGCGAAACGAAAAGCTACCTCACCGCGGTCACGTCGAATGCGAGCCTTTGAGCCACTCGAAACCAGGCGGCTGTTAGCTGGCGAGATCCTTTCGTTTCACCTCAACGCCCGCACCGCCGATGACGTCACTGCGCTGACGGATACTTCAACTCGCCACACGGAAGTCGAAGTCGGCCAGATCTTCCACCTGGAAATCAGCTATCAAGATTTGCGGGAACCAGGACTTGGCGAGACACCTGAATTCGGTGCTTATTCCATCGGCGTGGATGTGCTTGCGAGCCTACCCGACGCGATCGTTCCGGTACTCACCGAAACGCAACGGATTCTTATCGGCCCCAGCATCAAGAATGCGGTCGAAGGAACGATCGACGTTTCTTTGGTGGGGATTGCTCGAACAACGACAATCGACCTGATTGACTTCGCCAACAGCCCCAATTTGACCATCAAAGATGCCGTCGTGGCACTAGGCTATAGCCCCGAACATATTGATGTTTCGTTCCGATCCAACGAAGAAGGGTTCATGCTGCTCGAGGTGCGTTACAACGACGTCTCTTTCGCCGGCATCAACCTTCCCGATCTTGCCTTTGATTTCGATGTTACCGACGCCGGTGGCGATAACGTCGCGGTCAACCTCGAATTGGAGTCCGTGCCACCGGTGCTCAACGATGGTTCCATCAATGGTCAAGCACTCAAATACAATTACGACACTCACTCGCGAACCTATCGGGACAATCAATCGTTTTACGATGCCATCAATCGCGGCGTTTACAATCCGCAGCTCGGGTTTGATGAAGTCAATGGCGTCGGCGAGTTGTTGTACTTGCCCACCGAGTACGGTGTCGATCGTTCGCAACCCTTTGATGTGCTAAGCATTCCCGTTTACATCAACCGCGAGGTTTCCAATTTAGAACTGTCGTTGAACCCGGCCGAGCGTTTCCATTCGAATTTAGTGTTCGGTTCAGACGCTGCACTGACCAACGACCAATTGGAATTCGATCCTGCTAATTCGACAATGACCGTTTCCGCGAAGGGATCGATCGTCGATAGCCCCCTGAGAAACTTTTACTTCACCGCAGTTACCGAGCACGGCGGACACGGGCTGTATATGTCCGATGGGAACACAACTCGCTTAATTCGCGAACGATTTGACGGTCCTGACTTTGCACCCCAAGACTTGCTTTACGCTGCCAATCGCTTGTTCTTCACCGCAACGACCAATACCGGTGAACGAGAGATCTATGTCACCGATGGCAGCGAAGTTGGCACACGGTTGCTGACCAATATCAGCGGTGCCACCGGCAGCGAACCGATGAACCTTACCGATGCCGGTGATCGCGTCTACTTCACGTCGGTCCGTGCCGACGGACAACGCGAACTTTACGTTACCGAGGGCGACTTCACATCGGCTCGCGCGGTTGCAAATTTGTCAGGTGCGATCTCCAGCGAACCTGAGGACCTTACTGTCATTGGGAACAAGCTTTACTTCACGGCAATCAACACGCGATCCGAACGTGAACTGTACGTTACCGATGGCACACGCGAGAACACTCGCCCGCTGTTGAATCTCCACAGCCGATTCAGTAGCGAACCGGCGGATATCACAATTCTAGGCGACAAGATTGTCTTCTCGGCCAACGCTCGAACTGGCGGCACGCGGCAGCTTTACATCAGCGATGGCACTTTGGGCGGAACGGTCGCCATTGCCTCGACCAATCCCGAAGACCTTGTTGTTTTGGACGGAAAGCTATTCTTCACCCAGGAAACCACCAATGGGTCAAGAGTGTTGTCCCGAACCGATGGGACCACTGCCGGTACCGTTCAAATCATGACGCCTAACGGCACCGCGTTTACTCACGTGCTCGAATCGGTACCCTTCGCCGGTGAACTTTACTTCGTCGGCCAGGACGCAAACGGATCAGAGCTTTACTCGGTAACGAGCACAAGCACGACCTCCCGCGTGGTTCGCAACATTGCGGGTCGAGCGAACGGTCAACCGCGAGACTTAACGGTCGTCAACCAACGTCTCGCGTTCACGGCCTTGCTTCCCGATGGCACGCGAGAACTGTTCCGCACCACCGGAACAGAAGAAACTACCACGTTGGTCGCCAATCTGTACGGCGCTACGTCGGCGAGCCCAGAATCGTTAACCAAGATCGGCAACCGCTTGGCGTTCATTGCGACTTCGCCGACCGGTGCAAAGGATCTGTATTTCACAGACCTGTCGCGCTCGGGCACGTTCCTGATCGACGCAGCACTCAACGACGACTTCGAAATGCCTTCGGACATCACCGAGGCGAACGTTTCGAAGTTCCAAATCTTCAAGAACGGCACTGGGTCGCTGAATCCTTCGACCGTCATCCCCCTAGACGCCAACCTTGACGGCGAGGTTTCGGCTCGCGATGCACTAGTGATCGTGAACTACCTTGCCCAGATCAATGGCGGTGAATCGGAACTGATTTCCGACTTGATCGATGGGACACCACTTGAGGCATCGCCGCTTGATGTCAATCGCGACGGCTCGATTACCGCTCGAGACGCGTTGGCGGTGATCAATTACTTGAGTGTCCAATCGACCCAGCAAACGGCCCTGTCAATCGATGATGACGACGAGTTCGTTGCCAGTGACGACGTCACGCCCGCCGCCGACGAACCAACGCTGTTCTAGTAGTCACTACACGACGCATCACGCCACACGTCACGTCTCGCCAATCGGCACCATGCACGACGATCGTGGTCATTCAAGCGAGAGCGGTGATGACCACGCTTTAGGCGAACTCGCCAGCGTGATCTAAGGTCGATGAGAGAGCGATCAAACGGCGATGGGAGGGCAATCACTATGCCGCTCGGCGGGCTTCGCCTTGGCAGGCAGTGACAAGCGCCGTGTCAACTTGGGATTCACCAAGATGACTGAGTGTCTGCAGAACCCTGGCCATCTGAGGCATCAGGAGTGCGACTCGTCCAGCGGTCTGACGATGCAGTTCGCGCACGGCGGTATCGGTGTAAGTCACCATGCGGCCGTTCAATGTCGCTTGCTGCCGCCGGAGAAAATCGGCGAGTTCGTCGCATGTCATTGGCTGCAGATCAATCACACAGCGGGACTGCGGACGCACTGCGGAGATGACCGTACCGTGTTGCATCGCCGCCTCGCTGCAATCGGTTGCACGATCGACAAGCCACACCGTCCTGCAAACGGAATTCGCACTGACTTCGATTGGCGAATTTTGAGCGATCACAAAGTCAGTTGGCACGGCTCCCATCCCGTTAATATCAACGAGGTATTGCAGCAACGCCGTTAGCCCGCAGCCCCTTTCCGCTCGAAAGTTTGCTCGCGTTTCACCGCTGGCAAGGAACGTGTCAATTGCAACGAGGGCTCGTCGCTGAGGAGAAGTAAGGATCATAAAGTGTGATAACGTTGATTCGGGTGGCTCAAAGAAGGACCTCGCAGGCGACTGCCAAGGAAGCGGATTCCGCTTTACAATTCATCGGCGATTCACGTGGATCGCTTGATCTTGTTCGACCCTCTGTTCGTGAAACTGGTCCATGACGCGGCGTTACTACGTGGAATCTTTGCCCGAAAACGGCGGCGTGGTCAACTTGTCCAAGGACGAAGCCGGACACGCGATCCGAGTCATGCGGGTTCAAATCGGTGACGCCATCGAATTGTTCGATGGAAAGGGTTACGAAGCGGCCGCGACGATCGAATCAGTCACGCGCAAAGAATGCGTTTGCATCAGCCAGGCCAAGCTTCATGTGCCTCGGATGCCCGAGCGTGTTACGGAGTTGGCGGTCGCGATGCCCAAACCCGAACGAGCGAAGGAAATGGTAGAGCGGATTACCGAGCTTGGCGTATCAAAGCTAATCCCGATCATTGCCGATCGCACTCAGCGAGCGCCCACGGAATCGGTCATGTCCAAACTTGAACGAGTGGTGATCGAGGCCTGCAAGCAGTGCGGTCGAAACACACTGATGCAGATCGAGTCGCCAATAAAATCAAGCGACTACTTTTTGCAATCGCACGACGGCCGACTCGTCATCGCTCACCAAGGCGACGGTGCACTATCGATGCGAGATTTGCTTGTAGAACCTAAGATCGTCGCCGCGGTTGGTCCCGAAGGCGGTTGGACGATCGAAGAAGTCGAATTGGCGGAATCGCGAGGCTTCCAACGGATCAGCCTCGGCGAGCGAATCTACCGAATCGAAACTGCCGCCACCGTGCTAAGCACTTAGACGGCCTCGATTTTCATTCCCAAGTACCCCCTGCCCGATTCGAACGAGCGTTCCGGGCTGAGAAGCCCGACGTCCTGGGCCACTAGACGAAGGGGGCGGGGGAAGGCGATTGGATGAAGCGAGCAGCTCAGAGAAAGACAACGTCCTTTCGAACCCATCGCTTCAACAATTCTACTTCGAATCAGGCTTCGCCCGCTTTGGCAACGACCTTGTCGATCAAACCGTACTCGGTTGCCTCGGCGGCGCTCATGAAGCGGTCGCGATCAGTGTCGCTTTCGATCTTTTCAAGCGAATGACCAGTGTGTTCGATCATGATCTCGTTCATCCGCGTCTTGATGCGTCGGAGTTCCTCGACGTGAATTTCAACTTCACGAGCGGTACCCTGCATGCCGGCCAACGGTTGGTGAATCATGATGCGAGCGTTGGGAAGAGCGTAGCGTTTGCCCTTTGCACCAGCGGTCAACAATACCGCGCCCATCGAAGCGGCTTGACCGATGCAATAGGTTGCTACGTCACACGAAACGAATTGCATCGTATCGTAGATCGCCATCCCCGCGGTGATCGAGCCACCGGGGCTGTTGATGTAAAGGTGAATGTCCGCCTTGGGGTCGTCCGAATGAAGGAACAACATTTGCGCGACCAAGGCATTGGAAATGTGATCGTCGACTTGTTGACCCAAGAAGATGATGCGGTCCTTGAGCAACCGGCTGTAGATATCGTAGGTGCGTTCTTCGCGTCCCGACTTTTCGATGACGTAAGGGATAGGCATAGGAAAGAGTCCAATAAAGTTTGAATGGTTGGTTGGTTGAGACAATCGCTGGCTCGACAGGCGAACCGTTTGACATGACCGGACTTAGCAAGCTCGATCACGAACAGCAACGATCAATCGTCTTCGGACGGGTCGCCTGGTGGCTTCGCCAAAATGTCGTCGACCAATCCGTACTCGACGGACTCTTTTGCACTCAGGAAAAAATCGCGATCGGTATCGCCAGCAATCTTTTCGACACTCTGTCCACTGTGCTTGGACAGGATCTCGTTGAGCACGTCGCGGTAGCGGAACATTTCAGCCGCTTGAATTTCAATGTCACTGACTTGTCCGCTAACGCCACCGAGTGGTTGGTGCATCATCACGCGAGCGTTCGGCAAACAGTATCGCTTACCCTTGGTGCCACCGACCAACAATACCGCTGCACCACTACAGGCCTGGCCGACGCAGTAAGTCGCGACCGAGCACGACAACATTTGCATGGTGTCATAGATGGCCAGCGTCGACGTGACACTGCCACCGGGGCTATTGATGTAGAAGTGAATGTCTTTGCGGCGATTTTCGCTCTGCAAGTACAGCAACTTCATGACAATCTCATTGGCATTGCCATCATAGATTTCGCCTTGCAGGAAAACGATGCGGTTTTCCATCAGCAAGTCGCCAAGCGTCAATTGACGTTGGCGTTGGTAGCTCTGGTAAGAACTGGCGGCCATAAGTTCGTTGGGGTTGAAGTCGTGCGGCATAGATTGAGAAGCCATATTTCCCAGCGTTGAGTTCATTGGGGTAAGGGAGCGTGCGTGATTCGGTGCTGCAACCGAAACGAATTTCGTGTTACTGGCCTGCGAGTGATCGTCAGACCTCAGCTAATGTTCGCCATTGTTCCAAAATTGACAAGACGGGTTCTCGTTGAGAGTACCGTTTTCGCCGGACTGGCAAAAGGGAAGCCAGTTTGAAAAGCAAACCAGCACTCCGGCGAACGATCGTAGGATTCCACAAAATTCGCCCATCTTCACAATCATGCAGCTTTCAAACGATCTAACCGCCGATTGGGGAACCCAAGCAATATAGGCATTTCCACCCGTTCTAGGTCCTTCGGAAAACAAAGCCCATCCTTCAAACCTATGCCTTGTCTTTTCGAAAACGGAGTTAAACGCTCAACGGAAAGCGGAGAACACAAATCCTGGCAACAACGGCGGGCATTTGAGCGTGTTCGTTTGAGTTTGACATAAGCTATTGATGCACTGCAGCGGCGGCAATTGCACCTTTTCAACTTCTATGGGAAGCAGCGCCTAATTGGCTTCGTTAGATAGAGAGCCAGAGCTAATGATCGACGCGAAGCCGTCTAAGCACGACACCCAAACACAAACCTAAAGGCCGATTTTGACGCACGCCTGCACGACTCCCGCGAGAGCTCAAACGGAGTGCACGCAAATGCTTTCTGATTGAGGTGATCCCGATACATCCGTCGCGGGCATTTGATGCCGAAGTTCCAGGAGATATCCAATCGTTCTTCCAATTGGCAGGACTCGAAATCAACCAACGTCGTTAAGTTCCGGTCAAGCGTGTTCATCACAGCATCGAATTGCAAGGATGGAAACTAACTGTGGAAAGCTGAGGGCACCGAAGACGACACGTCACAAGACTCCCAGAATCGCTTCATGCTCTAATGCTTCGCGAAGACAGGTTGGATTCTAGTCCAGATCGTGGCTCGCCAATCATCGAGCGAACAACTTGGCGAAGCCCAATTCCCACGATGTCTCTATCACCGCCAATTTCTAAGCCAACGCACTGAAGATCGACTCAGTGATGGGAACCAGTAAGGCCAAATCACCGTCCACAGATTTTCCGTTGCGTCGATGCGAAATGCCGTGCACAACATTATTGCACCAGAGACGAGCGAGACCAAAATATTGGTGCAAAACCGACGAGTAGATTGTGTGCCAGTGACAACATTGAAGGCAACACAGGTTCACGTATTCAACACAATTTTCGCTCAGGTATGTCTAGGAGAAAGCGGCATAGGTGTCAGCGTTACTCAACAAGATCTGGCAAACCTATCGTTAGAAGGCAACGAATTTGATTTGCTAGCAAGATTAGAAGGTAGCCTGGCACATGCCGGTTCGCTGGCGGCTTTATCCTGGAAAGGAGAGTCGTAATTTACATTTGACGTCATTAAACTACGGATGACCCCTTCACCTTTACATCCGCTAACAATTTGCTATTCAACGCTATCACGTTGATCACCAATGCCAAGCTCCTACCATCGACGTATCCCAATACACAAGTCGCGAGCATCGCTGAGTATTGAGTTTCTTGAACAGCGCCGAATGTTAGCCGCAAACTTCAATCTGCTGGGCGACGTCAATTAGGAACCAACAGGAATAGACGTCAATATAAGCAGAATAACCGAAGTGGGATCGACGGCATTTTTCACTGCCAACCTAGGAGAAAGCGGTAGTGAACTCTGGAAGTCAGACGGGACCGAAGCTGGCACGACCCTGGTTCGAGATATTCGCGTCGGCCGCGATAGTTCCCGCGTTGGAAGCCTAACCAACGTCGGCGGCATGTTGTACTTCACTGCTAATGACGGAACTACTGGACCTGAACTTTGGACTAGCGATGGAACCGCTGCTGGCACCACCTTGGTCACCGACATTTTCTCTGGAATCTGGAGTTCTCGCCCCTCTTACCTGACCAACGTCGGAGGCACGCTGTACTTCCGTGCCGATGACCGCATCAACGGAAGCGAACTGTGGACCAGCGATGGAACCGCTGCCGGAACCACCTTTGTCAGCGACATTCGCGTCGGAAGAGGCGGTTCAAATTCCAGGTATCTGACCAACGTCGGGGGCACACTGTACTTCACTGCCAATGACGGAACCAACGGGTACGAACTTTGGACCAGCGATGGCACCGCTGCCGGAACCACCCTGGTCAGCGATATCAACGCTGGTAGCGCCGACTCTTCTCCCTCGTATCTGACAAACGTCGGGGGCGTGCTGTATTTTCGGGCCAAAGACAACGATTTTGGGAACGGCCTGTGGCGAGTCGACCAGAGCGATCAGACCGCCGAACGGATTTCGGATCTCAGCAATGACTCTCCCCAAGTAGACTCGGTCTTTGGCGACGGCGAAATGTTATTCGTGGTGGGTATCACCGATGAGTTCGGAACCGAGCTGTACTTCCCCACCGAATCCGATGACGACGACCAGATTGTCGAATCGATCCCGCTTGCAGAGGGCACAGTCTCTGGCGAACTCGAAACCCTGCTTGGTGGGGAAACGGACGTCGACATGTACAGCTTCAGCGGCTCGGCAGGCGAGGTCTTTGACATCGATGTTGATCGACCGTCCGGTGAGCTCGATTCGGCGCTGAGGATTTTCGATGCGGCCGGGACACAAGTTGCCTTCAGTGACAACGACGTCGGTTTGGGTCCAGAGTTCAGTAGTCTTGAGGCTTACCTACGTTTCACCGCGCCTTCGACGGGAACTTATTACGTTGCCGTCACACGTTCGTCCAACCTGACTTTCAACGCCAATGACGGCAGCGGGGATCAGATCCAAGACGCATCGACGGATGAAGCGTACGACTTGGTCTTTGAGAGGCTCGGACTCACCGCAGTGGATGATACTGCCCTGACTCCCGAAAATACTGCCACCGTGATTTCGGTATCGGCCAACGATTTTCCGAATGGCCACACGGTCTTGGTGGGCTTCGAAGATGGAACCGATGGGACGGTGACCGACAACGGAAACGGCACGTTGACGTACACGCCCGATTCCGGTTTTATCCGAATCGATACGTTCGATTACTCGATCGCACTGGCGTCGGCGGAACTGGTCAGCAGCCGACCCAGTAACGGTGATCGGATCGGCTACTCCGTCGACATCGACGGTGACTACGCCATCTTGGGCGCTTATCTGGATGATCGCAGCCGAGCCACCGACGCTGGGTCAACGTTCCTTTACCGCCGCATCGGTGCAACGGGTTGGCAACAAATTGACCAACTCGTTGGCGACTCAGACCCCCGAACACATTTCGGCTGGAGTGTCGCCATCGATGGCGACACCGTCGTCGTTGGTGCTCAACAAGACGAGGACAACGGTTTCCAAGCTGGCGCAATCTACGTTTATGACTTCGACGTAACTGGCGCTACATTCCAAGCCAAACTCACCGGTAGCGACACCATCAAACGTGACAAGTTCGGTCGCTCGGTTGATATCTCGGGTGACACCATCGTGGTCGGTGCCAGCACCGCTGATCCAGTCGGTTCGGCCTCCGGTGCAGCTTATGTGTTCAACCGTGATGGTCTTGGCGTTTGGACGCAAGCCAAGAAGCTAACTGGCAGCACGCAGGGTGCCGGTGACCGCTTTGGGCAATCGGTTTCGATTTCTGGCGACATGGTTGCCGTGGGCGCGTTCCGGCACGATGGCACGGGCAATGACAGCGGGGCAGTTTATCTCTTTGAACGCAATCAACTTGGCACCGAGAACTGGGGTGAAATCAAGGCCATCACGGCTTCCGATGCGGCGGCGGGCGACCAGTTCGGATACAGCGTCAGCGTTGACGGCACCACCGTCGCCGTGGGCGCACCACTCGATGACACCGGATCGTCCAACCAGCTTGGCTCGGTGTACGTGCTTTCGCAAAACGAAGGCGGCAGTAACAACTGGGGCCAAGTCGCCAAGCTACTTGCCGACGACGGTGTCGCCGGTGATCGCTTGGGAACGTCGGTCGCGTTCGATGGCAACCGCCTTGTCGCGGGTTCACCTCAAGCCGATGGCGGTGGGAACGCATCGGGTCGTGCTTACTTGTTCGAAAAGACTGGCGGCGTCTGGGACCAAACACGAGTCCTGGTCAATGACGAAGTCACCACCGCCGACCAGTACGGCATTGCCGTCGGACTCAGTGGCGACGTTGCCGTGATTGGATCGTGGCTCGACAATCGCCCGGCGAATAATTCCGGTGGAGCCTACGTGTTCGACTTGCAAACCGACACCGCGACCGTGACCGTCACAGTTGCTTCGGCACCGCCCGAGTTACCGCTGCGTCAACACCGCTCTGACATGCTCAGTCTTTCTTCCGAAGCGGCCGAGCCGATAGTGCTCGCCCAACGTCAACGTCAACCGCTTACGGCTGTGCAGTTCCATGCTCGCGATCGAGTCTTCGCGGCGAGCTTGAATGCAGCGGATGATGAAGAGCTCGAAAGCTACCTCATCGACATCGCCACCCAACGTTTGCATGCGAGCTTTTGATCTGTTCGACGAATGGGAAACCGTTCGCTGCAAGTTCAAAAGCGTCGGCTGCCTGTGCCATAGGGCGGGCAGCCGACGCCGTCATTGGTTCAAGCTTGAAACTACTCGCCCACGTACACCTTCATCGAATGGCAGGGCATTTCGATGTGGCGGCCGTCTTTGGGCATGGGGCCATCGATGTCAGGGAAAATGTCGTTGGGCGAGTCGGCTGCGGTGTCAAGGAATAGGTTCCATTGAGCTCCGCGTCCAATTTCTGGCAGCAAGAATTCTCGGTCTTGGCCAGTACTGTTGAACATCAACACCAAGTCTCGTCCTAATCCTTCGATGTCATCCTGCCGTGCCGGTGCCGCGATGTAGGCGACCATGGCGAGGTCTTGTTGCCCCCAATCTAGTGGCGTACCAGCAGCCGAGTACCAGGAGACATCGGGAACGTTGCGACCATCCACAGGCTGGCCCGTCAGGTAAGTCTTGCGACGCACGGTCGGCTGAGCAAGACGAAACTTAATCAACGATTGCACAAAGCGGTGCATGTCCGCGTTCTTGTTGACCAATCGCCAATCGAAGTAATTCAGCTCATTATCTTGGCAATAAGCATTGTTGTTACCCTTTTGAGTGCGTTGAATTTCGTCGCCGCTGACCATCATCGGCACGCCCTGCGACAGCATCAACGTGCTCATCATGTTCTTGATCTGACGCGTGCGGATTGTGTTGATGCCCTTCTTTCGAGTTGGGCCTTCCGCACCGTAGTTGTCACTGATGTTGTGGTTGTCGCCATCGCGATTGTCTTCGCCATTGGCGAGGTTATGTTTTTCCTTGTAGGAAACCAAGTCATTCATCGTAAAGCCGTCGTGCGACGTCACGAAGTTGATGCTGCAGAACGGAGGACGCCCATCGTGCTCGTACAAGTCGCTTGATCCGGCCAACCGAGTCGCCAGGGCACCGAGTGTGCCACCGTCGCCTCGCCAGAAGCCACGCACGTCGTCGCGAAAACGTCCGTTCCATTCGGCCCAGCGATGGTTACCGAACGAACCGACTTGGTAAGCACCCGCGGCGTCCCATGCTTCGGCAATAATCTTCGTATCAGCCAGCAATGGGTCTTCAGCGATCAGTTCCACCATCGGTGGATTCGGTACCAGGTTGCCCTTGCGGTCGCGACTGAGAATGCTGGCCAAATCGAAACGGAATCCATCGATGTGGTAGTTGTGAACCCAGTGGCGAAGGCAATGGAAAATCATCTCGCGAACGACGGGGTGGTTGCCGTTGACGGTGTTTCCACAACCAGAATAGTTGCAGTAATGCTTGCCTTCGGAAAGGATGTAATAGACTTGGTTTTCGAGGCCCTTGAACGATAGCGTTGGGCCTTGTTCGTTGCCTTCGCACGTGTGATTGAAAACGACGTCGAGGATGACTTCGATGCCCGCGGCGTGAAGTGCCTTGACCATTTGCTTGAACTCAACCACTTGAGCCCCAGGCGTTTTGTCGTGAGCGTATCCGCGGTGAGGCGAGAAGAACGCCATCGAATCGTAACCCCAATAGTTGGGCGTCGCGATCTTGTTGCCATAGATGTCGTTGATCGGAAATTCGTTGATCGGCATCAACTCAACCGCCGTAATGCCAAGCGACTTCAAGTATGGAATCTTGTCGATCACACCAAGGTACGATCCGCCCGTTTTCAGTTTAGCGGTGCGTGACTTGGTGAATCCTTTGACGTGCATTTCATAGATCACCGTTTCGCTCATGTCGTGGCGAAGATGGCGATCGCCTTCCCAGTCGAACTTGTCATCGATGACGACGCACTTCGGTGGGCGGATGACTCCGTCGGTGGACTTTTGGAATTCACCGGCAAGCGCTTGAGCGTAGGGGTCGATCAGGCGAGCGGTCGAATCGAATCGCTGACCATTATCGGGATCCCAAGGACCACTGGCTTGAAAATGATACAGTTGGCCTGCGTCGAGGTTAGGAACCGTCAAGCTCCAAACGTCGCCCCAACGATCTTTATCTCGGTCGAAGTCGATGACTTCAGCCGGTTCGCGGTCGCTGACCTTGTTGTACAGCAGCAATCGCATGGCCGTCGCCGAGCGAGAGAATACCGAGAATTGAACGCCGGTGTCCTGAAGCGTAGCGCCGAAGGGTGGCGAGTAAGCGAATTGCAAAGAAGGGCACGGTTGACGCATAAGCATAAGGCTGGAATCTCCGTAAATATTGGTCTCGTGCAGAACCAGTTTCGGCGTGCTTGCCGGAAACGGGATGGTGGTGCACGTTTGGGGTCGAACTCGTAGTGTCGATCAAGCTGACAATCGAACCCTACCACGGCCCCATGACCGCGCCGGAAACATCGCTGCAGCAGCCAGCAAAATTACTTGCTGGGCAACCAAGACGACGTTTGGCGATGCTTTGACGAAGACTCCTCGCAATCTCGTTGGCGAACTTAATGGGCTAAGGAAACAACTCACGCTGAGAGAACTTTTGACGGTTGACGTGAGCGTTGACCGTTTCTTTATCTCCCAAATGAACTGTCGCAGGATAGCCGATTTGCAAGTGGATAAGGACACCGACAGAACTATGCCGGTTTGCGGACCATAAACAGACGTTGAACGGAACGATTGCACAGTACTTTGGTAGCGAAAATCTGCGGTTGCTTTGTCTGGCTGCGTTTTGTTGCACCGAATGGAGGGCGTCACACGACTGTGCAGCGACGCACCACAGCTTCTGGCTTAGACCGAATGCGGCTGATCCTCATCCTGAGCCTTCCGTATCCTGAGCCTTCCGTATCCTGAGCGTTCCGTATCCTGAGTCTTCCTTCGGTGATCGCCGATGACCGGGCACAGTGCCGATGCGGTCGTGGTGCAATTTTTGGGTCGTCGCATCCATTACCGCCGCCCCCAAATGGGAAGCTAGGCAATTTGAGGATTCTTTACTGCCAGGGTTTCGTTCAGCTTGGTGCGGTTAAGCGGATTGTCTGTTTTCACGTGAGGGTGGCTGCCGAACAAAACCTCAAGCGGACCGTGAATGAATCACGATTCGCCTAGAAACATACAACCGGTGTGCCGAGATATTGGCACGACGCTCGACAAGGATTCGGCGATGCAACGTTGGCAAAATCAAAAATGGTTCGGATTAGGAATCTTGGCATTGGCCGTGATCGTGTCGAGCGGATGTGCTAGCACCCGCGGCAGCAATTCATGCTCAACTGGAGCGTGCGGCAGCGATTACCCGATGGGTGACTGCGACTGTGCTTCGTGCGAAAGCGGTTCCTCAGGAATCCTGACCAAAGCACGATGCCAGGCCAAGAATCGTCGCGCCATGAACGGTTGCCAAAGCTGTGGCAACGGAATTCTCGGTCGCCTGGGCGGACTTGCTGGTGTTCAGTGCAAGGGCGGAAACTGCGGATGTGGCAGTTGCGGTTGTGGCGGCACTGGCTGTGTTGCTGGTCCCCTGGGTTGGCAACAGGGCGGACTGGACTACAGTTCGCACTTGAACCCTGGGTTGCTTGGCCACCACGCCGGCCAACAACTCAATAACCGTCCGTTCACCCCCGGACCACCGTCCGCTCAAGTTGCTTACCCGTACTATACCGTGCGTGGTCCTCGCGACTTCTTGATGGCAGACCCACCGACGATTGGCCGATAGTCGCCTCCTCGGCTACAATGAGATCACACGACGTGACCAGCAGGGCGAGCCTTGCTGGTCATTTTTTTTAACTCCGATGCAGTTTCTCACGAGCAGCTCCCATCATGGCATCCGATTTTCGACTCAAAGAACAGCTTCCACGTTTGACGGAAGCTATCGTTGCCACATACACGCCTGAAGATTCAATCAACCATCTCGGGCATTGCGCCTTGCCCAGCTACACCGGCGTGGTGGAGATCCTGAACAATTTGAAGGACATCCTGTACCCGGGATACCGTCGCAAAGTCGGACTTCATTCGGGCAACATCCACTACCACGTGGGCGGCTTGGTCGATTCACTGCACGATCAGCTAACCACCGAGATCGCTCGAGCGCTTCGCCACGAACAACGCGTGCATCACAATCATACCGATTGCGAAAGTGACATCGACTTTGAAGCCAAGGGGCAAGCGATGGCCATCGAACTGCTCAAGCGGATTCCCGATCTTCGCAAGACGCTCAACACCGACGTCCAAGCCGCCTACGAAGGCGACCCTGCGGTTCACACGACCGACGAAATTGTGTTTTGCTACCCCGGCTTCGAGGCAACGACGGTTTACCGGATCGCTCATGAGTTGGTCGAACTGGACGTACCGTTCATCCCTCGCATGATGACCGAGTGGGCTCACAAAGAAACCGGCATCGACATTCACCCCGGCGCAACGATCGGTGATTACTTCTTCATCGACCACGGAACAGGTGTGGTGATCGGTGAGACGTGCGAGATTGGCGAGCACGTCAAGCTTTACCAAGGGGTGACGCTCGGTGCACTCAGCTTTCCGACTGACTCGGATGGTCAATTGATTCGCGGTCAAAAGCGGCACCCGACGATCGAAGATCGCGTGGTGGTCTATGCCAACGCGACGATTCTGGGTGGGCGAACGGTCGTGGGGCACGACAGTGTGATCGGTTCGAGTGTTTGGATCACACGGTCGGTGTCACCTCGAACAACCGTGGTGCTCGAGAAGCCTCAATTGAAAGTTCGCGGTGCGGCCGAAGAGAGCTTCGCCGACACCGACCTGAACTTTCAAATCTAAATACGTATCCGGTGTAAACCGGAACTACTTAAGCTTCGCTGCGAAAACAGGTCCGCCGTACTGGGCGGTATCGCCCAACATTTCTTCGATGCGAAGCAATTGATTGTACTTCGCCATGCGGTCACTTCGACTGGCCGAGCCCGTCTTGATCTGGCCGGTCGAAAGAGCAACCGCCAAGTCAGCGATGGTCGAATCTTCGGTTTCACCACTGCGGTGGCTCGAGATCGAAGTGTAGTTGTTGCGATGAGCCAATTGAATCGCGTCGATCGTTTCGGTCATGGTTCCGATTTGGTTGACCTTGATCAAGATGCTGTTTGCGATTCCTTCGTCGATGCCGCGTTGCAGACGCTCGACGTTGGTGACGAACAAGTCATCGCCAACCAGTTGAACCTTGTCGCCGATCTTGTCGGTCAACTTTTTCCAGGTGTCCCAGTCATCTTCGTCGCATCCGTCTTCGATGCTGCAGATCGGGTACTTGCTGCACCAATCCGCCAAGAAGTCGACCATTTCATCGCCGGAAAGTTCGTTGCCGTCGATCTTGTACTTGCCCTTCGAACGATCGTAGAACTCAGTCGACGCCGCATCGAGTGCGATCCAAACTTGTTCGCCAGCTTTGTAGCCAGCCTTGTCGATGGCGGTCATGATCACGTCGAGAGCTTCTTGATTGCTCTTCAAGTCAGGTGCAAACCCACCTTCGTCGCCAACCGCGGTGTTGTAACCCTTCTCGGATAGAACCTTCTTAAGGTTGTGGAAGATTTCGGTGCCACAGCGAAGTGCGTCACTGAATCGTTCGAAGCCAAGCGGCATGACCATGAACTCTTGCACGTCGACATTGTTGTCCGCGTGCTCGCCACCGTTGATGATGTTCATCATGGGAGCCGGCAACATGCGAGCACCAGCACCACCGAGATAACGGAACAAAGGTTGGCCGGTGCAGTTGGCCGCTGCGTGTGCGGTGGCAAGCGAAACACCGAGAATCGCGTTGGCACCTAGGTTCTTCTTGTTCGCGGAACCGTCAAGGTCGCACATTGCCTTGTCGATACCGGCTTGGTCGGTCGCGTCCATGCCCTGCAAAGCGTCAGCGATCTTCTCGTTGACGTTGTTGACCGCAGTGGTGACGCCCTTGCCCATGAAGACACTCTTGTCGCCATCGCGAAGTTCCCATGCTTCGTGAGCACCGGTACTGGCACCACTAGGAACAGCGGCGCGTCCGTAGGATCCGTCCGTCAACAGAACTTCGCACTCAACAGTAGGATTACCGCGGCTATCGAGAATTTGGCGTGCGTGGATGGATTCGATCAGCGTCATGAGTGCCTCAAAGAGCGAGGGGGAATGAAATAGAGTGAGCCAGTGGGCGGCATTTTGGTGCAAGTTCGCCATAGTGGCTAGTGGCCTGCAAAAGCCGTCGTGTTAACATCTGGGCTTTGAACCACTCATTTGGATTGTCCCGCATGTTCACTGGCCTCGTCGAAACGATGGGCACCGTTGTCGAAGTGATCGACCAACCACCCGGCAAACGGTTTCGTGTCTCCGCCGGAATCGTCGCTCAAGGGGCCGCGATCGGCGATAGCATCTGCAACAACGGGTGCTGTCTCACCGTTGTCGCAATCGATGGCGACATCTTGGATTTTGAAGCAGGCGAGGAAACGCTTTCGCGAACCAATTTGGGCGGCTTCGAAAAAGGATCAAGCGTCAATCTGGAACGCTCCCTGCAGTCGGGTGACCGATTAGGTGGACATTACGTGACCGGCCACATCGATGGATTAGGCGAATTGATCGAGCGTCGAGACGACCCGCCATGGGCTCATTTGAGGTTTCGGATGCCCGCTAGTATCGCCAGCCAAGTCGCTTCCAAGGGCAGCATCGCGATCGACGGAATTAGCCTGACGGTGGTCGACGTCGATCAGGACTCGTTCACGGTGGCATTGATTCCGCATACACTCGACGTCACAACGCTGGGTCAATGCCGCGTCGGTGATGCGGTTAATCTAGAATCCGATGTGCTCGCCAAGTACGTCGAACGAAGCCTCTCGATGAGATAACGCATTCAGCAAACTGGTTTCGTTCGTAGTGAGCCCCGCGTACTTAGAACCCGCGTACTCAAACAACGACCGTCCGCGTTGCTGAAGCCGGATTGCCCGAGCCATCATCGCCGACGCAAGTGCCGCCCCTCCTCTTCTCCTTACCCCGATTGATCCTGTGTCTGAACGTCAAACCGCAACCTATCTATCTCAACGTCTCGCCGCGGCCGGTTTGCGTCCGGTGCCTCGGTTTGGCCAGAACTTTTTGATCGATTTGAATTTGGTGGATTTGATCGCTCGATCAGCGGAACTGACCAAGAAAGACGTGGTCCTAGAAATTGGAACGGGCGTCGGTTCACTCACCTCGCGTTTGTCCGATCAGGCGGGTGCCGTGTTGACGGTCGAAATCGACAACAACCTTTTCCAGATGGCCAGCGAAGAACTCGAAGGCCGCATGAACGTGAAAATGATTCACGGCGATGCTTTGCGAAACAAGAACTCTTTGCGTCCTGAAATCATGGAGAATATTCGCGACGCCATGTCTCGCATTGGCGACGACGCTCGATTCTTGCTGGTTGCAAACCTGCCTTATAATGTGGCGACGCCCATCATCAGCAACCTGCTTCACGAAACACCAACGCCCGATGTGATGGTTGCAACGATTCAAAAAGAACTTGGTGAGCGAATGATCGCTCAACCGCGAACGAAGGACTACAGTTCGCTCAGCGTTTGGGTCCAATCGTTGTGTGATGTTGAAATCGTTCGAGTGTTGCCCCCGACCGTGTTCTGGCCTCGCCCAAAGGTTCACTCGGCGATCGTGAAGTTGACCCACGTTCCCGAGCGAAGGTCAAAGTTTGTCGACATCAAGTACTTCCACGAAATGGTGCGAGCGCTGTTCTTTCACCGCCGAAAGTACCTTCGCAGCGTCGTGGTCAGCGCGATGAAAGGACGCATGGAAAAAGCGGAAGTCGACGAAGTGTTGTCGGCGCTGGGACATGGCGAACAGGCTCGTGCCGAGGAGTTGTCGATTGGCGAAATCCAAGATCTGATCGAAGCACTACGGATCGCCGAGGCGAAGTAGAGCTTGCAGACGTCGCGGCATGTTGCGTAAGAACCATAGCAACAGAGGTCCAAACCTGCCGCATGGGAACAAGCTGATGAATGCCGAAAGTCTGCGAGAGTATCTTGCGTTGGTCGGGTCTGCCTTGGCGTTAATATCAACCGCCTATTTCTGGATCGTCCGGGCCAACCGCGAACGGATGTGCTTGGCGGCTCATCCCGTAATGTCGATGGAAGGCTGCGTTCTTTTTAACGAAGACTATGAAACCACAAGACGCGTGAAACCCGGCGATGGCGAAGTGTGCGTGAAATACCTCATGCACCTTGCGGCGATCAACTACAGTTCACTGCCCAATTCAATTCTCGGCATTCGAGTTTGGCTGCGTTTCAATGATGGTGGTTGGAAAGAAATGGACGTTCGGGGTCAGTTGCCCGACCAACGATTGTTTCCCGCCAACGTGGCTCCGTTGTCGACAACTGAACTTCCGCTAGCGCTTGCGACCGCGATCCCGGGAACGCTAAGCGGCGGTTTCGCCGACCGCGCCGCTGCTGCTGGCGATGCGCTGCCCCCCACGGTCGACGTCCGCGTTGAACTCCATACGATCGCAAAGAAGTCTTTCCAATGTCAGTTCGAAGACGATGGCAAAGGCTTAGTGCGATCAGAACACTCGTCCGTCCGTCTGGCGGGTTAGCCCCGCATCGAACTTTGGCTTGAGCCTAGCCAATCTTGTCACCTGACCAGCAACAATCAGTGAGCTTCGGGCCAATCAGCGAGCTCGAACTTTTTGACGACGTTAGCGGTGTGTTCGCCGTAGTGTCGATCCATTTGCTTGAGCAACCGGTCGAGAGTCCAAGAGCTACCAGGGGCTTTTTGGTCGAGCGGAATTCCGTCGAGCAGGTACGCAAAGCGTCGACAGAAATCATTCACCCGTTTGGTTTCAAGCGATTCACGCGCGCCATCCCAATCGGGTTGATGCGGCGTATAGTCGTCTGGCATTTGCTTTGGGTTTCTGTCCATCACAGGGATCGTCGGGTCGATCGCATAATAAATTTGCGAGAAGAACTGCAATTGCCGACCACGCATGTGCTCGCTGTTCCATCGCGGTGTGTGCGTACCATTGGACGGACGAAAATTCATCTGCTCGACCGACAACTTCGCAAACACAGCCTGCGACGCTTCGCATGATTTCGTCATCGCTTGGAACAGATCCTTCAGCTCTTCATCGAGTTGATCGAATCCGTCTGCGTCCGCGAGCGTCACGATTTTCGTTGGCGCGGTGGCTTTGTTGTCAGTCGCACACAACGCCATGGCATTGTGACCAATCGCTTGATGCTCGCGAGTTTCCGCTAGATTGCCGCTGGAACTTGCCACCACGACTTTCGAGGGCATCAGCTTGGCTACCAGGTCGCCGAGCGACGATTCGTCACCTGAGACTAGCGGCATCGAAGCGGCAATGATCACATCCGGATGAACGGACGGTTGCAGATCGGCGGCAATTGATTCGCCGAGGGATTGTTTCGTCACGTACAACACGGACACTCCGTCGGCGATGACTTCGATCGCCGAGGACGCCTTATCAGAAAGCTGGTGAGCATTGATTGCGAAGCCCGGCGGTGTCGGCGAATCGGCTTTGGTTTTCGAGTCAATGCTCAACGCTTCGCCGGTATGCAGTTCAATCTGAAACGTCTGATCATCGATCTTGCGCAGCACCATCGGCTGGCCCTCATCGGCGACGGCAGGACGGACAAGCGCCAACGAGAGTAGAGCGATAAGAAGGAATGTTGTGCGTTGCATCGAATTGGCTTTGGGTTACTGGAAACCGGATCGGGTCCACGTATCGTAGTATGTTTGCCGGCAAGTTACACTTCCGCCATGAGCGAAATCGACCAATACAACTATCACCTGCCCAAAGAGTTAATTGCGCAGGATCCTCTCGCCAATCGCACCGACGCGCGATTGATGGTGATCGATCGAGCGGCACAGACGATCGACCATTATCACGTTCGCGACCTTCCGGAATTGCTCACCCCCGGCGACACGCTGGTGATGAACAATAGTCGCGTCATTCCGGCTCGATTGGCGGGCTACCGTTCGCAAACCAATGGCAAATGGCAAGGGCTGTTTTTGCGAGCAGACGCGAACACCGGGCTGTGGGAAGTTCTAACCAAAACGCGAGGTACGCTGAAAGTCGGCGAGGTCATCACCACGCGAGATCGCGATGCCCGCGACGGCATGTTGTTGACGGTGGTGGCACGGACCGACGACGGCAAATTGATTGTCCAGCCGAGCTTGCCCACGGATTGGCCTAGCGCTGACGAACGAGCCTTCGATACTCCGGTCCAATGGCTAACACGATTCGGACGCATCCCGCTGCCGCCGTACATTCGCGATGGGCAAATGGTGGATTCCGACGTGACGGATTACCAAACCGTCTACGCCAAGGAAGCGGGTTCCGTGGCCGCTCCCACCGCTGGCTTGCACTTCACCCAATCGTTGCTGGAAAAGATCCGAGCTGCTGGTGTCGAGACGGCCGAAGTGACCTTGCATGTTGGCATCGGAACCTTCCGGCCAATTTCCGTTGAAACACTTGATCAACACCAGATGCATAGCGAGTGGGGCAGCGTTGACGAACCAACGTCGGATCAAATCAATACTCGTCGCCATCGTGGTCGAACCATTGCCGTGGGTACCACCAGTGTACGAGTGCTTGAGAGCGCCGCCCGAGCTCGCGGTGGGAAGGTCGGTGAGTGGTCGGGTGATACCGACATCTTCATCCGACCGGGACACGAGTTCCTAGCGATCGACGGATTGATGACCAATTTCCACCTGCCAAAGAGTTCACTGCTTGTGTTGGTTAGTGCTTTGATCAGCCGCGAGTTTGCCATGCGTGCTTATCAGGTCGCAATCGAAAATGAGTATCGTTTCTACAGCTACGGCGATGCGATGTTGATTCTCTAGCAACCGCTCGACTTGCATCGCTGATCGCGGCCTTTCACATTCTTGAAAAGCGACAACATCAAACGCAGACCGCCACTTTCAATCGTGCTGAACTCTGTTGATGGAGTAGCTGATGGAATGAACTCTGCTGATGGAACTCAGCTGATGGAAAACTGGTGCCTGAAACACGGTGCCAGAAATCGGGTGCCTGAAAATTGCCCGCTAGAGTCGACTGGTTCAATCAGGCTCACTTGCAATTTCTTCTCATGGCTTGATTGCTTTGGGGGAAAGACTCCTCGCAATATACGAAACCCGATGTATTTTCGGTTGAATCGACTTCCGGTGCAGGCCTTTAAGCGGGCCGACCGGCGGAGATCACCCCGGAATGGGTGCTCCTCGATCGTGCCTCTTGCGAGCACCAATGTGATCGGTTTGAATACGAACCTCTTCTTTCGCCTTCCTCAGCTAACTCCGAGAGTTTTCGTTTATGTGGATGCCTGCTCAACCCCAGCAATTGCAAGCCTGCTTTGCCGTGCTTGCCGTAACAGCGTCGATCTATGCGTTGCCGGCGCTGTCTGACGAACCGGTTGGTTTTGATGTGGCAAAACGGTGTGTGGAAGCATCGGGTGGTAAAGAGGCGTTCGATGCTGTGAAGTCGATCGTCATGAAGGGGACCATTGTTGTGACCGCCAACAACGCTTCGGACGCCCCTGTCGCAACTGGGACGCTGACGACTTACTTCGCATCGCCCGATCGAGCCAAGGTGGTCGTGGACTTAAAACCATTCGGCAAAACCGAACAGGGCGTTCGCGGCAAGATCGGTTGGGAAAAAGGCCACGCAGGCGTTCGCCGACTTAGTGACACCGAACGAACCCGCATGATCGATTCGATCAGCTTGCGAGAATCGTTCGCTCCGACATCAGTGTTTGCCTCGATCACCAATCGCGGAACAGAGATTATCGAAGGCGAGCCTTGTTATCGAGTCGAAGTGAAGCGTCACGGGCGAACCGACTCGGATCAAATTTTCTACAACATCAAGTCAGGGCTACCCGCACGAACGATGGCGACTCGGTCGATCGTTGGCGGAAGCCAAGTGATTGAATCGACGATCTTAGAATACAAGTCGTTCGAAGGTTTGCAGATCGCTTCTCGCGTTCGACAGATCATGAATGCGATGGGAGTCACTCACGATGTGACGATTGAAACGGTAGAGCTCAATACCGACATCGCCGACTCGGTATTTGACGTTCCTGAATTTCCCAGCAAGTAAACTGTTGCTGAGGGTTCGGGTTGTCATGATTGCGTAGCTTGAATGGTTACGTCATCCGAAGTTTGTCGCATTGCGCGATGTTGATCTCTCATGCCTGAGTCGAAGTGTCACACTTCAACGTAGGGCCGAATTCCTTTCGTTTGCACCCCGGTCGCGTTGCGCGCCCCGGATGTGAAGGAAACGGATTCCGCTCTTCGATTCTCACACACTTGGGTCTCATGAGCACCTCTACCCCTAAGACGATCGAGCATCGCTCGCGGCAAACGCTGCGTCGGGGAGTAACGTTCTTCATGGGGACCTGCGTTGTCGCTACCACCGGTTATGTGATTGCGGGCTGGTCTTGGATCGACGCGATCTACATGGTGGTAATCACGGTGTTCGGCGTGGGTTTTGGCGAGGTTCGCCCCGTCGAGAATCCAGTGCTCAAGCTGTTCACGGTGGGAGTGATCATGGCGGGCTGTTCGTCGCTGATCTACGTGGCCGGTGGCCTAGTTCAAATGCTGACCGAAGGAGAGATTGAAACGATGCTAGGAATTCGACAAAGGTCGCGCGAGATCGATACGCTTCAAGATCACACGATCATCTGCGGGTATGGCCGAGTCGGTCAAATGCTTGCAGCGGAGCTTGGGGCTCATGGCAGCAAGCTCGTCGTGCTGGACAATAACTCCGAGCGAGTTGAAAAAGCGATCAACGACGGCTACTTGGCTGTGGAAGGAAATGCGGTCGATGACGAAACACTACACGACGTTGGTCTGTTTCGCGCTCGAGCGATCGCCAGTGTCTTGCCCGACGACGCCACGAACGTCTTCATCACGCTAACGGCTCGTGACCTGTCCGATTCCATTCGCATCATCGCTCGCGCCGAAAACCCTGCGACCGAGCGCAAGCTTATTCGTGGTGGCGCTTCGCACGTGGTCATGCCCGCCGCGATCGGCGCCATACGCATCGCTCAACTGGCGGTGGCCGATGAGGTCCCGGCCGAGACTTTGCCCGAAAGTCGATTCCGAATCCTTGGCAACCAAGACGCGGTCGGCAACACCGGCGATGCCGACGATGCCATTCAACACGAAGTCGAAGAACTCGCTGCCTTGGCAGCGGACCTGACCCATTCGATGGAAGACCATCGTATCGAAGCGTTCTCGAAAGAACCGCACTGAGTTTTAAGGCATGCGGGCCGGTTGCTAGAAGTTTTGCGGCGTCCACAATCCGGACGTGTTTGCTGAAGCGGCGACTTCTCCGTTTCGTCTTGCCTTGATGCGAACGTACGGCGCGATGTAGCAGGCTCGATCGCCAAACGACCCGTGTTCAGATTTGGGAACCGCGTGCAGTGGTTCGCTTAAGTCTTCAATAACGAATCCGGCATGGCACATACCACCGATGATTTGTTCCCAGCGATGCAAGTATTCGACTGCGCCGGTTTCTCTTAATCGCTTGGAAGCTCGATTGGTCACACGTGGTGCGGGCACCGGTACCGGTTCGGGTGAATCGCGATAGTAAACGTGCTCAATCGCGTAGTGACCTTCGCGATTGCGCTCGAGCGACGATTGCAGACTCGCGGGAGTTTTGTGCTGGGAGACATAAATTCCCCGAGGCGACGTGACCCGCGCCACTTGCTGGTAGACCTTGGTGATCGACGGCACGTAGCAGGTGCTAACCGGTTGAATCACGATGTCGAACTCTCCGACGCCAAACATGCCAAGATCTTCCATCGTTGTTTCAAAAACTCTCAGCGAAAAACCGCGTTCGGCCGCGGCACGTCGATCGAGCTCTAACATCGAACCGCTGATATCAACGACGGTGACATCAGCCCCTGCGGCGGCGTAAAGTGAACTTTGTCGCCCTCCGCCAGCAGCCAAGCAAAGCACTCGCTTGCCAGCGATGGATTTCCCCAACCAACCCGCGCCGTCGACGGTCTTGAGAGGATTGGCCAGTTCGTCGTCGGACGCCACGCGGCACAGTGGATCACCCGCGGCGGCCATTTGGTTGTACACGTCGCGGTTTCGACGGAGGTAATCAGAGGGATTCATGAGCTAAAGACCGACCAAAGAGCAAAGTTTCACGCCGTTTCCCAGCTTTTCCGGCGATAAATGAGCTGAACTTGCCCTGAACCGGGGAACTTTGCAAGCCTTCTAGTCATCCCAACCCCTGAAGGCCAAAGTAGCGCTGCCCGGTGGCAGCCACAGCCGGTCCTGAATCCAGACTATCATGCAGCGACCCTGAATGACCGCGTCTTTCGAGTGGCGGGCTTAGAATGAGGGTGTCGTGATAAGTGGATTGTTTTGGCGGAGAGCTACCAAGCTTGGGTCTGCGTCTCGCCCCTTACGGTTCCTGTTTAATGTCCCTTTCTGATGAACTCGTCGATTCGTTGCTAAGTGGGTATCTCGATGATGCCCTCGAAGATCACGAACGCGCGCAAATCGAAACACTCTTACACGACGATTCCGACCTCATGGCTCGGCTCAACCAAATGCGTCTTATCCAAGACGCCCTCAAACGAGTTGCTTCACAAGATTCCGGTATCAAGCTTGATGCGGGATTCTCGGATCGCGTGATGCAAGCCGCCGTTGCTCGTGCTCGCGAAGTAGGACTGGCTGACGATCATCCGTTGGTCAAAGTATCCGAGCAACCGATGATCTCGCTTTCGCAAGCGCAAGGTTCATCCATTCAACGAATCGCTGCCGTGCTTGTCGGTCTAGCCGCCACGATCGGTTTGGCGATTTTTATCGGGTCACGTACTGAACCAAACGCGTTGCATAACAGCGTTGCGATCGCACCATCGGCACCGGGATCGGCTGCACTCGACCCTTCCGCCCTAACCGTTACACCGGAGCTCCCCTCACCGGACTCGCTTGTCACATCGGAAGACATGGGTCCCCAACGATCGCCTGCGACTGATAGTGCCTTGGCACGGGTGCCCAGCGTGGACAAGGTGGAAACCCCCGATTCGAACAGTGCCGTGGTTCCGCAGATCGAGACTGCAAAGTTAGATCGGCTGGCCGGATCAGCAATGCCGAGCGTATCAGAGCCTGGGATCGCGAACCGCAACTTGGCGACCCCTAACCCAGCAAACACAACGCCAAGGTCGACTTCACCGGTCAACGAGGCTGCCCCATTGGTCGTGATGTCTCGGAGTGAAGCATCCGGAAAGCTCGCCGCCGTATTGGTGCTTGATGTTCGTCAGACGGAAGAAGGTCGTCGTGCGAAGGCTGTTTCTCGAGCACTTCGCGAAGCTGCAATTAGCTCACTCGATAACCAACCCATCACGCAAGCCATTGCCGGAACGGCGACCCAAGCCGTGGGCGTAGGCGTCGATGAAGCGGTTTCTCTGATGTACCTTGAAGCCCCCGCGAAAAGCCTCGATCAGTTCTACATGAACTTGCTGTCGGACCAGGCCGGCATTGATTCGGTCTCGATGACACTTGCCACGAACGCCCCGATCTTGCAAACGATCGAAGGCGCCGAGCTCGATCCGACTGCCATTCATCACTCCGGCAGTGCCGTCGAGTTGGTGAGCCAGGATGGTTCCGTGGAAAACCTAGTTGAGCAACTTGACCAGTTGGACTTCGCTCAACTGAATCGCGAAATGGCGACGATGATGAACGTCAGCAACGGTCCAGATATCACTGCCAAAATCTTGGTCGTGATTCGCTGAATTTGAGAACCCTGGTGGCCCGATGGCGAGGGTTCCAATCGCAGCGATCTGAATCGCTGGGTTTCGAATCATTGGTCCCCGAATCGCAAGGTCACCGAGCGCGGGTCTTCGACCTGGCGAGTCCGATTGGGTGACGTTCCACCAGATGACGTTCCACCGAATGTTGTTCTTAACGAAGTGATTGGCACTGACCCAACGCGCCGGGAGCCTGCCCCTTAGAGCGCAAACTCAGCCCCCATTGCGGGTCAGCCGCCTTCTGAACTGAACATCTGGCAACCCGATCGTTCGATCGGTCGCCGATGGTGAAACCGTTAGTGCCTCGTGAGGGAGTGACAGGACACGAATCTGCAGCCGTTAAAATGCGTCCTCTAAACTTCCTGTCCACCCCATCACGAGGCACTGCTTCGATAGTGAGTCAGTCACGGATAGCGCAACTTCACTCCTTCTATCCCGTTGGTTTGTCGCAGTTCTCCGAAGCTTTCATCTGTCGCACGACTTCCGCGGCGATCTTTCGAATGAACTCTTCATTCTGTGGATCGACGGGTTCGCCGCTTGATTGAGCCGACGATTCCTCGGTGTATTTGAAGACGCGTTGTTCAACGCCAGACACCGCCCATGTTTGTCGAAAAATTGCATGACGGCGTATATCGCAATCTTTCATCGACTCTGAATTGCGTGGATCACTGAATCCCCACGCTTTCTTGGCTTCAAGCAACTCGCGAGTTTCCGCTTCGCTAAGGTACGCCACCCGGCCAAGTTGATTGGCAAGAATCAACATTCGGCAATAGGCATCGAGGATCTCCGTCCACCAATACGCCCGCTCGACTGTTTCGCCGTAGCTGACGGTTCCGTGATTCGCCAAGACGATCACGTTGGTTCGATCGACAAACGGCAGGATTGTGTCGGCGAACTGCTGGCTGCCCGGCGTTTCGTACTTTGTGATGGGCACTTCCCCCAAAAACATTTCGATTTCGGGCAGAACGGCTTGGGGGATGGGTTCGCGAGCGATGCCGAACGCGGTTGCGTGGGGCGGGTGGCAGTGAACGACGCTGTTGATGTCCGATCGCTTTTTGTAGATCTCCAAGTGCAGCAAAGCTTCGGAGGATCGCTTCTTTTCACCAGCGATTTGTTTTCCTGACATATCAATCGTTGCGATATCGTCCGGTTTCATGAACCCTTTGCAGTGCAAGGTTGGTGTACAAAGCACTTCATTGGGCGCCACCCGGACCGAGATGTTGCCATCGTTTCCCGCGGCAAACCGGCGGTCGTAAATGCGTCGCCCGATTTCGCACATTTCTTGTTTAACGGTAAGCCACTGGGACATCAATAAAACCTGTGATTTTGGAAACTACGGTACATCAGACCGCCGCTATGTTCGCCAATTCGGGTGCGCATTCACACCCCTGGCTTTGCGAACCTTGCGGACTAAGTGGGTGAAAGTTACGCTTCCAATGTAGACTCGGATGCATTGGAACCGGTCGGGATGGATAGCCTTGTAAACAGTTGAACAAAGTTTGAAATCTCACCATGAATGTTCGTACTTCTCGTCTCGCTTTTACTCTGATCGAACTCCTCGTCGTGATCGCTATCATCGGCGTCTTGGTAGGCCTGCTGTTGCCCGCGGTGCAAGCGGCTCGTGAGGCTGCGCGGCGAATGAGCTGCAGTAACAATGTCAAACAACTTGGCATTGGGATCCACAACTATCACGCAGCATTCAAACGGCTGCCCACCCATGGCACGGGAACTCGCATCGGAGGGAACGGTAGCCCTGGCATGAGTCCCGCCAATGGAATTCGCGCAAACAATGGCTTGCGTTTGAGTTTTCTTGTCGGGCTGTTGCCTTTCATCGAACAGCAAGGCTTATGGGAAACGATTTCCAAACCCTACGTCACAACGCCGACAGTGACGTTTCAGCCGATGGGTCCGCGTCCCGATCGGACGTTGCTGAACGAGGAAGCTGAACCGTATCAACCGTTCATGACCGAGATTCCTATGCTGCGATGTCCCAGTGATCCAGGAGTCGGATTGCCGGCTCAAGGGCGGACCAACTACGCCGCATGCGTTGGCGATGCGATGCACTACGTCAACCAAGGATTGGTCGAGTGGGACAGTAGTGCGTCGCAATGGAGTGATGCGATGGGCCCAGATGCAACTCGAGAGGCTCGCGTTCGGCAGATGTGCCGAGGCATGTTTGTGAATCGCAAAGTGATGAGGTTTCGTGATTGCCTCGACGGTTTGTCCAACACCATCATGTGTGGCGAGATTGCGACCGATTTGGGCGACTTGGATGTGCGAACGACGGGTAAGGTCGGGCCGAGCGGCACGGCTGCACCGGCGGTGGCCGACAATCCCAAAGCGTGCATTGACGCGAACCTGAATCACCCCGACCGACCGACGTTTTGGCTTGACGACACCAATGTCCATGATGTGGAACGTCGAAGGGGTTACAAATGGGCGAACCACTTCATGAGCCACACCTCGTTTCAAACGATCTTGCCACCCAACAGTGAAATTTGCACGGTGACGACCAACGACAACAGCGCCGGCACCTACTCGGCCAGCAGCCGACATGCTGGTGGTGCCCACGTGTTGATGGGCGACGGCGCGGTCACTTACATCACGGACTCCATCGACGCGGGCGATTCGCGGGGCGTGTCCCTTTATGTCGAGTGGGGAACGGGCAACAACAGCAGCTCGATCAACCCGAAATCAGTTCCCGGAATGGCCAGCGCGTTTGGCCTGTGGGGCGCTCTGGGAACACGAGCCAACGGTGAAGTCATCGACGAGGCACTGTAGCGAGCTCTCCGATACGCGTTGCCGGACAACGTTTCGAGTCCGCCGGTCCGCCCTCAATTCGTAAAGTAACTTGCGTTGGCAACAACTCTCGCATAGCGAACCACTCGCACGCAAAGAGTTGCTTTCAGTGAACATGCAAACCAAAGTGAACCTCGGTCGCGATCAAACTCCGTAGGATTGTGCCAGCGCGCCGATCACTGACGCATTGTCACCGCATACGGAAAATCCAATGTGCTCGTATTTGCGGAATCCATCGAGCGCGTGTTTTTCGTAGCTCTCACGAACCAAGTCGAGGTACCTTGCTCGCATGCCACGGCTCATCTCGCAGACACCGCCGCCAATCACGAGGCAATCGTAGTCGCCCATGTAGTTGATTGTTAACATGACCAGCCCCAGAGCTTTGGCCTGATCTTCGAATAGTTCTACTGCCAGCGGATCACTTTCAGCGGCTAGCTCTCGCAATTGCTTCGCCTTGTCTCGCAACGAACAGTCCTGCTGGTTGAGTGGGTGATCAGCCCAATGTGGCAACGTCAGTCGGTACCCAAGTTGATGCGTTAGTGCCGTGAGTGAAATCGCTGACTCAGCGGTGCACATCGAATTGCCAACCAACAATTGTTGATCGTGGGGATAACGAAACGCGAATGGCGGCAACAGCATGTGGCCGGCGTGGCCTGCTCTGCCCTGGGCACCCTGAACGCCCAAACCGGCACGAACTTCACCGCCTCCGAGTCCAGTACCCACCGCTACAAAGAACAACGAATCAATCTCGGATCCGCCTTGGTTGGGCTTGGGAATCGGTGGCAGTTGATCCCAGTGAATCCGTTCCGTCCGGATGCAATACTCGCCGACCGCCGCGGCTTGACCATCGCCGATGTAGGCTACCTCGACCGCCTTCAACGATTTCGTTACGGCCGCTTGCAGCATCTTTCGGATCGGGCAGCGGTTCCACTTCGAAGGATCAAGGTTGGGAGTTTGCATTAACACTCCGTCCAACGTCGCAGGCCCCGGAGTAGCCAAGCACACGGCGTGCAATTCGTCGACCGACCGACCGGCCGCCGCCAATTCGATGGCGATTTGTTGAACGATGTCCGCAACGGTGGCTTCAGGTCCAACCAAGGACCGCGTCGGAAACTGGCTCGATATTCGGATAACGTTTCGCGCCTCATCACCGATCGCAATGGTGCTAGTGGTTCCTCCGACATCGACTCCAACGTAAATAGACAACTCTGACCCGTCCTTTCCGTTCCCGTGACACTCTGATTGCGATCCCGTTATAGTGTCGTTTATGAACGCCGGTTGCAATTAGGTATGGCGGTATTAGGGCAAGCTGATCAAAGGAATCTTGAGCATGTTGGGACGCATCCAAGCCCGCGGCTGGTGGTATTCCATAGGAATCGTGGTCAATCGCATCGTGCCCGCGAAGCTTTTCAGGATGCGGATATTCCGTGTTTTTGAGTTTCGGTGTCCCGGCGAGGCCAGCGCAGCCGCATTGAACAGCCCATCGAGCGACCATCAAGAATCGATCACATTCCGATGGTGTGTCGACGAATCAGAGAAAGCCGAAGCTGCTCGGCTAACGCATTACCAACCCGATGACACCGCTTCGGAACACCGCGCGTGCCTAGCTTACGACGGCGAGACTGCGATCGGTGGCGTCTGGATCGCGAGCGGATCGTTTGACGAGTCAGAACTTGGGGTCAGGATTCACTTGAATGACGATCAGGTTTGGTTGTTCGCTGCCTTCATTGCCAAGTCACATCGACGGCGAGGCATCTACCGACGGTTGTTGGAGTATGTGTTGACGACTCACTCTCGGGATGATCTTGGACTGCGACCGATGGTGCTTGCCTCGATCAACCCCACCAACAAAGCCTCCATTGCGGCTCACCAAGTTTATTTTGCCAGCGAAGTTGGCACTGCTTGGACCGTTCGAGTTCTTTCATGGACGTGGTGCCGAGCAAACGGTAGGCTGCACGTCGACCAAACCGTTGGTAATTCAGCTAGATCTCCCCTCACCATGACGATTGCGACCGCAGAACGCGTTCCCATCTGATGCGAAACTTATAGGCTCTCTCATTCATGTCGTCTCCCAAGGATTGGATCATCGGTTACTGCACGAACGTGCATGCTGGCACCGATCTCGCCACCATCAAGTCAAACCTGTCGACGTACGCATCGGGCGCTCGAGCGGCCTCGCACCTGGACGAACTAAGTGTCGGACTTTGGTTACCTTCCACCGCGGCAACATCGCTGGTCAACGACCCGCACCCGTTTCGTGAGTATCTAGAAAGCCTGAAGCTTCGTCCTTATACGATCAATGGTTTTCCCTACGACAACTTTCACCAGCCCGTCGTAAAGCAATCCGTTTACGTTCCCGGTTGGTGGCAACAAGAACGACTCGACTATACCAAGCAACTCGCTCGAATCTTGTCAGCGCTGCTACCCGATGACGACAAGGTCGGAACGATTAGCACGCTACCTATTGGTTGGCCCGATCGGTCGCTGACGGCCGAAGAAAAAGCAGACCGTATCGGGCAATCCGGCGAACAACTGCGACAATTGGCCGGCTTCTTGGCCAAGTTGCACCACGACACCGGACGCAAGATCATCGTCGCGATTGAACCCGAACCAGGCTGCATCTTGCAGACGACGGACGATGTGATCGACTTCTTCGCCAAAGAACTGCCCGAGGAAATTCAGCGCAAGTACATCATGGTCTGCCATGACATTTGCCATTCGGCAGTCATGATGGAAAACCAAGCCGAGGTACTTAATCGCCTGACTCAAGCCAAGATCGGAATCGGCAAGGTTCAAGTAAGCAGTGCGATTGTGGGGGATTGGTCATCGATGTCCAATCACCGAAGACGCGAGGCGATCGAACAGCTAAGCCATTTTGCCGAGGACCGGTACCTGCATCAAACCGGACGACGATTGGCGGACAATTCGTTTGCGTTGGCCGAGGACTTGCCCGAATTGCTGTCTCGAATTGCTTCGGATGGTGATCCCGTTTGGGGCGACGAACGATGGATCGTCCATTTCCACGTTCCTATTTTCCTGGAACGCTTCGAACACCTGACGACTAGCCACGCGGACATCACGCAGTGCTTAAAGGCGCTGGCGGATCCGAAATCGACGATTGATTTCACCGGTCACCTAGAAATCGAAACGTACGCCTGGAATGTGATGCCGGCGGCCATGAAGAAACAAAGTCTCGCTGACGATATCGCCAGCGAAGTCAAATGGCTCAAGCGAGCCGTTATCGACGCAATGTAAGTTCCACCTTGCGAGATTGAACGACCCGTGATCAGCGCTGAGCGAACATCGCGAGACGAAAACTGATTCACAAATAGCGATTGACGAACAGCATTTGGTCATCTGCGTTAGGTGATCAGCGTCGTGCAACCACACGATGAAAGTGCAAATAGACTTCACGGTTGACGACGCGGCGAACGCCTTCCACCAAGCACTTGGGTTCGTTTTCAGTTTCGCCTTGCGCGATCACTTCGTCGATCGGTGTGCCAGGGGAAACGGCAAAGGTGCGTTGGTTGATCGTTTGATTGCCGGCATCAAGCTCGGGAATGATGAAGTGACACGTTGCACCGAACGTCAACATCCGCGCGTTGTAAGCATCGTGATAGGGCCGAAAACCCGGGAACCCGGGCAGCAAGCCGTGGTGCAAATTAATGATCCGGCCGCCGGCAAACTGCCAACACGTCGACGCCGGTAGAACTCGCATGTACCGAGCCAAGATCACGTAGTCGACATCGAATTCGTCGAGCGCCGCGACCATCGCCGCGTCATCGGCCACTCCGTTGGCATCACCAATCAATCGATACGGCACGTCAAACTCGTCAGCCAGCTTGGACAATTTCTTGCGATTGGAAATGATCACTGCGGCTTCGGCCGGAATCGAACGATCGACCACACCTTCCAGAACGGCACGAGGCGTGTGTTCGATATAGGTGCAACAAATCGCCAACCGCGGATTTTTCGGACGACGTTCGCTGCTCCAAACCCGGATGGCCAATTTGGTGTGTTCGCCGATCTGACGCATCGCATCTTGCAGCGGGTCAAACTCGGCGGCATCGATGTCGATCCGGCAAATCATGGCGAACAAATGCTCTTCATCATGGTCATACATCTGGATCTCGGCGATTCGCGCGCCTCGGCCGGTGACGTGGTGAATGATGGGATCAGCCAGCCCGACGTTGTCAGGGCCTAGAGCGGTAATAACAACTTCCACAGGATTTCAAACTCAGATTGGGGGATCACGCACGAATCAAGCAAGTCGCAGGTCGTATTGTTCCCGCTGGGGGCATTTTTGCCGACCCCAAGCTCTGCTAGTTTCTCAGGTTCCACGACACGCACATTTGACGCAGGAATTCCATGTCCGCACTCGCTCCACCGACCCGACGCCGCCGCAGTGACTTTCCCGAGTCCGAGAATCTTTGCGAACACTGCACCGCGAAGTGCTGTCACTACTTTGCCCTGGCGATCGAGACTCCTGCGAATCGTCGCGACTTCGACTTCATGCGATGGTACCTGTTGCACGACCGAGCGTCGATTTTCACTGATGACGAAACCTGGTACTTGCTGGTTCACACGACCTGCAAGCACTTGCAAGATGACTACCGATGTGGAATCTACGAGACGCGTCCGCAGATCTGCCGAGACTACACGACCGTGGAGTGCGAGTTCGAAGACGATTGGTGCTACGAGAAGTACTTCGAAACGCCGGAACAGATCGACGAGTACGCCGACGCCTTGTTCGTACCTCAGTTCCCGGAACCCGGCCGCGGATCGTCTCATGCTCTGCGAAGCCGCAAGCCATCGAGCCTACCCTTGGCTTGACGCTGCTAACTCGATCACGCCTCGCCCCTTTATTTCCCACACCACTTTTCCAACGTCCTATGATTCAACCACGCACGCTTAAAGGCTTTCGCGACTACCTACCAGACGTGATGATGCCGCGTGAGCAGATGATGCAAACGGCACGTGAGGTCTTTCGATCGTTTGGCTTTGCCCCCATCGACACGCCCGTGCTCGAACACCTGGAAATTTTGACGGGCAAAGGAAGTGACGAAACGGATCGCCAGATCTACCGGTTCCAAGACAACGGCAAACGTGATGTAGGAATGCGGTTTGACCTGACCGTGCCCCTGGCTCGTTTCGCCGCCCAGCACATCGGTACCCTCGGCACTCCCTTTAAGCGGTATCACATTGCACCGGTATGGAGAGGCGAAAATACGCAAGCGGGCCGCTATCGTGAATTCGTTCAATGCGATTTCGACACCATCGGGACTGAATCCGAACTTGCCGACATCGAAGCCGTCGCGGTCATCAATCAGCTTTTAGCTGCGCTGGGTTTTGACGCTTTCACAATCAGCTTAAACAACCGGGTAATTCTAACGGGACTGCTAGCGGGACTCGGTCTTGCCGATCGAACCGTTCCGGTGCTCCGAAGTCTCGACAAGCTCGCCAAGATCGGCCGCGAAAAAACGCAGGCCGAAATGGTGTCGGCTGCCGAGATTAGCGACGAACAAGCTGCTGCTGTTTTGCGTCTCGCCGACTGCACCGGAACACCGGAAGAGATCTTCGCCATGTTGCCGGACGTCACGGCCGGAAATGAGCAGGCCGCGCAGGGTATCGCTAGGTTAAAGAGTATCTACGAAGGCGCAGTGGCCGCTGGAGTTCCCACACGACGCCTGAAGATCGATGTGTCGATCGCACGGGGACTCGATTACTACACGGGCGTGATCTTCGAAACCACGCTCGATGACTTGGTCGAAATTGGCAGCGTGTGCAGCGGTGGTCGGTATGACAACTTGGCTGGCCTTTACACCAAACAACACCTGCCAGGGATCGGTGCATCGCTGGGACTCGATCGTTTGGTCGCAGCAATGGAAACCTTAAACTTGCTACCCAAAGCTTCCACGCCTGCCCCCGTGATGATCGCCTACTTTGACGAATCGCACCGCGACGACTATCTGAAATTGGCCACCAACTTGCGGTCGGCGGGTATAGGCACCGAGATTTATCCAGAACCAAAGAAACTGGGGCCACAACTGAAGTACGCCGATCAGAAAGGCTTTACTTACGCGATCATCGCGGGTGACAACGAGTGGCAAGCCAACAAGGTTCAAGTGAAGGCGCTCGCCGCCAAAGAGTCTTCCGATATCGAATACACTCACGATGCACCCGAGGCACTGACGAAGTTCTTAGCCGCAGATTGAGCGACGCGACCAGCAACCAGAAGCCTCGTTGCTATCGATAGCGAAATTCAGTTGTTCGGTCGCGGTATCCGTAGTTCTTGCTCCAGTGACGCGTTCCGCTGCCACCGAAGTAGCCGTAGGAGTACGGTTGCTTCCAGGTGCCGGTCTGCTTCGCATTGGGAATCGTCGCAGGCCTATTTTGCACCGGACCACCGATCCATTTCTTAGGATTGAATTTGGTGTGTTCACCATGCAGCGGCGGTGGTGGCAAATGCTCTTGGTCCGAATCGCTCAGGTGATGCCGTAGTCCTAGACCAGCGTGTTGTTCGCCTTGCGAACTTCCTTGATGGCTACTCAAATTGCGGTTTGGTGCTCGGATCACGCGATGACTTGGGACGGGATTGACGTATCCCATACTCGAACCACCATGCGTGAATTGGTTGAACGACGCCGCTTGTTCATCACCGGCAGACGTTCGCAGTGATGGATCACCGAGGTTGCCGCTGGCTTCTAGTCGCGATGTGCCGAAGTCTGATGCGTCTTGATTGGCACCATCGATAGCCACAGAATCGTTCGATGGTTGTTCGTAGTTGGCAACTCTCACCGGAGCGTCCCAGCGTACTTCTTGCGATGCCGCTCGCTTAGCTTTCGCTTCGGGTGTCGAGACACTACGGCGATAGGGCGACCAATCATCGCTTGAGTCCGAACCAATGCTTTGCGCCCGCACCGACGTCGCAGACAAAGCGGTCACCAGAATGAGCCATAGCGTTAAACGCGATCGTGAAACTAACGAGTACATAACGACCGAGGGTCAGCGGAATGAGGTTTTGACGTCTGGGCAAACCAGGAAGAGTTTGCCGATTATGAGGATCGTCCAACGAGATGCTCGAAAATGAGCAAAAGCATGAAAAAACTGCCCTGGTTTAAGACCGTGCATTCTCGGTAGAGTCACCTTGAGTCGCAATTTCGAGCAGACGACTCGTTCGGATCAGTACGTTTGGCACGGCTAGGCAAGCAGGGCTCTTAACGGAGACTGACTTGACCAACGCCTAGCATCTCCGACGATAAAGGGGATGTCGCCCGAACATTCACTGGTCACTGATCAAATGACTGGTCACTCAAGAACACAAAGCAAGGATGCTTTTCTGATGAACATCAACCGCCGCCGATTCGCACTCATTGCGGGATCGCTATTCACGGCCGCTCCGTCGTACGCTGAAGACGCGGGGCTTTCCGAACCCGTTCACCGCGTTGCCAACGCCGCAAGCTTGGAAGCAACGCCCGCTTACGAACATCCGCTCGACCGCGCCCTAGAAATGGCTCGCACCGGGTTGCTAAGTTGTCAACAAAATGTCGACGACTACACCGCGATGCTGGTCAAGCGAGAACGCATCAACGGTGAACTGGGCGAACATGAGTTCATGAACGTCAAAGTCCGTAACCGCAAAGTTCGCAACGGACAAATCGTCCAACCTCTAAGCGTTTACATCAGCTTCCTGAAGCCTTCGTCGGTGAAGGGTCGCGAAGTGATCTATGTGGAAGGCAAGAACAACGGCAACCTGATCGCGCACGAAGGCGGATTCAAAGGCAAGTTCCTGCCAACCGTCACGATTCCCCCAACGGGAATGTTGGCGATGCGTGGCCAACGTTATCCCATGACCGAGATTGGCGTTGAAAATCTTATCGAAAAGCTCATCGAACGAGGCCAGAACGCTCGACGACAACCCGACGTGCAATGCGAGTTTCGCAAGAACGCTCGAGTGAAAGATCGAACTTGCACCGTGTTGCAGGTAACCAGCCCCACCAAAGTGGAAGGCCTGGACTTTCACCAAGCTCAAGTCTTTATCGACGACGCGAACAACCTGCCGATCCGTTACATCGCCTATGACTGGCCGTCGCGTCCGGGTGCACCGTTGGAAGTGATCGAGGAATACAACTACCTCGACCTCAAGACCAACGTTGGATTAACGGACAAGGACTTCGATCCGTACAACGCTGACTACGCTTTCCATTCGAAGTAGCTTACGCGATTCGAAGTAGAACATTCAAAGCCCGGTGAGACCACTCACCGGGCTTTTTTCGTGGACCGAGTTCGCTGCCCCAGTTCCCGTGCGCTGCCGTCACGCACGCCGCGACACGCACGCCGCGACACGCACGCGGCGACACACACGCGGCGACACGCTGATCCATGAGTGCGCGCACACGAGGGCATGGCCTAGCTTGAAAACGCGATTGCCGCAGCATGGCAACATCATGCGACTTGATAAGCCGCGAAATGAAAATGAGCCAACTCGAAATGGCAACGCGGCGCATACCGAACAATCTAATCTGTGCGGCCATGTGCGGCATCCCGCACGATCGGTATGGGCGGACTTCTATGCTTGCATGTCAATAAGCTGGCGGGTGCGGTCGATCAAACCCTTTGTCGCCGCATCGCTTTCATGAGGAAAGCGAACGGTGGTCAATGTTTCGGGGCCAACGAAAGCCCGCGAGTTATCCATCCGCCTCTCAATCAGATCATCCCGAGGACACCATGCTGGTCCTTTCCCGCCACCGAGACGAAAGTATCATGATTGGGGACGATGTCGTGGTGACAATCGTCGATATCCGAGGCGACAAAGTTCGCCTTGGTATTGAAGCTCCCCAGTCGATCCCTGTACACCGCCAAGAGGTCTACGACGCTATCCAGCGCGAAAACCGAAGAGCTGCCCAAACCGGCAGTGGCGCGACCAAGGACATCGAACCGCCGAAGAAGAACTAGGTTCGATCTGTTTGCCGGTCACCAATCGGAGGGCTAATCCATTAGCCCTCCTTTTTTTATGCGCCGATGTAAACGTGTCGCGATTCGAGCGATGGTGTTTGCATGCGAAGGACAAACATCGAACAGGAACAGGAACAGGAACAGGAACAGGGAACGCAATTCGACGTCGGTGCCCACCCCACGTCGGTCTCTGCGGCGTGATATATTCTGAGCAGCTTGACTTGGATTCTTGAAGTCAACGTCCCGCCATCTCGGAGAAGATCATGCCTGACTGCACCCCCTTCCTGCCTTCGCGCCGCGACGTCCTGGCCGCTGCTGCTCTCGCTGCTTTGCCAATGCGAAGTGCGTTCGCTTCGCCCAACGACAAGATTAACTTGGGCGTGATTGGCTTCGGCCCCCGTTGCGAGTACGACCTGACGTCGATGTTGAAGTCAGACCAGATTCGCTGTGTTGCCATGTCAGAAGTGCAAAAGTACCGAGGCGAAAAAGGCAAGAAACTTGTTGATGATGCCTACGGCAACCAAGATTGCCAGATCCACCGCGATTTTCGCGAGCTGCTAGATCGCAAGGATATTGATGCCGTGTTGATCGCCACCGGAGACCGTTGGCACTCGGCCGCTTCGATCTTGGCTGCCGAAGCCGGCAAGGATGTGTACAGCGAAAAGCCTTGCGGCATCACGGTCGAAGCATGCCAGCGTCTGGCCGACACCATGGACCGAACCGGACGCGTTTTTCAAGCGGGAACCCAGCGACGCAGCGTGCCCAATTTCGAGCAAGCCGTGAACCTTGCTCGGTCAGGAGCGTTGGGCAAAATCCACACTCTCCACGCTTCGGTCTATGTACCCGTGATGGACAATGCGTGGCTGCCCGCACAAAAAACTCCGGACAAGGAAACGTGCGATTGGAACATGTGGCTCGGTCCCGCAGCCTGGCGACCGTTCAACCAAAGCTATGTCGACGGTCGATGGCGAGGAATTTGGGACTTTGATTCCGGGGCACGTCTTCTCGATTGGGGTGCTCACACTATTGACCTGTGCCAATGGGCCAACGACGCCGATGACACCATGCCCATTCGATACGAACCTCAAGAAGACAAGATCGTTTGCACGTACGAAAACGGTGTGAAGTTGATTGTCGACTTCTTGAAGGAACCCTTTGGTGATCGTTCACCTCACTACATCACACGGCTGGGCACTTGTCCGGTGCGTTTCGTGGGTGATAAAGGCTCCGTGGAAACAGGCGACAGTGGCGAGATTGTCGTCACACCGGATTCACTGCAAAGCAAGCTGCCCGAAGGTAGCAAGCGAGTTCGCGGTTTAGACGTCTCGATCCATGCTGAAAATTTCTTCGACTGCATCCGATCGCGGAAACCTACCAACGCAAATCAAACGGTGATGCGTCGGTCGCACATCGCATCCCACGCCGCAGCCATTTCGTGGATCGTGGGCCGGACATTGACGTTAGACCCCAAGACGGAAACCTTCGTCAACGATCCGGAAGCCAATCTGTTGTGTTCGCGTCCCGAACGAGATTGGGTGGTCTAAGGAATAACGCCTGACCCATAAACGCCTGCGGTGAAAAGCGTCGCAGGACGAAATCCGTTTACTGTTCTCATTTCGATTGTTGAAGCGTGATCTCCCGTGCTCGCGTTTGCATTTCCGGATCACGCACATACCGGCGGATCACCGCTTCAACATCGTCGCTGATCGAACTGAGGCAGCTAGCGAGCGCCTGCATGGCGACTTGGTGATCAAATCGAATCGCATCGACTAGGTGGGCGCAAATGACTGGCTGCAGGACCACGCATTGCGTTCCACCTCGCCGAACCCAATCGGCGACCGGCAATTGATCAAACGATTCTCGCTGCAACAACCAATCGGCCGAGTCCAGGAATGAACCGTGCGGCAACCCCAGAGCGGTCGCGGATTCGATCGCCGCCAAGACCGTTTGCGGACTGCGTGACTTGCTTAGTCGCATCAAAGCCGATTCAATCGCCGGCGACATTGACTCGGGATTCGCGAACGCAAACGCGGTGATCGCAGACGTTTGCACAGCCTGGTCGGTGGATTTTGTGGCAGCGATGGTCGAATCCAAAACGGCACTCGAAAGATAAGTATCCGCCACCGCCGCTCGTTGACTGACCGTGCGCAGCGCTGCGACTGCCCAATCGGGATCCTCACCCGCAATCCAATTCGCCAATACGGACTCCTCGCGGGTTTCACTGGGCACTCGCGACGCATCCAGTAGTCGTTCGCCGCCTTTGGACTGTAGATCTCGAAAATATCGGAGCGACCGCTTGGCTGTCGCTCGAGCATCCAGACGCAGGCTCGTCATCCAGGCTGGCTTATCGTCCCCGCAAAGTGTTGCAACACACGCCATTGCGAATCCAACTTCCATGGCGTTGTAGTGCCCTAACCGTGACAACGACCAACCCGACCATCCGCCGGTGGACCACTGATCGTCGTACAAAGCCGCGTCAGCAACCAAGACGCCCAACCCCATGATGACAGGAAGCAACATCGTTGTCCGCGGGTCCGTATCCAAGTCTCGATCACCGCGTTTGGTCCAGACGTGAAACGCCAACGCATTGGCAATGGTGGTCACTAATCGCAGATCGTCGTCGGCAACTAGCGAGTTGACCTGAACTTCCGCGGCTGAATCATCGCGGCTTGGCTGATACGCAAAGGCTTCGGTGAGCTGATCGTCATTGACGATTGCTAGCGTCACAGAATGAGGTTCTATTGCCATCCGGCGACACAGCGTTTCATGAACGAATCGCACGCGTTCTTCGCTGTCAAAATCGTCACTTACGGTATTGGCCTTGGCAGGTTCGGCATCGATAAACTCGCTCAGTGAGCTGACCGCTGATTGAGCACAAACGAACTCGCGACCGAAAACGCTGACGGTTCGTCGCACAAGCAACTCGATATCGACGCGTTGGTTCGTTGACAAAGGCGGTCGTGAAGAGAAGAGCCCAAACATGCACGAGAGTGTAATAGTCCCCCGCCCAATCTGCGAGCGGATCAAAGTGACCCTGCGGATGTTGGGTCCCGACTCGCTTGGCTTTGGCTGCTGGCTTTGCCACACGTGCTGGTCAAGAAGCGGTGAACCGGAGTGCGCTGGACGATGATCTGCTGGACGTGAGCGTGCTGAACCGGAGCCTGCTGGACGTGAGCGTGCTGGACGTGAGCGTGCTGAACGTGAGCCTGCTGAACCATGATCTGCTGAGCTCGAGTACGCTAGACCATGGTGCGAGATCGGTAACTTTCGATACACTCTTAGGCTATGCGTTTTGATGAAACTATCGTTGCGATTGCCTCGCCCACTTCGCCCGCCCCCCGAGGCGTCGTTCGACTGTCGGGCTCTGATGCCATGGACGTCCTCGAAACCTTGGGCGTGCCAGCTTGCCAGACCAAAGCTCCGCGACGACTGCGATGCTGCCTTAATCTCAGCGAGCCGATAGGCAGCATCGACGTGGATATACTTCGCTGGCCAACCTCACGAAGCTACACCGGTCAACCCTCGGCGGAAATCCATACGTTTGGTTCACTGCCGATCTTGTCCGGAATCGTCGATTCAGCCATCAAGGCCGGTGCACGTGCCGCTCGACCGGGCGAGTTCACGATGCGAGCTTTCTTAGCGGGACAACTAGACCTCACCCAAGCCGAGGCCGTGCTTGGGGTGATCGAAGCCGAACAACCGGGTTCGCTCGATCATGCGCTGCGGCAGCTTTCGGGCAATCTTTCACAACCGCTAGGGCAACTTCGCAGCGAACTGCTGAACTTGCTTGCGGATGTCGAAGCCGGCCTGGACTTTGTCGACGAAGACATTGAGTTCGTCAGCGACAAAACACTGTTGGCACGGTTGACCGACATCGCGGCAATCGTTGCGGAAACGATCGAGCAAATTCGATCGCGGGGCGGAACCTCATCCGCCACGACGATCGCTTTGTGCGGTGACCCCAACGCTGGAAAGAGTCGACTGCTGAATGTTTTAGCTGGACAAGAGATTGCGATCGTTGCTGACTTAGCCGGCACGACGCGCGACTTCGTTTCAGCTAATGCTCACATCGGCCTTCACGCGGTGATGCTGCAGGACACCGCCGGTTTGGAGAAACCGCGAGTCGAAACTCCGAGCGATGGACTAAACCATGAGATTTCAGATTTGGCTCAACAGCAAACCGCTCGCGTGATCCGCGAAGCTGGGTTTCGATTGTGGTGCGTTGACGGCAGCCGCGATGACTTCGATACCGCAGCCGACCAAGTGCGTGAACTAGCGAGCTCAAGTGCAAAACCCGGCGTGATCGATTTATTCCTCGCCACCAAAGGCGACCTTGTCGACAAGGATCGTGAAGGTTGGATCCTCTGCAGTTCCGCCACGGGCAAGGGAATCGAGAACCTGAAGGATCAAATATCAAACGCGATTGCCGCTCGCGACGCAGAACAATCTGGTTCGATCATCGGTACCGCCGCTCGGTGCAGCGAAACACTGCTTCGAGCCAAAGAAGCGATCAACGACGCGATCACGCAAGTGCGACAACAATCGGGACACGAATTCGTTTCGTCTGATTTGCGTCTGGCGGCACAGTGCATCGGCGAAGTGACGGGCGAGGTTTACAACGAAGACATTCTCGACCGAGTGTTCAGCCGATTCTGCATCGGAAAGTAGTCAAGGCGAAAACCCACCTAAGCGAACTCGACCCCGCGAGCCTGCTCGACGATCTCAGTTGCCTGGTCGTGACCGAGGCCCAGTTGCTCAAGCAGCGCGATCAACGTTTCGCGACTGTAGCGACGACTGAAACGTAACTGCATCACATTGCCATCCTCTCCCGTCAATTCAATTGAATTCATCACCCATCCTTCTTTGACAACCGGCAATGGATCCGAGGGAACGCAGTGTTGCTTCGATGGCATCCACCAATTCGCTTCGCAAAACACCAGTTGGTCATCCGAGCGACTTAGCTTTAAACGACTCTTGGCATGAAAGGGCCCGAAGTCGCCCTGCGGGAACACAATCAATTCCGGCTTGCGTGGCTTTCCAAATCCGGTCCACAACTTTGCCAGAACGGGATCCAAAATCATCGTTCGATAGAATCGCACCCGTCGACTGATCCAACGCAGCATCAGTGCGGCTACAAGAAGCACGACAAGATTAATACCGGTGGCGATCGTGGGGCTTAGTGCGTAGACGGCCATTAACGCCGCGCACAACGACTTGTTGCACACTTCAAAAACAGCATCCAAGAAGGGCACCGGCGTCAACCAGACTAGAAACTCAAAGAAGAACTTGACGCTATTGATGACCAAGATGTTGATCACCATGGCAATCGAAAGCAACGTATCTAGGGTGAAGCTGACCACACCGAAATGCATCACCTTCACCGACATAACCGCCACTGCTTCCTCGCCGATGCCTGGATTGTCCATCGACATGACGAGTTTGATTACCAGTAAGATTACGATCACAGCGTACGTTTCTAAACGATCAACCGCTTGGGCAAACGGCTTACTGACCTTGGTTAACCGCGGCAGGCTTGTCAAAAGCGTCAGCCCCAGAAACACGAAGAACAACCATTCATTCTTAAGTGGACCCGACGTTCCCAAGATGGCATTGTCAGTCATCCAGGTAGGTCCCCAGAGTGCCAGTCCGGACAAGCATGTCACACCGAAGAACGGCGAAAGAGCGACGGGAGCGAGCGGGCCCAGCCAATCGACGATCCCCGAACTGGTCGCCCAACCGCTAGCCGCAGCTATGTCTTCGGCATCAATGGGCCCTTCTAGATTCCGCTCGAGCGATTCGGCGCTGAATGTTTTTTCGCTGACTGGTTCTTCACTAATTGGTTTTTCGCTGGCCGTTTCGACCGCATTGTCCTGAGCCGTCAGAACCGCCGATTGAAAGACGGGAGGCGATATCAGCGTGATGAAAATCAAAAGCGGAAGAACCGGTTTCATGTTGGCTCGCCCTTGGGTGCTGGGTGCTGGGTGCTGGCTCTTTCGTAAGGTCGGCCATCATTGCCGCTTAACCCGCTGATCATTCAGAACTCAAGTTCCTCATCAAGTTCATCGTCATCGTCGTTGTCATCGAAGCTAAGGAGATCATCTTCGTCGTCGTCGTCATCATCTTCGTCATCAAAGTCAATCGACTCACCACGCTCGAGCAACTCGGGCGGCGGCGTTTGCCCGTCCTGAGGAACCCAGCGAATGGTTTCTCGCGGTGGATCCGACAACGCATCGTAACATTCCATCGCTAGCCATGTGACATCGCCGGGCCCGTCGGCCGTATCACCATCTTCGACTTCGTCTTCATTGGACAACATGTACAGCGAAGCACTGCGAAGGAAGCTCTCGACGTCACTAGGTTCAAACGAATCCGCAAAGTAGATCGCTTCCAAGTCAGGCAAGTCGAATTGCCCGTTGCCCACGGTGTCCATTAGCGACCAATCATCTTCGGCGCGAAACAAACGCACGTTGGTCCACATGTCCAAAGGCGGCAATTCGTTGTTCCAAGCGTAATTGAGCCCGCGACGCAGTCCGTCACTATCCCGCAACACTTCGCCACCGGGATTGAAATAACAAATGGCTTCGTCAGCTTCTAGGATCGCCGTGACAGCGCGGGTCGCGAATTCAAGCTCTTCGACGGGATCGTAATCGTCGGGCACCAACGGTAAATCTTCGTCGTCATCATCGGGACCCTCGGCACCGAGCACGTAGCTGATCAAGATTCGCACGTGCGATGTGTGTTCTTGAAAACGCTCGCCGCCGTCTTCCCAGCCCCAAGATTGTTCGCCGGATCGCTTCAAGCAACCCGGATAGGCCAGCGGACCATACTGTCCCAGCGACCAAGCGACAAACCGCTCGGGTGATTCGTCGGGGTCGCCCATGTCGTCAGGCCAGACCGCATTGGACGGCGTGATCAACAGATGCCCGCCGACTTCAGGCCGAAACGAATAGACGAGCGTTTGCGGCGAATCGAGATCTTCGAGTGAATCGTGAGTGCCCAGGAACTCGAAGCTACTGAGCAACTCTTGAAGACGCTCCACCGACAGCGACTGACGCAACAGGACACACATGCCCTGAGTAAACAGTCCTTTGGCCATCAGGGTCCTCGTTTGCGTGTCGAATCGTTCAAACCGAAGATTTTACCCCAGCAACGTGCGGCTCACGAGGGGGCGGGCGGGTTGTCAACGAAGTGGCACAACACCGATGAATTTTTCAGACAAAGCGACGAATTCGGGAACCCGCCAACGGTGCCCCGCCTTAGGCTGCTCGTCGTGCCGGCGGCATTGGATCGCCCGTTCGCGTTGGCATCGGTAACACATCGTGCTGCGAATCGTCTTGATCTTGCACAGGAAGATGTTCCACAGGAGTGCGATTAATGGCGTTCATTCCCAACCACTCGCCCAACCGTGTCGTGCGAACGAATGCTTCATAGCTGACCAGTGAAACGGCTGTGGCCAAGATCGTTGCCATGACCGCCTTGATCGACGGAAGGACGTTGGGCAGCAACCACTTCAAATCCAGGTGAATCAGACCTAACACAGGATGATGAACAAGGTAGACCCAAAACGAAGCCGCCGCTAAATACTTCATCGTCGCGGACAATCGCACCACATACCTTAGTGCAAGCGACAAGATAATCACGCTGCCCAGCATCGAGGACGCCGCAGTCGCCATGGCAAGGATGCCCGAAGACGCCCGCTGGTTCGATGTAAACTGGCTCGATGCAAGACTTGCGGAACTAAATTGCGGAGCACCCAGATCAGCCGAGTGGGCATCATTCGCTTGGGCATCATTCGCGCTGAGTGTCGCTGCGGTGGGGAACGAATTTTGTTCGAGTGACCAGATTCCCAATAGCACCGTCGCTACCATCACACATCCGCCGACACCGACCCAACGAGGATGCAAGTTTCGCAGTCGGTCGACACCAAATTCGCTGCGTGCAATCACGATCCCCAAGGCAAAGAACATCGCGTTGTAAATCCATTTACTTGCGACTGGCATGAACGCGTGCTGAAAACCCCAAATGACTTCGGGACGAAAGTAGATCGTGATTGCCGCAACGATAAATAGTGCTGCGACCACGCGCTCGGTCGAAACCGACTTGCACGATGCGAATCGCTTGAATCGTTTTGAGGCGACGACCGATATTGCGAACACGGCGATGTAAGAGAACAAATAGTGCAGGAACCACAGGTGCCCGAGTCCCCACAAGTGACGGTCGACGTCGCCATCGAACTTAAGACTCTTCAATTTGACAGGGGGAACAATGCCTTCGCATACCCAACTGAATACCCACACGTACAAGTCGAGCGGCAGGATCACCAACAAAGCAAACAGCAACGGACGCAGCAAACGTTTGAACCGATTGCGAACCAACGCCCACTCACCTTTGCGCTGATACGTTCGATATGCGAACAATCCCGAGATGATCAGGAACAAAGGCATGATGACCAGCTCGATGCCCCAGAACACGAAGTCGACCACAGGGCTGGGTGAGTCCGTGACGGACCAAACCAAACCTGGCATCGGGTGAGCGAGGTAGGGCACGCAAGCATGCAACACGACAACAGCGACCGCAGCCAAAGCTCGAACGGCGTCGAGTCCAACCAGCGTTTGATCGCCCGCGGCAACGGTTGGTGCCGGCGGAGTTTCGTCGTGATGAAGTCGAAGAGAGTTCATAGTGAAGCGGGCTTATCAAATTCGTCCCGCATGAGGGAAGCCCGAAATCAGCCGCTGGCCGCGTCCCAGAATCCAAGATCGGGCACGTTCTGAGCGGATTGTCGCGGCAATCTCAGCAAAATTCCCGCTCAGACGCCCCTGGAGAGCGGAAATTTGTTGACGCGGGAGGGCGGTTCCACAGATAATGCATGCACGCTGGCAAGCGTCCTTTTCTTACACTTTCGCAGTCCCCATCGACCAAGAACTCGAACTGCGCATCCCCCGAACGGATCTCGTCTATGAATGCTCATCGCTCACCCGTTGCCTCGGTAGCTATCGCGGAGTCAGTGGCTCTTGACGCCAAACGCGGCCGCCTGACCAGCGCCTGGATGGTACTGATTGCATTCGCCTGCTTCGCCGTTGCGGGACTAATCGCGACCACGGCCATCGGTCAAGAAGCGGCGGAAGCCCCCGCTGCGAAAGAACCGTACAAGTTCAATAAGATCGATCCGAGGTTTGGTTCCGAACGAGCGATCAAGATGATGAAGGCTGAAACGCGGACCTATGCCTCCACCGGTGACGCCAAGATGCAGTATGTGACTGCCTACTTCACTCGTTACGTCTACCCAACCATGACGTCCCGCGATGGTAATCGCCATATTTCCGAGATCGTTTCGGACATCAACAGTTTCATCTCGCGTGCGGCAAAGTCCAACCGAGCAGCCGTGCACCAAACGCTAACGACGCAGACCGCTCGCGTTATGAAACCAATTGCTGAAGGTAACTATCACCCTTCCGCTCGAATTGCCGCTGTCACTCTTCTTGGTCAATTGGATGGAAAACTGGCTGACATTGCTAACAAGCAACCAGCTCAACCGTTGTCGGCGGTCTTGCCAATCTTGATTGCACTCTACGAAGACGAAAACAATGACGAAGGCGTCCGTGCCGCAGCACTGCATGGAATTGCTCGCCATGCTGAATACGGATTCAAAAGGATGCCTGCCAACCTGAAGACCCAGATCATTGGCCTGATGACCAACTTACTTGGCTCGGAACCGCCCGCCGGTCGATCACCGCAAGCTCATGCTTACCTTCAACGCTACGCGGTCGACAGCCTGTATTACCTGCAACCCGAAGGCGACGCAGCGTTCGGTGATATGCTGGTCAACATCAGCACTAACGACGACTCGGCCGACCTAATCGCTTTGCATACTGTCGCTCGATTGGGTTCGATGCCAAAGAGTATGGAAGGCAAAGTGAAGTCGCCAGAAACCGTCTTGGCAAAGTGGGCTAAACGAACCGCCAAAGCGTTCGAGGCTGAACTAGCTCGGTTTGCAGCGATGGAAAAACGCACCCCCGTTCGCGGACAACCTCGCGACCCCAAAACGTTTTTACGTTCAACCGCCGAAGCTGCAACGCCCACTCCAATGATGGGCGGACCTGACGGGGACATGTTCGGTGGCGGCCCGTCAGCGGAAATGATGAACCAGATGATGATGGGCGGACAAGACCAGATGGACATGGAAGCCATGATGGGCGCCATGGGGCCAATGGGCCCTATGGGATTCGGCGGCATGGCCGCAGTGAAAGAACAGCCGCCCGAGGTCATCATGTCCCGTCGTAAGTTGAACCACGTCTTGCAACAAGTTCACCGCGGAGTCACCGGCGTTGGCAAACCAGAAATCCCGACCAAGCCAGGCGGATTGATGGCGGCTGCTGGTGCGGACAATGAAGAGGACGTGAAAGCATGGTTAACTCAAATTCACGAAGTGATTGACGAAATCAACGACGAAACCTACGACACCGAAGCTAAGTATCTCAAAGCTGTTGAAAAGCAACTTGAAGTGCTTAGTGAGATGGCGGGCGAGGGTGGTGACGCGAACGGTGACGCGGTACTTGGTGCGGACGGGCTGGGTGCTGATCCGTTGGGTGCAGATCCACTGGGGGCTGACGGGCTGGGGGCTGATCCATTGGGTGCTGATCCGCTCAGCGCTGATCCGCTGGGCAACTAGGGCTGATCCTTCACCGTTTTGATTTTTCGCTTCGAATCCTGACTTGCAACTCCGTCCAACTATGCTTCGAACGGTGGCTCTTTTTCTCGCGACCACCTCGGTCGCTATCGTCTGCGCGTTCTGTTGCCACGGTGTTCTCGCTGACGAACGGAGGACCGTGTGGACTTCGTCCAAGCTTGTCGGCACTCCGGATCCTCCGTTGCCGTTTCGCGTCGAGCGAGTGTTTCCTCACTTGCAGTTCAACGAACCGATCGCAATGCGCGACATGCCCACCGGCGATCCGACCGCGCCCGTTGAGCGACGAATCGTACTGGAACGCAAAGGCCGCCTTGTTACGTTCGAACCGGTCGATGACCCTACCGCCTCGGATTTGGCGATTGACCTTGAAACGGCACTGGCCGATCCCGCTAACGAGGACATCGCTTCGGCACGTGACTTTGTCCTCGATCCCCGTTTCGACGAAAATCGGTTTCTGTATGTGACGTGGACAGTGCTTCCGCATGAAACCGAAGGTGGCACCCGAGTGTCTCGGTTGACGATGGGCACCGATTCGCCACCCACCATCGACCCGGCTTCGCGGCTGGACATTTTGACCTACCCATCGGGCGATCACATTGGAACGTCGCTGAGGTTCGGTCCCGATGGCATGCTTTACGTGACCACCGGTGACGGCGCTCGTCCGTTCCCGCCCGATAAGTTCAAGACCGCTCAAGATGTCACGGACCTACGTGGCGCGGTTCTTCGCGTCGATGTTCGTAACGCTACGAAGTCGTCGCCTTATCAGATTCCGCCCGATAATCCCTTCGTGGATTATCGAACTAGCGATGGTCGCGTCGCTCGTGGTGAGATCTATGCGATTGGACTTCGCAATGGCTTTCGCAGTGCCTTCGACCCGGCAACCAATGAGTTCTGGGTTGCTGACGTCGGCTGGGATCGCTGCGAAATGATTCATAAGATCGCCAAGGGTGGCAATCACGGATGGAGCCTATACGAAGGACCGTTCGAGATTGACTTGCAACAACCACACGGTCCCGGATGCAACGAGGACGGGAAACCGATCATCGCGCCGATCATTCTGCAACGCGACGAGGTGCAATCGGTTACCGGTGGAGTATTCGTACCGGCCAACGCGTCCATCGCTGGCAAGCTCGCTAACCAGCCTTTTCAGATTGATGGCGACTATTTGTTCGGTTGCTATATGAACGGAGGCGTTTGGGCAGCCGATGTGAGTCAACCCAGCGCGCCAGTGGTCCGGAAACTTGCAGCAACGGGACTGCGGATCATTGACTTTGAAACCATAAAGCTTTCAAGCACTCCCGAAGGCAAACTCGATGTCATCATCATCGACATCAACAACGGAGGCATTTATCGACTTGTTCCGAATGAACAGAAGGCTCAGCGGGATCCTTTCCCAACCCAACTTAGCGATACGGGTTTGTTCATCGATTGCCAGTCGCTGGAACCGGCTCCCGGCATTTTCGCTTACTCACCCGCCGCCACCATGTATCGCGACGGTGCGATCGGCCAACGCGTGATCGGTATCCCCAGTGAAGATCCCATCCGACCGTCGTATTGGTTCCCGGGCACCAAGTATCCGCAGGGCACGGTTTTGGCAAATACGCTGACGCGAAAGGTATTCAATGATCAAAACGAGATCGTTAACCGGCGCGTCGAGACTCAATTGCTGGTCTTTGATGGCTTGAACTGGGCTCCTTATTCCTATGTTTGGAACGATGAACAGAACGACGCAGAGTTGGTTCCTGCGGGAGGCACCGAAATCACGCTGAGCGTTCCCGACAACTTGCTCGGTGATGAGCAGGGCCCCGCCAAGCGTGAGATGCTGCACACGGTTTACTCACGCAACCAATGCATGATTTGTCATCACGGCTACAACCCCGGCGGGATTGGCTTCACACCTCAACAATTGCACGAACCGCGAAGTGTTGATCACCCCGAAGTCGTTACGCACTGGAATGACTTGGTCGATTCGGGCATCACCACACGACTAAACATTAACGAAGATACCTGGTGGGTCGATCCGTACGACGAAACACTCGATTTAGACGCGCGAGCCCGGTCTTACTTGGCAGTCAACTGTAGTGCCTGTCATCAAATGGGCGGCCGAGCTTCATCAGCGGTGAATCTGCAACGCAACGTTCCGATTGATGAAATGAACATCATCGGCGCCGACCCCGCTCAAGGTAACTTTGGGATTACCGGCGCCTGCGTGGTTAAACCGGGTCATCCCGAGCAATCGGTGCTGATGTACCGCGTCGCCACGCACGGGCCTGGCCAAATGCCAAAGATAGGTTCTGGCCAACCCGACATCGCGGGCGCTAAGTTGTTGTGGGATTGGATCGCCGCGATGAAGCAGGAGCCCACGGTCGATCAGCATGACTCGCCGTTGATGAAGGCGATGTTGGATTGGCGAAACGTGATCGACCAAGGCCCCGCGGTGGGTCAAGCGATGGCTGCATCGGTAGTTTCGTCGACGACAGACCCGACGATCGTTGGTCTATTTGAACCCTGGATCGAAGTTTCGCAGCGAGCCACCCGGGTCGGTCCGAACCCAGACGTTGCAGCGTTATTGTCGATCGAAGGAGATGCCAAACGCGGGGAGTACTGGTTCGCCAAAGCAGCGTCCGCTCAGTGCCGAAATTGCCACCAAGTTCGCGAAGGCGCTGTCTCGGTTGGTCCGTCTCTTGGCGGGATTGGGTCGCGACGAACGCGTGCAGAACTACTTGATCAAATCTTGAATCCTTCCAATGTGATCGAACCGAGATGGCGTTCTCACCTTGCACTTACCTTCGATGGCGAAATCGTGACCGGATTGAAGGTTGATGAATCAGACGATGCGATCACACTACGGCGATCCGATGGCCGAGACCAAACGATCGCCGCGGATGATATCGAAACCATCAAGCTGCTTGATCAATCGTTGATGCCGTCGGGAATGTGCGAAGCGATGACGCCGACGGAAGTCGCCGACCTGTTGTCGTACCTTCAATCGTTATAAGGTAGATTGGAAATCGACCCTGGTCGCGGTGATTCGATGGATCATCGCGCCCGAGACTCGGTTGACCGCTACGCCAGACGAACCGCTTGCAATGTCAGCATCGTTGTCAAAGGCACTGATCGCTAAAGGCAGCGATTGATCTTTGCCGGTGGCAATGGCAGCGAACAAGAATCGCGGGTCGCTATCAATTTGAAATTATTTCTCCCCCACGCTTACTGAATCCATCACGGGTGCCTTCCCCGGTGATTTCTTTTCGAAACACGGCACCTTCCTCTCAACTCACTGCGTTCAAAGAATCCAGGATCATCGCATTGGCCAAGAAACAACGCATCCCTCATAAGTTTCAGCCTTGGATTGCTGTTCGTAAGCAATTCAAGTTGTCCGACGCGCACGTGCAAATGGCGCGTGAACTGGGGATGAATCCCAAGAACTTCGCACGTTACGCGGACACCAAGAACAAGCCTTGGAAAGTGCCTTTGTCACAGTTCATCGAGGCGTTGTACGTCGATCGGTTCAAGCGAGTGCGTCCAGAGCAGATCGTAACGATTGAGCAGATGGCAGCGGAGCATCTTGCGAGACGCGAAGCCAAAAAGGCTGCAAAAGAAGAAAATCAAGAAGCCGTTGAAGTAGAAGATGATGGCGAATCAGTAGCGGATGCTTAGAATAGCAGTTCCCGAAGGTTACCGTTCCTCACAATCCCCGCTTTCAACTTGCGCCTTCCAAGCCAGCGAAACGCTTTCACGATTGTCGAACTGTTGGTCGTGATTGCGATCATCGGCATCCTGGTCTCGGTATTGCTGCCCGCAGTGCAAGCCGCTCGAGGCGCGGCTCGTCGAGTGACATGTTCCAACCATGCCAAACAAATTGCGTTGGCGATGCACAATTATCATGCTGCCTACAAAGAGTTCCCCGCCGGCAGTCGCCAATCGTCACCTTACGGATTTTGGTGGGGGATGATTTCGCAAACGCTGCCGTTCATGGAAGAAGGCGTGCGATTCGAATCTATCGACTTCGGTGGTGGTCCTTGCGGCGAAGTCATGAAGGACATCCAAGCACGCGGAGCCACCGATGCATCATCGGCTCCTATCGAAACGCTGTTGTGCCCGAGCGACCCTCGGACGGAACAACAGCTTCTAAGCGGTCCCAATGGGCCACTTCCGCTTTCCGGCGACGTTGGCGTTTTGTACCCGGGAAACTATTTGGGCATGGCCGGAAGCGAAGACGTGGACATTACCGACACTTATGGGGGCTGCGGCGGAGTCGTCAATGGCAACGGTATTTTTTATACCGACAAGGCTCACAAGTTTCGTGACATCCTAGACGGAACGACCCAGACCATTTTCTTCGGCGAACGGGCGATCCCCGATGACCTGGGGTGGGGTTGGCCGATTTGCGGTGGCAACGAGTGCGAACATTACGTGACCAGCAAACTTGGATTGTTCATGGGCAACCACGAACCGACCGAGTACTTCACGCACTTACAACATTACTGGTCTTGGCACGGTGAAGGTGTCCATATCGCAATGGCCGATGGCAGCATTCATTACATCACCTACAACATCGACTACGAGACCTACACCGCTCTTTCAACTCGCGACGAACAAGACAAAATTCGCAACGACTATTTGTCTCCTTAAATGGTGGTGACCTCGAGTCATCGTGTTTGGCCGCGTGTCGGTTCGCTAGCAGGCGAGCTTCGGGTGCGTCCGCCAGCTTGCCATGACGATTGCCAATGAATCCGCATTAACTCTCGTAACACTTTGCACCGGGGTGCGGCGTGTACCACTTCAAAACGATTGGTCTTACAGGCGGATTTCCATCGCGCCGCCTTATCTCGGTTGCCTAGCCGCAATTGTCATTTCTCTTGCCGGTCTAATCTTTTATCAAGGCCCCAGCTTTCAAAGCCCCAGCCCTGTCGATGTTCTTTCCGCTTTTCCAAAGCACGATGTTGCTGATATCGTTCGACGTTTCACCGCCTTCGGTGCTTCGGCCTCTACGCACGTCAGATTCAAGTTGCTTGAGCAATCGCTCGGCAACATCTGGTTGTGATTCATAAAGGTTCGTCTTCTCGCTTGGGTCGTTTTCCAAGTCGTACAGTTGCGCGATCGCGGCGTCCGCCGACACCTGCGCCTCCGTCGGAGACGACCAACCCCCAGAACCTCGGGCAAGACAGAGCTTCCACTTCCCCAAGCGATAAGCGAAATGACCGCTGTGCGAATGATGAATCACACCAGCACGCGTCGATTCGATCGGTTTCCCCAGCAAAGCGGGCAGGAAGCTTACGCTGTCCTCGCAGGTTTCGGGCGGCAGTTCTGCATCGACGATATTAGCGACGCTTGCAAACAGGTCGGTGAGGCAGATCAGTTGGTCGCAGCTTGAGCGTGGCTCAACTTTCCCCGGCCAGCGAACAATGAACGGAACACGATGACCGCCGTCCCAAATGTCAGCCTTTGACCCACGCATGTGAGCGCTAACCCAATGCCCTTTAGCCGCCAACGCCGGAATACCAGCCGCTTTTGAGCAGCCATTGTCACTGGTGAATATGACCAGTGTTTTGTCAGTCATGCCGTGTCGCTCGAGAGCCTCGGTAACTTCGATGACCACGTTATCCGTCTGCATGACAAAGTCGCCGTAAGCGCCAAGTTCACTTTTTCCCTGCCATTGCTTTGCCGGAACGATCGGTGTGTGGGGCGAACCGAGCGGAAGGTACAAAAAGAACGGTTGGCCATCACCGGCACGCGAGTCAATGTATTCGACCGCCTTGCGAGTCAAACGCGGCAACATGTTGATCTCGGAATCGTGTTCGATGACTCGATCGTTTTCGATTACCGCCTTCATGTTCCTCGCATGATGAAAGCCGTGATAGTACTGAAAGCCTCGATTGACTGGCCCGTCTGGAATCTTTGCTCCGACAGGCGGAAGCTTGACCTGCTTGGGCGAATAGGACTCACCGGTCTGGGGATCGAGGTACTCAAAATCCAAATGCCATTTCCCAATCGCCGCAGTTGCGTAGCCCTGCTGTCGCAGAAAACCAGCGACCGTCATCCGGTCTTCTTTGATCAGACTAGGTGCGAATCCAGTTACCACTCCTTTTTGCAATCGCGTCCGCCAACTGTAACGGCCTGTCATCACCCCATAGCGAGTGGGCGAGCAGACGGAGGAACCGGAGTGTGCGTCGGTAAACACCATTCCCTGCTTCGCCAACGCGTCAGCACCAGGAGTTTCTGTCTTCGAGGTTTCAGGAGCCAAGCAATGCACGTCACCGTAACCAAGATCATCGCAAATGATATAAACGATGTTGGGTTTCTCGGCCGCCGAAAGCACGGACGCAGTCAGCAGGCTCAACAGCAAAGCGGTAATCGGTTTCATAGTTCGAGCTTCTTCGACTCTTGAATCTAAAATCAGGCAAGAAAATGGGACAGGCTACCAAGAGTCAATTCAGACCTCACCAATCGGAAGCCCATTTTACGAGATCCACGATCTACCAAACCTTCTCGACTCGCGCGCGTGACGATTCGCACTTGGTCATTCGTCGTTTGATCACTCGTCGCTTGATCACTCAGCCGATGGAAGCGTGTCACTTGACGTTGTCACTTCACACGTCGCATGTAAGTTAGAAAAGACTTGTCGACTTTATCGAGCGGACCAAACGCTGCTTCGAACATTTCCACTCGCTCACGTGCCGATCGTTCAGCCAAGGGCTTACCTTGGCTTAGTGATTGCAAGTACGCGACGTATTCCTTGCGACTGGTTTTGATCAAGAAGTACGTCAACGCCCAACCTTCGGCATAGGCAAACGTTGCAGTCTCGGCATCCTTGTATCGTTGATCGCTAGCCAATAGGGTTGCCAAGGAATCGTCAGGGCGATTTCGGATGCCACTTTTCCACCGAGCCAAGTTCACTTGATTGACGCGGCCAATCGCTCTCCACCTACCCGGGTTTCGCATATCGGGCGATTCAAAGAAAGTTGCCAAGCCTTCGCTCACCCACATCGGATTGTCTGCATAGCGTTGTTGCAATCCGCAATTGTACGCAAGTTGGTGAGTGGCTTCGTGAATGATCGTCGACACGTTGCGTTCCCAATTTGGAACGTTGAAGGTTGTCATTTGGTTCGAAGCTAAATTGTAGTACCCGATCATACTCTTGGCCGTGGGCCCTATCTCGGCGGTCGCGTGATTCAAAAACGAATCATGGTCCTTTAGCACGATTGCGACTAAAGGATGGTCCGGCTCGGGCAACTGCCAACGTTGGTTCTTCCAAAACGTGAAGAAGTTTTTATAGAGCTGTTCAAAGAGCGATCCGACTTGCTTGGCGTACACCTCGCTACCGTCGTAAAGAATCACATAGTGAGGTGTTTGGTAAACCGAGAACCTGTCGCCCAGTTCGCTGAGCATTCGTTGTGCGGCTTCGTCTGGCGAGATAGGCGAATACTCGTCCGCAATCTTCTCGCGATCCGTGATTTGATCAGGCTGAATGATCCAAATACGACCATCGTCGCACTTCATCATCACGCCACCGTCCTGGGCCTCCTGCATCACTTCGCCAAGAATCGTGCGAGAGGTGTCATCCTTATCTCGAAACGTGATGCGTCGAATGTCAGGCGACTCATCAGCGGTCGCCGACACGTCCTCGGCAAGTGAGCGAGAAATGGCAGCGAATGCCAAGTTCAACGCGAAAAACAGAATGACCAACCTTGGCATGAATCTTCCTAGGACGAAAGGATAACGGAACAAAGGTATTGTAACTGATCGTCCGGTGCAGCGTAATTCGCCCCGATGCCGCATGCCGGCGGATCACCCCCATCAGCGGACAAAACAGTGTGCCGCCTTTGCGGATAGTACGATCTGCACGATCTAAAGTTTGCGTATCGCGATTCGTGTCACGATGAACAGGGCGGCGAGATACCACAACGATAAAGCAGCCTCTTGGTATCGCGCGCCACTGTGCAGCAGGCCAAATAATCGCACTGCAACCGTTGTCACTCCGGCGGGAACGACCGGTAACGTCGCTGGTAGATCGCCTGACGAAGCTACCGCGGCGGCAACGCCAGCCAATACGAGAGAACGCATCAGGAGTGGACGCTCGATGAACCAAAACGACTTGAGCGGCGTGGTTTCCATTGCCGCGAGTTCGAGTGTTGAAGTTTCAATTCCTACATACCCAGCCTTAACTAACCAATACGTGATCGGCAACGTTCGAAAGGATAACGCGATCATCGTTGGCAAAATCGTTTGCTGATACAGAAATCGAAAGCCGGGAACTTCAAACTGAAAGAGGTGGACCACCATCAATCCCGCGATCGGTCCGGGCACGCAAATCAATGCCACCATCATCGCATCGACGCCCACCGCTGCTCTTGCCCGTCGCCGAACCCACGCCGCCAACGGCCATGCGATTGCCAGTGACGCGACACTCGACGCTACCGAGATGATGGTGGTCCAACGATATTCGGCTGCAAACAAGCGAGGTGCTTCCCACAAACGCGATAGCGCCATCTTAAGCGACCACGCGACCTCGACGTCATCCCCCGAGCGAACGACCACCTGACCGATGTTGTTGATCAGTCCCAGCAAAGGAATCAGAACTAACAGACCGGCAATCACCACCATCACAACGACGGCGACGAAACGCGTCATGCCGCCCGCGCGGTCCACCACGACATCGACATCGACGTGGGGTTCGCGAAATGCATTGGCGTACGCGATCCGGCGACGAGAAACAAAGACGTAGGTCACGATGGTCGCGGCCAACACCATCGGCAAGAAACAGGTCACCAGGATTGACGGCAACGTCGGCTCAACGGCAAAGAACCGGTAGAATTCGTCGGCGATCGTTCGGTACCCGTACAGATCCGCGACCGTCATTTCCGTAGCGGCTAAACCGGCGGTTGCCAACAACGCCACGGTCCACCAGGGTGCTGCGAGCGGCAACAAGACTCGCCACCAACGACGCCAAGGCCCCGCGTCCAAACAGGCTTGTTCACGGATCGAGCGAGGCAGTCTTGAAATGCCCAGCAGCGTTGCCAATCCCACCATCGCTCCGCCGTGAAGACCGTGCAACCATGCGGTCGCCACGAACCCAGCGAAAACTCCGTAAGTGTCACCGGCCGTGACTCGGGCCCCAGTTTGGGTCAGCATCCCGATGCCAAATTTTCCCGCCGTAGCCTCCCAAGCCGCCGCATGGAGAATCAACGGAGTGACCACTGCCACCACCAAGGCCCAGTAAAACCATCCAAGAAACCATCCAACACACCGTGCCCCCAACCATCCAACACACCGTGCCCCCAACCATCCGCAAAAACGGCTGCTGGTCGAAGCGAAAAGCCGTTCGGTTGAGGTAGGCTCAGCGAGTTTTCTCGGATTCACCCCTGAAGGCTGAACCGTCGACGCCGCCCATGCTCCTGCAAGCCCGATAACCGCTGCAATCGCTACGGCAGCGACCATCAGAACGATGGTTGCAACGAAGGCGGGAAACCAAACCAAAGAAAAGCTCCAAGTCAGGGTGGGTCAAATGCGGCAAGTGCGATCACAATGGGGCAAACGGATCATTGCCCGTTTTGTGCAATTCTTGGTCTCAATCGTGCGGCCTTCATTTCGCTCTACTTTAATCGGTCACCCCTGTTTCCATGAAGATCACCGCGATCCCACAACTGTACCGTAATTTGAAGCGGTGGCGTGAGATCTTAGCAGTGCTGCGACGCTATGGATTGGCCGATTGGTTGACTCAGTTTCGATTGCCGTTTCGCGACGCATTCAAGGATCACAGCGGAACGCCACTTTCGCAGTATTCTCGCGAACAACGCGTTCGCATGGCACTCACGGAACTAGGCCCCACGTTCATCAAGTTGGGGCAACTTCTCGCCGCGCGGCCTGACTTGGTCGGTCCCTCGATCGCCGAAGAGCTCAAGCGATTGCGTGCCAACGTCAAACCGGACACCATCGAACAGGTCCGGGCCACCATGCGAGAAGAACTCGGCGACGACTACGAAGATGTATTTCGAGCGATCGATCCCGTCCCTTTAGCTACAGCTTCGATTGGACAGGTTCACCGCGCGACGCTCATTGACGGAACTCCGGTTGTCATCAAGGTTCAACGACAGGGCATCCAACGCACGATCGAACAAGACGTCGAAGTACTTTCGGGACTCGCTCAACTTGCCCAACGCGTGGACACGCTCGCGGCATTTTCGCCGACCGACATGGTTCGCCAATTGGCACCGATGATCACTCGAGAGCTCGACTTTTCGCGTGAACGTCAGCACCTGGAAGTCTTCGACGAAATGATGACACGCACTCACAGCGACGTGCGTATCCCTAAACCCTACAAACAACACTGCACTCGTCGCGTGTTGGTGATGGACGAACTTGTCGGCACTCCGCTTAGCCAGTTCCTAGCTAAGCTTGATACACCAGCAAACGACAATCAACACGATGATGAGACTGGGGATTTGCCATCGACGCGATTGGGCGACAAGCAATCCATCTGCGATCGACTCAGCGAAACGATTGCCAGCGTCTATTTGACGATGGTATTCGACGAAGCGTTCTTTCACGCCGACCCACACCTGGGCAACTTGATCGTCTTGGAAAACGGTTGCCTGGGAATCCTTGACTTTGGCATGGTCGGCCGAATCGACGAAAATTTGCGAGAAACCATCGAAGAGATGTTGGTCGCCATTTCCACCGGTGATCAGAACCGACTATCTCGATTGGTGCGACGAATCGGCGACGCACCGCCGACCCTGAACGAGTCAGCGTTGTCGGTGGACGTTGCGGATTTCATTGCGACCTACGGTCGACAAGATCTGGGGCGTTTCGATTTGCGAAGCGCACTGAACGAACTATCCGAGATCCTGCACCGACACGCAATCAAGCTGCCCAATCAATCCGCGTTATTGATGAAGATGCTGATCTCGCTCGAAGGCACACTGCGAGAACTAGGTGCCAGCTTTGATTCGCTCGACGTCGTTTCCACGTGCATGCGAAAAGCGATGGTCAAACGACTTTCGCCACGACGACGATTGCGACAGGCTCGACGCATCTACTTGGAAACCGAGAACTTCCTTGAACAGGCACCCGACGAAGTCGTATCGCTGATCAAACAACTTCGCAAAGGCGAGGTACGTCTTTCACTGGAACATCAACGCTTGGGGCCCACGATCAATCGTATCGTCCTCGGGCTTATGGCTAGCGCGGTATTCCTAGGATCGTCGCTGATGTTGGCCATGCAGGTCCCGCCGCTCCTGTTCCCTCAACCGACCTTTGCTTCGATGCAGAACATCAGTGTGCTGGGTTTGATTGGCGTTATCGGCAGCATCACCGTGATGATGTGGCTGCTGATTGCGATCAACCGCAGCGGCCATTTGACCCGCGGTAATGATGACTAATAAAGTCGATTGAAGTGACAGTCGATCAAGCTGATAGTCTATCGACGTGATAGTAGATCATGATGACATTAGACCCACGCCCGCGTGACCGTAGCCCGTCCGGACAACACCACTATCGACGCGCAGCGTATATTGAAGGAAGTGTACATTGAAAGAACCGTTCTTCTATTTGACGATCGCGAAGAATCCATTCGTTTCATTGGCGTTACCGTCAACTCGGTCCGCCACGAATCAGTCCCCCACTGATTGATGGCCGAACGATCTTCGCAGAACGGTTCCGACGATCCTCAACAGGACTAACACGATCATGGATAACCTCGACGACGTTACCCGTTTACCGGATGAATTCGATGGGCGCGTGCGATTGTTCCCGCTGCCTGACTTGGTCGTTTTTCCTCATGCGATGCAACCGCTGCACATATTCGAACCCAGATATTGTGACTTATTGGCCGAGTCGCTTGCGAGCGACCAATTGATCGCCATGGCAACGATGACTGGTGGGCTGCCCGATTTGAAGTCGAGCGATGCAGCGATCGCGCCGACGGTATGCATTTGCCGAGTGATTTCACATGCTGAGGTGGAAAACGATCGACACAACGTTTTGTTGGTTGGTATTCGACGAGCCACCATTGTTCAAGAAATCGACGCGGGCCGTACGTTCCGTATCGCTGAGGTGGACGCTCAAGAGGACATCTATTCGCCGTCGAAGGCGAAGTATCGCTTGGCGCTCAAGGGAAAACTTCTAACCGCCTTTTCCAATATCATTCCTGCGACAGCGACGGTGCAAAAGAATCTGCATGAGTTGATGGCCGGGCAAATGGGACTGGGCCCCATCACCGACATCATCTCATACACCTTGCCGTTCGACGTCCAATCGAAGTTGCAACTATTGACCGAATCGGATGTCGACTTGCGAGCCGACCATTTAATCCGCCTGCTGCAAAGCGGCAAAATAAAACTGCACTCGGTTTCGATCGAGGAGCAATCGCTCGATAGCCCCTCGCTGGAGCAAGATCGCTCGCCCAGCGAAGATGGCTTTCCTCCTGCGTTCAGCTTGAACTGAACCTGAACGAAAACCGAAAATCACCCGTTCGACCAAACGCGGTGTGCATCCGACGTGATCGACGACCTCACCGACGGTCTTGTTTTGATCGACTAGACTATTCCGAGCGATCCCACCTTCCCACCTCTGCCAATCGCCATGCTGCTCCGCTCCTTCCTGGTCGTCCTCGTGGCTTTCATTGCGACGGGGCTTCGTGCCGCCGACACCATCTCGATCGACTTTGGTCGCGACGTACTTCCGATTCTTTCCGAGAATTGTTTGCATTGCCACGGTCCTGACGAGGCCGAACGTCAAGCGGGCCTCCGACTCGATCAAGCCGAAGCGGCTTACGAGGACCTGGGCGGATACGCTGCGATCGTTCCGGGCGAACCAGACGAAAGCGAAGTGATCTCGCGGATCCTTACCGACGATCCCGATTCGATGATGCCACCCCCCGCTTCTCATCTGCAATTGTCGGATAACGATCGAGAGACATTGACCGAGTGGATCAAGCAGGGCGGTCAATACGAAACTCACTGGGCGTTCGCGTTGCCTCAGAAAAGTCTCGCATCTGGCATCGACGCGATCGTTGACCAGCGATTGGCTGCTCGCGGGCTGACTCGATCACCGGTGGCCAGTGCCGAAACGCTGTGTCGGCGTATTTACTTGGACGTCATTGGGTTGCCACCTTCCCCAACGCAAATCGACGAGTTTGTGGCGTCAGAGAAACGCGATCACGAAACGGCCGTTTCGGATCTGGTCAATCGTTTGCTGCAAAGCGATGCGTATGCCGAAAAGTGGTCGCGGCACTGGCTCGATGTGGCTCGCTATAGCGACACCAACGGATTTGAAAAGGACATGCCGCGTGACCAATGGGCGTGGCGAGACTGGGTAATTCGTTCGATCGCCAAGGACCAACCTTATAACGAATTCGTGGTGGAACAGATTGCTGGTGATCTATTGCCGAATGTCACTCAAGACCAACTTGTCGCCACGGGCTTTCTTCGTAATGGGATGGTGAACGAAGAAGGCGCGATCGTGAACGAGCAGTTTCGCATCGAGGGTATTTTTGATCGCATGGACTGCTTGGGCAAAGCGGTCTTGGGTTTGTCCTTGCAGTGCGCCCAATGCCACACTCATAAGTTCGATCCGCTGACGCATGACGAATACTTCGGCATGTTCGCATTCCTTAACGATACCTACGAAGCTCAGTCGTGGGTCTACAGCGACGATCAACTCAAAGCGATCGAGAACATTCAAAAGCAAGTTGCGGACATCGAAGAAAAGATCAAAGCAGACCATCCCGATTGGCAGTCTCAGCTTGCCGAGTATGTGGAAAAGGAAACCAAACGCGAGGCCGACTGGGAATCGCTAAAGGCGGACGAACTCGTTTGGATCGGTGGCCTGAATCACCCCACCCAGGAACCTGACAACAGCATCCTGGTGTTGGGACACCCAACGACGACGGGCAAGATCTTTGTCACGGCTCAACCGGAAAAGCGACACATTACCGCTGTTCGCATCGAAGCGTTGCGGCACGGCGATTTGGCATTCGGTGGGCCGGGCCGCAGTTTCTGGGGCACGTTCGCCATCTCTGAAGTCGAGGTGTGGAGTCGCAATTCGAAAGAAGCCGATTGGCAGAGTGTCAAACTTTCCAAGGCGAACGCTGACTTTTCGGAAACCACCAAGAAGCTCGAGCCTTATTACTTGCCCACTCGGCAAGACAAAACGACCGAGGACCGACGCGTTGGTCCGGCCGCCTTCTTGATCGACGGCAACACCCGAACAGCATGGCGTCCCGATCGAGGCCCGATGTTACGACATACCGAGTCGGTGGCGATGATCAAGTTGGAACAACCTCTTGATTTGCCGGACGGTGGTGAGATCAAAATACAACTGACGCAAGACCATGGCGGAAACGGCGGCAGGGCTAACCTGCAACTGGGGTGCTATCGACTTGGTGTGACGGACACGGATCGACCGTCCCTGCCCGCTCATGACCACGCCGCAACGATTGCACTGAAGACCAAAGACATGCAAGCTTTGTTCCGCGGTTGGCGTCAACGAAACGAAATGTTCAAGGAAGCGAACGAACAGATCGACAAGCTTGAATCAAGTTATCCCGAAGCGATGACCAGTGTGCTCCACACCGCTCAAACTGCACCCGAGCATGCTCGCACCACTCGCTTACTCAGCCGAGGTTCATGGGACCAACCCGCTCATGAGGTGAAACCTCACACGCCGACGGTGTTGCCCGCGTTGGATGTCGAGTCTCCGACGCGTCTGGATTTTGCACGGTGGTTAGTCAGCGAAGACAATCCGCTGGCCGCTCGTGTTCAAGTAAACCGAGTTTGGCAGGCGATGTTCGGACGCGGAATTGTTGAAACATCAGAGGACTTCGGCACGCGAACGCCGGAACCGGAGTACGCCGAGCTATTGGATTGGTTAGCGGTCGATTATGTCCAGCACAATTGGAGCCTGAAACATTTGGTCCAACGTATCGTCAACAGCCAAACCTACCAGCAGACCTCCACCGTTGACCTGGAACTGACCGTTGCCGATCCGAACAATGAATGGCTTGCCCGCGGCCCGCGATTTCGCGCTGAAGCGGAAGTCATTCGTGACGTGGCGTTGACCGCCGCGGGCTTGTTGCACCATCAAGTCGGTGGCCCGAGCATCTTCCCGCCAGTGCCCCCGAGCTTGTTGGAATACAACTTTTTCAAACCCGACTATTGGGACCCCGCCACACCGCCCCTGCGATATCGACGATCCTTGTACGTGTTCCGCAAACGATCGATGCCCGATCCGGTGCTGACAACGTTTGATGCGCCCAATTCGGATGCCGCTTGCGCTCGTCGAGTTCGTTCCAACACACCGCTAGCGGCATTGGTATCTCTGAACGAGCCTGTCTTCGTCGAAGCCGCTCAAGCGATGGCGTTGCGGGTGCTGCGAGAGGGTGGTGAAACGGACGAATCGCGAATCGATTATGCCTATCGCTTGGTAACGGGACGTCACGCAAAGCCGGCCGAAGTGGCAACGCTTATCGAAATGCTTGATCACAATTCAAAGCGACTAGCCGATGGTTGGTTGTCCATCGACAAAGTGGGTTTCACCAACCCAGATGAGCGACCGGAATTGCCCGACGGCGTCATACCGCGAGACGTGGCCGCTTGGGCGATGGTCACACGAGTGCTTTTGAATCTCGACGAAACATTGACGAAAAGTTAGCCAAAAACAAATCCATGAACAACGAAATTCAAATCGAGCAATCTAAGCTTCTTCGTCGTCGCTGGTTCTTTCGTGACTGCGGGCTCGGGATGGCCGGGATGGCGCTGGCGTCCATGATCTCGCGTGACGCTTCGGCGGAAGAAATCACTCGTGCGCTTGCTCCCAAATTGCCGCACTTCGCTCCCAAAGCAAAGCGTGTCGTCTACTTGTTCCAAGCGGGTGCACCGAGCCAATTGGAGATGTTCGATCCCAAACCGGAACTGACCAAACGCGATGGGCAACTGCCGCCCAAAGATTTGCTAAAGGATTACCGCGCTGCGTTCATCGATCCCAATTCGGCACTGCTGGGTGGGAAATACAAGTTCAGCAAACATGGCCAATGTGGAATGGACATTAGTGAACTGCTGCCTCACACGGCCAAAATTGCCGACGACATCTGCTTGATACGCAGCATGACTACCGACGCGGTAAATCACGCACCGGCTCAGATTCTAATGAATACCGGGTCGCAACAATTTGGGCGACCAAGCTTTGGATCATGGTCGTTGTACGGGCTGGGAAGCGAAAGCGAGAATTTGCCCGGCTACGTTGTGCTGACCAGCGCGAAGGGCACCAGCGGCGGAGCTTCGAACTATGGATGCGGTTTTTTGCCGACGGTCTACGGTGGTGTTCCGTTTCGCGGCACCGGTGACCCCGTTCTCTACTTGTCCAATCCGCCCGGCTATGATCGCCAAGCTCAGCGAGATTCCCTAGATACCCTGAACGAACTCAACCAGCTCACGCTCAACGAAATCGCCGATCCAGAGACTGCGGCTCGAATTCAAAGTTACGAATCGGCGTATCAATTGCAATCCAGCGCGCCGGAATTGATGGATCTATCCCAGGAACCTCAGCATGTGCTGGACGCTTACGGAATCAAGGACGCGAGTGTTTCGAACTTTGCCAGAAACTGCCTGCTCGCGCGTCGGTTGCTTGAACGCGATGTGCGATTTGTGCAGTTGTTCCACGAAGCCTGGGATCAACACAACAACTTGACCAAAGCGTTGAAGAATAATTGCGAGGAAACCGATCAACCGGCCGCGGCACTGGTTCGCGACTTGAAACGGCTAGGAATGCTGGATGAAACACTGGTCATTTGGGCTGGCGAATTTGGTCGCACGCCCATGGTCCAGGGTGGCGACGACGGGCGAGATCATCACAACCGTTGCTTCAGCGTATGGCTCGCTGGCGGTGGCATTAAACCCGGCTACATTCACGGCGCAACGGACGAACTTGGATTCAACGTCACTGAAAATCCGGTTCACGTTCACGATCTCAACGCGACCCTGCTGCATCAACTTGGATTCGATCACGAAAAATTAACGTACCGATTCCAAGGACGTGATTTCCGACTGACGGACGTTCATGGAACCGTAGTGAAAGATCTGTTGATATAGAAACGAGTGCCGTTTTCGCCGGATCAAATCCGGATGGGCGAAATTGCTTTCACAGCGATTGAACCAACTTTTCGAGCGACTTTTTCCCGCATCGACCGAGTGCAGAAACAAATTCTGATCTACGGGTGCTGCCCCGTTTGCGCTCTCGCGGCTAAAATCCACCCCTCGGTGGTGAGTTTCTTGTCTCAATCCTCTAGCTGTGACCTCGACGATGCCAATATCTCAATCTCTCGATATCAAACGCGTTGCCATCCTTTTCGCCGGTGGACCGGCTCCTGGTGCAAACGCCGTTATCTCGACCGCAGCATTTTCGTTTCTCGAAGAGGGTGCCCAGGTTTTCGGCATCAAGCACGGGTACAGTCGTTTGGCTGAGTACACCGCGGCGGGGCCGTTGACCGAAGGCGAAGATTACATCCGCTTCACTCACGATACGCTGACCAACGCCCGCACAAGTCGCGGAATCATGATCGGCACCGCTCGCACCAACCCGGGCAAGCACGTCAGTTCCCCTGAGCACTTGAAGGACCCCGAACTGGTTGCGCCACTGCGCCGCGTGTACGAGGGTCTTTGTTCACTCGAAATCGACGCTTTAATCTCGATCGGTGGCGATGACACGCTTAAGACCGCCAACAAGATCAAGATGTTCCAGGACAACTTGCCGCCGGGTGCTCGCAAATTCCCGGTCATTCACTTGCCCAAGACCATCGACAACGACTATTCAGGCATTGATTTCACTTTTGGTTTCTTTACCGCCGTTGAAACCCTTGCCGAAGAGATTCGCAACCTCAACTATGACGCCGCCGCCGGCCGGGCTTACTTCCTTTGCGAAGCGATGGGTCGTAGTGCCGGATGGCTCGCCTATGGATGTGCGATCGCGGGTGAAGCATCGATGGTGCTGAGCGTCGAGGATATCCAGGGCGGTCTTGCCGAAGAGGAAGTCGTCAACGGAAAGACTCGCAAGGTGATGGCGATGGATCGAGTGATCGATCGCATGGTCGACATGATGCTTGCCCGCGAACAAGAAGGCCGACAATACGGCACGATCGTGATCGCGGAAGGTTTGGCGGAATTCTTACCTTCGAAGTACCTCGAGGGAATCACTCGTGACGACCACGGCCACATCAATATCTCGCTGGTGAACCTGTCAGCAATGATGTCGCAGTTGGTTGCCGCTCGATATACCGAACGTACCGGCAAGACCCGCAAGGTCAACGGTTTGCAGATGGGTTACGAAGCCCGTTGTGCACCGCCACAAGCGTACGACGTGATGTTAGGTGCTTCGTTGGGAGTGGGAGCCTATCGCGCCCTAGTCGAAGAAAAACTTAACGGCGTGATGGTTTCGGTGTCTGGCCAATTCAATCTGCACTATGTTCCGTTCGAAGAACTGGTTGACCCAAAGACGCTGGTCACCAAAGTACGCTTCATCGAACCGGGATGCGACTTCCATCGCCTCGCTCGCTTTTTAGAGACCTGCGTCGATAGCTGAACTTAGCGGCGTAGATGTCCCAACCGACTGACTGCGGTATTGCATCTGTTGCTGGTTACTTCAACGATTCCGCCAGCAACCGTCGGGATCAGTAGCGAATAGTGAACCCATCACTTCGATTCAACGGGTCTCGTTGGTCAATGATCGCGTCGTCGATCCGGTCTTCCATTTGAATCTTGATACGCTGGATTAACGTGTCCAAGTCTTCTTGAGACCCCTCGACGTCCATCAACACATCACCGTTGGGTTCGTTCATCACGAATCCGTGAACCGCGAGACCACGTGATTGTGCAACCGCCGTCATGCGAAACCCAACCCCCTGAACGTTGCCCCGGTATCGCACGACCATTCGCTTGACAGACGAACTTGCCACGACTGGATTATCCTTTGGTACCGAGCAAATCGTCGAGTTCATCGTCATCGACGGTATCAGTGACTGCCGAACGGGAAAGTTCAGCCGAACCAATACGTTCGACCACCACTAGGCACATATCATCAAACGGTGGACTATCACCAACGTGAGCCATCACGGCCTCCACGATTCGATCTTTCACCTCGTCCGCTGTACCGCCCGATGCCGTCAATTTGCGAAGCGGTTCGATGCCAAATTCTTCGTCGTTGGCATTCATCGCTTCGTTGATTCCGTCGGTATACAGCACCGCTAGGTCGCCGCGTTCCATTTCGAAGTCAACGGCTTCGTATTCCATTCCGTCGTCAATCGCAATCGGTAGGCCTGATTCTTCTTCGCCTGGTTCGACGATCGAACCATCTTTAGCGATCCGCACCAAAGGCGCCATGTGACCCGCATTAACGATCGTTACTTTTTCACTCAGCGGGTCAATGACCAGTACCAGGAACGTGATGAAGCGTTCGACGTGCAGTCGGCTCATTCGATCGTTGAGCTTTTCGATGGCCTTGGCAAGATCAGGGATGCTGGCCAAACAAAAGCGAGTTTCGGCCGACAACTTGGCCATGAACATTGCCGCGGCAACCCCGTGTCCGACCACGTCGGCAACCACGATTGCAACGCGTCCATCGGACAAGTGGATGTAATCGAAGTAATCGCCACCGATATGGTTAGCAGCTTGGTAAAAGCTGCGAACGCGATAGCTTGTCGAATCGGGCGGCGATTGGGGAAGGAACGCTTGCTGTACCTCGGTGGCAAGCTTGAGGTCTTGCTCGACCTCTTTTTGATGCAAAGCTGCTTCGTGCATTCGGGCGTTGTTGATTACGATTCCCGCTTGAGCAGCAACACCGGCAAGCAAGTCCGCGTCATCTTCGCGAAACTGGCCCCGCCCCGCAGTCGAGTCGACCTGTAGCGCCCCAAACGCGTTGCCTGCGGCGTCAACCAAGGGAGCACAAATCATGGATCGGATTGAAAAATCAGCAATCGATTGACTGCTATCGAATCGACTGTCTTCGGAAGCATCCAGGGACAAGATTGGCTCTCGATGCGTCATGACCTCGCGAATGATCGTGCGGCTGATTCGAATCGTTTCGGTTTCATCGTGACTTGATCGAGTCTTCACCCAGCGCGGAATCAGATTCCCGGATTCGTCCTGCATGACAATGAACCCACGGTCAGCCGCGGGAAAAATGCTGAACAGGCTATCAAGAACCTTCGGCAACACATCCTCAAGCGCAAGGGCGCCGCTGAGTTGCCGGTTGATTCGCATCAGAGCTTCAAGCTTTGCCTCAGGAGTGGCCGCCATCTTCAGGCCATCGGCAGAACTGCGGAATTCAACCTTTGACGAACTGCTAAGCGTTCCGGGTTCGCCTTCGTCCACCATCTGGATTCCGAAGTTTGACCCCGCAAAGGTCATCTCGCTGCCACCCGATACGAAGCCAGGCATGTTGTCATGAGTGAACACAAATTCAACATCACTGACGCGAATGCGATCTCCATCGCGCAGTAGCGTCGGCGTGGTCAACATCTGGCCATTCAAGAACGTTCCATTGCGACTGCCCGAATCCTCGACCATAAAGCCAGAGTTGCTTGCCGAAATTTTGGCGTGGTAGCGGCTCACCGCTCCCGCATCGACGACGATTGAACAATCGGGATGACGTCCCATTGTTGTTTCGCGATCACTCAACTCAAACCGACTGTCATCACCGGATTGACCTGAAATGGACAAGAAAGCCATACGTATACGTCCAATAGGCCGTGGAAATAGGTGGGAAATGAGGCCTTATTGTAGATGTGGCTGGTTGATTCCACAACGAAGCTCAGGGCGTCGCGATCGAATTCAAGCTAATCCGAAGGCCGGACAACACGCCATACTAATGGTGCAACAGCCTGTCTGAATCGCCTTGCGTGATTCGGCCAAAGATGTCTCGCAGAATTGTTTGTTCAAGCGACGTGTCTCGCCCCAGCGGGATCCAACCGAGCGTCTGAGGACTGTTGTCGTAGTTGTCGTCGTGACGAACCACCGTACCGTCGTGCCGCGTCGCAGTCGACCTGCCCTCGGTGGAGTATTGGCTGCGATCGGTGTCCTCGATGTCTTTCTGAACAATCACTTCGATTGTGTAGCCTGACGCGCTGATGCGAGAATTGCCACCGCTTAGCCCGGTGGCGAAGTCATCGGGCCCGTACCCAACCGCCTGTGGCCGAACCACGACAATCGCCCGACGACGAATCGACTGCAGCGTGCTTTGCAATCGTTCAAAACCGGCAGTGCTGTCTTTACGCCATGGTTCAAAAATCGAAGCCCCGATTCGGTACGAAGTTTCGATGCGACCATCCAGAATCATGTTGCCCGAGTTCTGCACGGGTTGTTCGCGAGCAATGCGGAAGTAGTCGTCAACCGCGTCGACAACTTGCGACCAAACAAAAACATCTTCTGCCGGAGGCAAATCAAGCGGATTCGGAACGAAGGTCTCCGGGGCCTGATGGTTGAGTCGATAGGCTAGCTGTCCACACCCCATCAACGATGCTAATCCAGCAACGATGATGACCAGCGGAAACGAACGTACGAGCCGTGCCACAGCATCCCTATTCAAAACAAATCACCGCTTGAAAGTCGGTTGGTTGTAACGGGCGATCGACTCGGGCAACGGTAGCGCGTTGGGAGTGTCATCGGGGAACATGGACCAGACTGGGATCCGCAATTGCATGTCGTCGAGAACCTTTCGCTGAGATTCCGCGATTTTCTCTTCTTTCAGCTTGTTGCGAATTTCGTCTTGCACATCACGAAGCGAGGTTACCCCGGCTTCTTGCCGATCAAGAACCCGAACGATGTGATAACCTTGATCGTCTTCGATGATCTCACTCATCGCGTTGGTTTGGATCGAGAAGATTTGTTGCTCAAGAATCTCGCTCGCGAGTGATCCCTTGGCCGTCCATTCGTGCAGGCCACCTTTGCTGGCGAATGGCTCTTGGCTTTGAGCCCGTGCGACGGCTTGCAGGTTGCCGCCGAAGTAGGCTTCGCGTCCCATGTTTGAAATTGCAACGCGAGCCTGTTCTTTGTTGGGAAAGTTGCTGAACAGAACCGTCAATTGTTCCCACCGCGCTCGCGTGGGGCGTTCGAACTCCGATTGGTTGGCGAGATAGTACTCGTTGATTTCCGCGATCGAAATTCTTGGCTCGCGATCCACTTTGCCGCGAATGTAGAGGTGACCAAGCATCATGTCGGTGAACTCGCGTTGCCGAGCAGCCAGCGAGGTCCCTTTTTTGGCGAGTTCCTTGTCGAGCTCGTTCATGTCCTCGGTGGAGTACTGTTTCTTCAATTCCGGCAATTCGGATTCGAAGAACATTTGGCGAGCTCGGGCGGCGAGCCGCTGATCGGCTTCGTTACGTTTGTCGGCGCTCTCGGTTCCCATTTGGTCAAGCAGGAACGATTCACGCATCATCTTGTTTTGGATCGATTGAGTTAACAATCCTCGCACCAAGTTGACTTTGGCGAAGTGCAATTGGTCCTCGGGAATCTCCTGGCCGCTCTTTGCCGCGACCTCTTCGATTCGGGCGTTGACTCGCGGAAGCAGCTCACCGAGCAAAATCGGCGTGTTTCCCACCACCGCAATGATGGCGGCCGGGTCATCGGGCAATCGCACGATTTGAGCCGCGTCGACCTCGGCGCGCGTCGGCACCTGACCAAGCGCAGCACGTGAATTGAAGCTGAACGCGGCGCAGATCAGCAACAGAACGACGGTGGAATGGGTGAAAAAACGAATGAACACCGTAGACCTAACACCTGGAGGGGTGAGCAATGGGAACCTAAGAGTTCGCTTTTACGCACCGCGGCGAGCCAAGCACAAGGCCGAATCAGCCGTCACCGGGTTCCTGTCGCTTGATTGAGACAATTCCTTTCGTGATTCCAGAGGACGCTTCGTCGCTCGAGCCTGCCCATTCCCACTTGATTCTATTGACACTTCGGGACGCAATTTCCTACTCGTCGTACCTTGCTCCATGTGGAGAACGCCGCCAGTCTAAGAAATCAGACTCAGCCGCCGCCATCAATCAACCGCCCGCGAAACCATCGGTCCCGGAATCCTAACGTTGCGGAAATTCCTGCTGCATGCGATTTGCTTGGCCGCGATGGGGGCGTCGATCCAGTCGGCCACCGCAGAAGAAGATCCGTTTTGGCTTATCGACGAGCAATCACTCGACTCAGTCATTGCCAAGCAAACTACCGAAGGGATGACGATCAACGGTCAGACTTCGTTCGGGCAAGATTCATTTGCGGAAACGCCTACCGAACACCTGCTCGCCGATCCAATCACGGTCGGTAACGATACCGTCGATTACAATTACGAACACGATTACGAACACGCGATTCCAACCATCCCTCACGCGACCAATCATCTTGATAGCGAGATCGTTGTCCATGAATCCTTTGGCGACAACGCCGCGTTCATCCGTCCCCATTCCCAGTGGTATGGCGACGTTGATTTCCTAAGTATGGAACGTCGCGACAGCATCACCTTTCGTGACTATGCCTACCCTTCGGAACGAGCCACGCTTGAGTCTGGAACCAACACCGGGGTTAGACTACGCATCAATCATGATGCCGCCAGGACAAACCAGCCGCGGAGTTCGTCACACGCTGACTTAAGCCCGCAACCAACGTTTCATTTTTCGCTGATGCAGATTGACGGTAGCGGAGATGCGTTTTTACCGTCGGAACGATTGAGCACGTCGACAAGCTTGACGAACATCGCGATTGCTGCGGGAACGACGCACCGGGTGCTCGGTGGTCAACGACGAATCATGATCGGCGGGCGATGGATGAACATCGGCGACCTTTATCGATCACAAGTTTACGGATACACGCCGCTTCAGGACTGGATCGAAACGGAAAACAAGATCGTCACCTTCGATCTCGATTTTGAACAGCAATACCTTTGGCGCAAATTTGTGTTCTCAACGGGCGTTTGCTCGGGGTTCGGCTGGAACCAATCCACTCAAATCAACCACTACGCACCTACGCTACGAAACCGGCTTGTCGAAGCGTCTTACCTTGCCTTCGTGACGGAGTTAAACGCGGACGTCAGTTTTCACGTCACGCGTTCCAGCGCGTTTCACGTTGGACTCAGTGCACTTTCAATCGGTGATGTCTACAACGCTCGAGACGTAGCGGCGGGGCAGGTCGATCCCGATCGCTTGGAAATGTATGGCATGACGTTTGGATACCGACACCGTTTTTAATTCACTGGCCAAATGATTCGCATTTACTCACCCTATCGGATTGCTCCATCGACGCTGCTTATCGCAGCGCTGCTGGTGGTCGTCTCATGTGGTTGCCATGTACTCGACCCCAGACCGATTCCCCCTAGCCAGCAAACGCAATCACCTGACTTGCTTGCGTTGAACGAAGAGCCACTGGAATTTGGAAAGCCGCACAAGGTACTCGACACCGCAGGATGGATTTGGGGCATTCCTGGCAAGGTCATGCTGTGGGACCGCCGGATCGACAACCATCACATCACCGAACCAACCATCGAAGCCACGACCGACTATATGCGTGACAACTCACTCGCTCACGTGAAGGTTCGCGTGAACCAATACGCACCGCTGAAGGACTGGAAACGATTACGTGCGAACAAGAACGTGGCATGGCCCTATCGTTACACGCTGGGGTTGGCAGCGTTGGGAGGCGAAGCGATCCTGCCGGGACGTTTGTTCGGTGGCGATCACTACAACCCTTTCACGCAAACCGTGCACCTATACAGCGACGTGCCCGCGATCGCACTACATGAACTCGCGCACGCCAAAGACTTCTCGCGGCGGTCGTATCCGGGAACCTACGGCGCTGCGTACCTATTCTTCCCGACATGGCACGAAACCGTGGCATCTCGCGATGTGTTCTCATACCTCTATCAACGGCAAGATCGCGAGGGGATCATTGAAGCGAACCGAATTTTGTACCCAGCTTACGGGACCTACGTAGGCAGTGGTCTTGGCAGCGTCATTCCTTCTCAATCAGTTCCGCTCTATTACGGCACCGTCATCGCGGGCCACATCAATGGACGCATGCTCTCGCGTGACATCGACGAACATCTGGCCGAATACCGCTACCTCTTTGGCTCGGGCGTGCATCACTGACACGAGCCAACGATTGCACTTGGCACGGTAATTCCAATCAGACGTTAAACCACACCGGGCAATTGCAATTAGCCGATCACAGGATGCACGAAACTTAGGTGCAAAGCGAAGTGCATGCACTGAAGCTTGTCGTGCTCATCCTGCGTCATCTTTCCAAAGACAGGGTGCGGCGGTAGTGGGCTGCAGCTCTGGTACCGCCGCCACGAATCTCGCAAATGGACCATCGCGACAGGAACCTCGATATCGGAATTTGGCCAAAAGAAGGATTCCGCCGATGCGGGCAGCTTGAACCCTGGCTTCACGGGTTTGGCGAGGGCCTTTCGCTTCAACCACGGTGCGACCGTTCTGATCAGCCACGGCACCGTGGGACTGGGTTCGTGACCGCAGGCAACATCCATCGTCAGCGCCAAGTGACGGATAATCTGCCCGTGGGAATGCTGTCCTGTGATCCGGGTGGGCACGTTGGCCAACCTTTCCGCCTCTTCGATAGCGTGGTCCAGGTTCGAGAATTGCAGCAGACGGCGGGTATTCATGGGGGACCTTCAATGGCTTCCAAACGGTAGTGGTGGACCGGAATTGCCTCGCCCAGGGACGCAAATTGCGGCCTATTTTAGCCTCTCTTCCCGAAATCGGGCCTGGGCGGGTATCCTGTGCACATGCTAACGGATTTGCTTTTCTCGTCGTCGACCCTGCTATGGCTCTTGGGAGCGCTCATCGCTGCGATGATGCTGCTCGGATCGATGGGCCGGCGACGAATCGTATTGACCGATGTGCTGAAAACCTTTGTCGATCGAATGCAATCCACGCCGACAAAACGTGGCCCTCCAGTTTCAAAACCAGCGTCCAAGTCGGATGCAAAGTCAAAGCCCAATGAATAAACGCGTTTACATCCAGACCGTCGGATGCCAGATGAATGTTCTCGACAGCGAGATGGTGATCGCTGACCTGAAACGACATGGCTATACCGTCGTCGATACACCGGCCCAAGCTGATTGTGTGCTCTACAACACCTGCAGCGTTCGCGAGCATGCCGAGGAGAAAGTTTACAGTGCGCTCGGCAAGGTGAAACTGCACAAGAAAGACAACGAGAACAAGATCATCGGCGTGATGGGCTGCATGGCCCAAAAGGATCAGGAGATCATTTTCAAACGTGCCCCCTACGTTGATTTGGTCGTTGGCCCCGGGCAATTGCACACAATCCCAACGCTGCTAAACAAAATCAAGAACGGCGAAGGTCGCCAAATGGCCGTGTCGCTCGCTCGCAACGAAGGCAGCCAAGCCACGATCGCTCGTTCGCACGAAACGTTTGACCCGCTTCGTGACCCAACGATGCGTCCCACGCCGTTCCAAGCGTATCTGCGCATCCAAATCGGTTGCGATAAGTTTTGCACTTACTGCGTCGTGCCCAACACCCGAGGCCCAGAACAAGGTCGATCGCCCGAGCAGATTCTTGCCGAGGCTAACGTCCTGGCCGAACAAGGATGTCTCGAAATTACGCTGCTCGGCCAAACCGTCAACTCGTACAAGTTCAAGCACGAAGACGGATCAGTTACCGACATGTCGTCGCTGCTGGAACAATTGCACGAAATCGAAGGTATCAAACGGATCAAGTTCGTCACGAACTACCCCAAGGACATGACCGAGCGATTGCTCGAAACCATTCGCGACCTCCCCAAAGTTTCCCCGTACTTGCATGTCCCCGCGCAAAGCGGCAGCGACGACGTGCTGAAACGCATGAAACGTGGATACACAATCGCGGACTACATGGCGATGATGGAACGCATCGAACGCATCTTGCCCGAAGCCGCGATTAGCAGCGATTTCATCGTGGGCTTCTGCGGCGAAACGGAAGAGGACTTCCAAAAGACGATCGAATTGGTCAAGCGATGCCGATTCAAACAGTGTTTCATTTTCCAATACAGCGTACGCCCTGGAACGAAGGCTTCCGAACGGCTCGAAGATGACATTCCACTGGAAGCCAAAGCGCGCCGCAACA
>NZ_SJPI01000001.1:3689405-3840959 GCF_007859865.1 Rubripirellula amarantea | reverse complement strand
CCGTAACGATCACGGTCACCGGCACCAATGATGCACCGGTTGCTCAGGCTGGGACCAACACGGCTACCGAAGATGGCGCGACCATCAACGGTCAACTGACGGAAACTGACGTCGATACCAACGACACGCACACCTATGCACTGATCACGGGCCCGAGCGAAGGCAACGTGATTGTCAACGGTGATGGATCCTACACGTTTGATCCGGCAGGTGACTTCCAAGATTTGGCGGCCGGCGAAACTCGTGATGTGACGTTTGTATACGAAGTCACCGACAACAACGGGGCGACTTCTCAAGCCGCTGTCACGATTACGGTAACGGGGACCAACGACGGGCCCGTCGCCAATCCGGACACCGACACCGCTCGCGAAGCCGGTGGCGTCGGCAATGCTACGCCGGGCGTTAACCCGAGTGCCAATGTACTGTCCAACGATACCGATCCGGACACTTCGAATACTAACGCAGTGACCGGAGTGGCTTCTGGCACGCAAGCAAACACGGCTGGTTCGGTCGGAAGCGTGGTGAACGGTCTTTATGGATCGATCACGATCGGGGTCAACGGTGCATACACCTACAACGTCGACAATAACAACGCAACGGTGCAAGCGCTGCGAACCAACGCGGACACGCTTGACGACGTGTTTAGTTACACCATCACGGACAGCTTTGGTGCCACTTCGACGACTCAGATCACGATCACGATCGAAGGTGCCAACGATAATCCACATGATCTAACAGCAACCGGTTTGAATATCGCCGAAGACTCCAGCAATGGTCAGTCGGTGGGTTCCGTGACGGCCTCGGACATCGATTCGATGGACACATTCACGTATTCGTTGCTTGATACGGCCAGCGGGCGTTTTGCAATCGACAGCTCAGGCAATATCACGGTCGCAGATTCTTCGCAACTTGACTACGAAGATTCGATCACCCACACAATCATCGTCCAGGTGACCGACGCTTCAGGAGGAACCTACAACGAATCGTTCGTGGTCACTCTATCCGATGTCAACGAATTTAGCGTATCGGTGCCGATCGACAGTGATGGTTCGGCAAACGTCGTGAACGAAAACGCCAGCAATGCGATTGTGGGAGTCACCGCGCATGCTGTCGACCAAGACGGTTCCAACAACGTCGTCACCTATTCGCTTAGCAACGACGACGGCGGACGTTTCCAGATTGATTCTGGTACGGGAGTGGTGAGAACCATTGGCCACCTCGACTACGAAAACCAAACCAGCCACACGATCGAAGTCCAAGCGACATCGTCCGATGGATCGGTTTCCTACCAAACGTTCGTTATCGATGTGGTGAACATCAACGAGGCACCTGTCGCGTTGGAAGATAGCTATACCCTCAATGCGGGTACCTCGCTGAACATGGGGATGCCAGGTGTCATCAATAATGACTATGACATCGACGGCGACACCTTGTCGGCCTTGATCGAAACCTACCCAAGTCACGGTACGTTGACCGTTACCTCGGACGGACGCCTCGTTTACACGCCGTATCCTGGGTACTTCGGCACCGATTCATTTGTCTATCGAGCAACCGATGGCAATCTGCAAAGTAACCCTGCGACCGTTTTGCTGACGATCGAAGCGGTCACTCCTCCTGATGCCGGCGACAACGGTGGCAACAGCGACGGAGAAAGTGAGTCATCTAACGAATCCACCGAGACACTCACGGGTGCGGAGATGACCAAGAAAGATGACGAGGCAGGTCAGGGCGACGTGAACGATCCTTCGCAACCAACCCCGTCGGTGGATGCACGCGGTCAATCAAGTGAACAGACCACCATAGAGAAACTGCGTTTACTATCCGGCAATGACCTTTCCTTGTCGTTCAATACGAGCGGCGATGCCATGAACTTCAGTGGCTTCCATTTCCACGAGAACCAATTCAACACTCAGTACATTGGCGCAAGTCGGACTCAATTGGCCGCCATCAACTCGCAACTCGATTGGCTCGATTGGGAACAGGTCGTGGCTGATGCCGAAGAAGGAGCATTGGATTACATCATCGGATCCGCTGGATCGGCCGCTGGCTTGTTCTCTATCGGCTATGTGTTGATGGTGTTCCGAGGCGGTGCATTCTTCACGGCGGTTGCTTCGGGAATTCCATCGTGGCGAATCGTTGACCCGACTGCAATCCTTTCGGCCAACCAGGGTAGCAAGGGTGGCAAGAAAGACGAGATCGAAGACATCCTTGGCTAAGTAATCGGGAGCGACAGGCGTCACGCGATTTAATCGAGGTGGCGACGCCAATCCCGACGCGGTGAATGCGATGTGACCGTTGTTTCCGGTTCATCCGGCACGATCGAAAAACTCGGCCCAGTGACCAGGGTTTTCTTCATCCGAGTACTGATCCGGCTACTTCAAGACGGCAAATGCTAAGCCGTAGGCAACATTTAACTACGGTTTACTCCCCTCGAACCGCTGCGCCTGCGCGCATCCATCCCTCCCTAAACAATCGCACAGCACGGGCTCTTGTTTAAAAAGTACTTCGCATCGATACGACTTGCCTTCGCACTTGTGTGCGTGGGAGCAAGTCTCATATTGAGCGCCCAGTGGCTCGGGTTTATCCCCGACTCTGCGGCGCTACAGATGCGTGCGCGCCGTGACTTGAGCGAGATTGTCGCGATTAATGCCACGGTGCACATTCGAAGGCAAAACTGGAACGACCTGAAGGCGAGTCTTCAAGCCACCGTTGATCGTCACCCGGACCTGCTTTCGATCGGTGTCCGCAGTGACATGGGAACGCTGCGGACGGATACCGGGCATCACGCCGAAATCTGGCCGCAAGATATTCCTCCTGATGTCGTTTTCGACGGAAAACTGAACGTTCACGAATCGGTCGACGATTCCGAGAGCGAAGTCGTCACCGCGACCGTCCCCATCATGCTGAACCACCGTCCATGGGGACGAGTGGAGTATTGTTATCGACGCGCCGCAAAGACCTATGTCGGCGGCGTCTTGATCAACCCAATGGTTCGATTGCTTAGCTACTTTGTGGTCTTCGGCATCGTTGCCTATACCATCTTCGTTGCTCGGGTGATGGGAGTGTTTAGCAGCACTCAAGTTGTCCCCGATCGCGTGCGTCAAGCTCTCGACACGCTCGCCGAAGGTCTGTTGGTCCTCGATGAAACCGGAAAGATTGTATTGGCCAATAAGGCGTTCACCACCATTGTTGGACTCAGCGCCGAGGAACTCGAACGACGACCGGCGAGTGACCTTGCCTGGGTGGGCGAGAGTAACGACGATGCATTGCCTTGGACGATGGCCATGCTTAACGGTGAACTGCAGAGCGAAAGGATGCTGCGTTACACCTTCGATTCCGATTCCGAGCGGATTCTATCGGTCAACGCCGCCCCGCTTGGCAAAGGCAAGTCTGGACGAGGCGTATTGGCAACCTTCCGTGATGTGACGCACGTCGAAGAACACCGCCTTGAACTCGAACGAATGCTAGATCTGCTCGAGCGAAGCCGAGACGAAATCACTCGCAAGAACGATGAGCTTAACATTCTGGCTACTCAAGACTCGCTAACGGGTTGCTTAAACCGACGAGCCTTCTTTGAAATATTTGACGGGATGTGGTCCGAGGCGAAGCGCGATGCGAAGTCGCTTTCGTGCATCATGATCGACGTTGACCATTTCAAGAGCGTTAACGACACCTACGGTCACCACACGGGCGACGAAGTGTTGCGAGCGGTATCGGCAGCGGTCCGCGAAATGTTCTCAAGCAACGGATTGGTTTGTCGTTACGGTGGCGAAGAGTTCTGCATCGTATTGCCGGGTTATGACGTCGAAGCCGCATTCGCGCAAGCTGAAAAGGCACGAGGTGCGATTGGGCAAATTCGTTTAGACGACCCCGCTGAATTGCGGCTAACAGCAAGCCTTGGTGTTTCCGAACTTCGTTTCGAAGCGAAGGACACTCAAGATCTCATCAATCAAGCCGACGCTTGTTTGTACGTGGCAAAACGAGAAGGCCGAAATCGGTCCATTGTTTTCAACAAATCAATGATCGTTACAGACGAATCCGCCGAAAACGCAGCCGCCGAAGCCCTTGCGGTTGCGAACTCTGAACGAGTGGAAATTCCTTACAAGGCGGTCACCGCGCTGATGTCAGCGCTATCGTTCCGCGATACGAAGACGGCCGAACACAGTCGCCGCGTGGCCGATCTTTGCGCCCGTGCTTCGGAAGGATTGATGAATCCATCGGAACGCTATGTACTAGAAGTTGCCGGGCTCCTTCATGATATCGGTAAGATCGGTGTTCCCGACGAAATCCTGTTCAAACCTGGGCCACTGACACCTGAAGAGTGGGAAGTCATGGGTCGCCACGACAATATCGGTGTCGACATCGTCTTCGGAGCCTTTGATTGCCCGCCGTTGACCGCGATCATGGCCAACCACCATGCCTTTTACAACGGTGCGGGTCGCGAACGCGATCTTCCGTCCGGCGAAAACATCCCGGTCGGCGCTCGATTGCTTTCGATTGCCGATACCTACGATGCCATCGTCAGCGATCGCCCGTACCGCAAGGGCAAGTCGCATGAAGAAGCCATTGCTGAGATACGACGGTGCGCGGGAACTCAATTCGATCCGACCTTAGTGGAACACTTCGTTAGCAAAATCGAAGCCGCCATACCGACGCTGGCTACCGGCGCGATTGCCATTCAGAAGTTTGCGGCGATCAAGATCGGAGCTCAAATCGAAAAACTCGCCAACGCAATCGACCAACAAGATGCCGCCCAGATCAATCACCTGTTTAACGACATCCGGGTGCTGGCCGAGAACTCGGGACTGGTGTCTATCGCGGAAGCGACGCCGGTTTCATCCGACGAAAGTGACGAAACCAAAATCACCCGCGAATTACTACGTGACGCCCGCGACCTCGTCGATACCTGTCGCTCTGCTCAGATAGATTTCCTACGCAAGTCGTTTGAACATCAAAACGAAGCCGAAGCAGACGCTTAGCGCGGTCACCCGCAACGAAGTATCAAGCTGGGCAAGCTAGCAAGTCTTCGACGTCACACCGTGTGTGCGAAATTTGACCGTGATGATCAATTTTCGACGAGCACAAAAACGGTTGCTGCCGCTCGCGAAAAATTGTTGTCTCGTGCTTTGCTGAGTGAAGCCCTTCGAGCGAACAAAATTCTTTTCACTTGGTACTGGTTTTGCGTATTGTACCATTGGCAGCCCGCACGCAATGATAAGGGTCTGCAAGGCGGCACACTTAACAGGCAAACCAATGATCCAAAATTTCGAGCAACGTTTTGAGCCGAAGAACAAGATGCAAGACGAGCGGGGACCAGTGAGAGATTGTCGCGCATGTCAGAGTGCACTTCAGCAATCACCGTATCCTGAACTTCGAAAGCTGACCTGTGATTGTGACGACCAGGATCGCATCATGATCGTTGGGGAAGTCTCAAGCTATTACATGAAGCAACAAGCCCAAGAAACGGTGTTGCCCGTCGCTAAATCCTTGCGGATTCACAACGCCGTAAGCGTGAGCGTTCGAGTTCCTCGATAGGTTTGCGTGCGTCGCTAACGAAGGGGCCTCGCTAGAATACACGTCCACCAAGTGCACCCGTCGTTTTGGTCTGGGTTGATGTGCCGTGGGTGTGCAGTTGATCACCGAAAGCATCCGCAGTAGGGTTTTCTGTGGCCGTGCAAAGTCACTACTCAATAGGCTTACGTACGTCTCCGAGGCGGTTCATTTGGATCGCCGAGTCCGTTCAGGATCCTTGCTTGCGAACCCGAAACTTCACGCCCTGATCCCGCTTGAACCGTACAGTCCCTGGTTTGGTCGTTTCGCTATCGGACACAGGGGAATCTTGTTCGTTGGGTGACCTCTTTCTACCGAGCGACCTCAGATAGAGCCTTTCAACCTTCGCTCGGGCCCAATCGGTTTGACGCAGGAACTTTAGGCTCGACTTCAGACTTGGATCATGCGTGAAGCACCGAATGTTGATTCGATCCCCAAGCTGCACCCACCCATAAACGTCGACCAAGTGTTCCAGCATCGCTTTTAGCGTTACGCCGTGCAGAGGGTTATTTGGCTGCGATTCGTCTGGGTTCATCGTCAAAACGGTGGAGTCATAGGCGGAAGGAGTGACCGGCACGAACCGCGTTATTCGCGATTGGCATGGATCGCACATGGTACACTGCAACGCCATTTCTATCTTCCGCACACGTGTGAAGCATGCCAATCGACACCGAAAAATCGTCCTCGCCTCGTCAGATCCGCCAATCGGTCATGGGTTGGTGCTTTAGGCCAATGGACTCGCTATCGCTCGCAAGGCATTGCCAATCCATCGGCATCGAAGCGATTGAAGGTATTTCGTCATCCGACTACGGCGATGTCACGAATCTGGGAATGAAAATCTCGCTGACAAGTAGTCACGGGTTTTCCAACGGGCCACTTGATCCCGATAACCATGCCGAAGTTGAAGCCAAACTTCGTGAGGGCATCGACTTGGCTGTAAAGTACGGAGCCCCCAACGTGATTACCTTCACTGGAATGAAGAAGGCAGGAATCAATGACCGGGCGGCCCGGAAGAATTGCTTGGACTGTTGGAAACGCGTGCTACCTTACGCGGAAGAAAAGCAGGTAGGCATCGTCCTTGAACACCTCAATAGCAAGGCACATTTCAATTCCGATGGGACCGTGCACCCAATGAAAGGGCATCCGGGATACTGGGGCGACGACATCCACCTGTGCGCGGACTTAGTTCGCGAAATCAGTTCGCCTCAATTCAAGCTGCTGTTTGATATCTATCACGTCCAAATCATGAACGGCGATGTCATCCGAAACATCGAGCGTTACCACAAATGGGTCGGACACTATCACACCGCGGGTAACCCTGGCCGTCGAGAATTGGACTTCAAACAAGAGATCAACTATCCGCCGATCATGAAAGCGATTCTTAAGACAGGTTATCAAGGTTACGTTGCGCAAGAGTTCATCCCGACCGGCAACGATCCCGTATCATCGCTGCGACAAGCATTTGATGTCTGCAACGTTTGACACTTGGAATGCTCAACTTGGTGAAGCTTAATAGAACGAACTGAGTTCGCATTCAACTAGGGAGCCTTGTACTTCGAACCCACCGATACCTGGGTCATTGTCACTCGAATTTTGGTCGGGAAGAACTGTGATAGATCAGGCTGGTTGTGCGCGTGCCCCTTGCCCCCTTTCTCGGCATGCTTGATCACCAATGACATTTGCTTGATGCCTTCGGTCCAAATGATTGAATCGTTCTCCCAGAACTCATTCATCTTCACCACTTTTTCGTACACACCCGGCTTTGTGTATCGGGGCGTGTTGGTGCAACCGTAGTTGTTCTTCTGCCCTCGGTTGGGAATGTAGCAAAGACTCCAAACCGTCGGCACTTCTCCCTCCGGTTTGTCTAGCACTTCGATCCGAACGTGAACGGTTCCGTTTCGATAATCGACCGGTGACGTCCAATCTTTCGGGGTTTCTTCGCCAAGCTGTTTGGCGTTCACGAAGAGGTGCGATTTCGTGGCAACAGCCTCCTTCTGCTCAAAGGTAAACGTCCGGTCGAACAACACGAATTGCTCGGCATGGGAAATCTGAGCCAACGTGACACCGATAACGAAAGCCAATAGTGGCAGAGGGTTCGAGTTGAACAATTTCATAGGGGACAAGGTCTTCCGCGGACTGAGCAAGAGTGAAACACGCAGTCCTAGAATAACAAAACCTTGCCGATGAGGTGGCCATTCTGTCTTACCTCGAAGTCAAACCAATTCCATTAGCCTACCCTTGCGAACCACACTCTTTGAAATCGGCCACTTTCACGCACAATAACGACGCAGTCGCTCAGGCAACAGCAACACTGTGCATAAGACACCGTAGGTTCATCCTCGATGCTGCGTTGTCCTGAAACCACCTACGATGCATTGAAAGAGGCGTCCAACTGACCCGCACTGGCGAGAGCTTGATGTAGATCTTCGGCGAGAAGATCGAAATCCTCTTCGGACACATCTGCATCGCATTCGTACGCGAATTCGGCGACTGCTTGAGCTTGCGAATCGAACGCGACCAGCTCAAGAGTTGCTTGTTCTTCAATCGTTGATGGGTCAAAAAAGTCAGAGGTGAAGTCATCTTCATCGTCTTGGTCGGAAGACAGGGGAGCACTCAGGGGGGCACTCACGGTCTCAATCAGGGTCTCATTCAACGGAGCGACTACGGCATCACTTACGGGCGATCGTTCTCCTTCACTCGCTTCTGCATTTTGGCGACTGATTTCGTTGACTACCTGCAGTGCGTCCAGCGCTGTTGTATTCCCATCGCCGCTCACGTCGTACATGAACAAGTTCTCAGTGACCTCGCCTTCGCCAGTTTGAATCCGGCTGAGCTGATTAATCACAATCAATGCATCCAGGGCTGACGTGACGCTGTCGCCATTGGTATCGGTTGGCTGCAAGAAATTCCTTGGCGACGACGGCGTGAATGCATCAGTCCCAGCCGTCGATTCCACACTGTAGGTCTGGGTTTCCGTGTGCGCTTCGAAGATGATTGCATAGAACTGCCCTGCGGTAACGACTGCGGTGCTGACACCTTCGTCGAAGAAATCAATCGGCTCGACGCTCTCATTCACGATACGAATGGACTGGCCAACCGTAACTGTTCCCACGGAAACGACAGAAATCTCAGCATCGGCTACTGCTTGAAACAGAATCGCCGTTGGGATGCTGTCGCCGACGATCACGTGAGGCCGGACAACATAGTCTGGTGTGTAAATTCGAGTGGGAGGAATCGCGGTAACTAAGTCGTGACTGACAACGCTGACTTCCGTATCCGCCAATGTCGCATAGTCAACGTCGTCGCTTGAAACACTAAACGTGACGATGGTGGTTTGGCTTCCATCAATCACTCCATCATCAGCACTGCTGAACACAACTGTTTGGACCACGTCCCAGTTGTCTGGCGTGAATACCAGTTGCCCCAAATCCACTAGTACTTCTTCGGAATTGGCACTCGTAATTGTCACCGTGACATCTGACGCGGGTTGGCTCGAAAGCGACGCGCTGACCGAGTCGGTTAGCCCCGACTCGTTGACGACTGTCATCTCGTCCGACTGCGTGAGGACGAGCCCCGGTGTGGACGACGATTCGACAGTGATCGTAGCCGTGGCGGTGTCGGTGGCGCCACCGTCGTCGGTCACTTGAAGTCCGACAATGAAGGTGCCAGCGACAGAAGCATCGAATGAGGCGGTCACGCCCGTGGCGTCGTCGTAATCACCATCGTTGTCGAGGTCCCAAGCATAGGACGAGATCATCCCATCGGAATCCACCGAAGCCGCACCGGTAAGCGATACCGAATCGCCGACGGTTCCCGTGTAAGGGCCACCCGCGTCGGCAGTGGGTTCGCTATTGGTCGTAATCACATCGTTGGTGTTTGCGGCGCCAGGTGTAGCAGCCGACAATTCAAGAAATGTTGATGATCCGTTGGGAAAACGGCCGTACGAAACATCGGTGGACTGCTCACCAAACGTCACTGAATCGACAAGCGTTGTTCCGTCGACGTTGTACAGCAAAACAGACTCGCCACTGGCCGACAACTTGAACGACGCGTGATCGTCACCTTGGTCGGTGTCCCCGTCCGCCCAAATCACCAAATAACCACCAGCTTCAATCGTCGACCCGCTCGGAAATGCCCACTGCGTTGGTTCAGCCGCGTCATCCGTTAAGTAGAAACCGCTCAAGTCCACTGCGGACGTACCCGGGTTGTACAGCTCGACCCAATCTTCGAACGCCCCGACTTCGTCAGGGTCTTCGATCGTCGTGTCATTGTCCGCCATCAACTCGTTGATGTAGACGACTACGGATTCGACGGACACCGCACTGGCTGCGTTCTCGGAACCGGGGGTTGGCCGGTTGGTTACTTCGAGTTCGCCTACACCATCGGGCACACGTGCAAACGACGAATCTCCTTCAAGTGCAGCATAGGTAACAGTGTCGATGACCGATGTACCGTCGGTTAGGTATAGCTCACCACCGGAAGTCTCCAGTTCGAAGTTAGCGTGGTTGCTACCTTCGCTGACTTCTCCATCGAGCCAAAGTGTTAAATAGTCGCCATCGCTCAAACTGTCCGTTGGAATCGCCCATTTGGAAAGCTCCGCAGTGGTGTCAGTCAGGTACAAACCGGCGAGCGATACCGTCCCAGGACCGTTGTTATAAATTTCCACCCACGGATCGAAATCGCCCGCTTCGTCCTGTACCGTTTGAACGTTAACTGACATCAATTCGTTCAGCGCCAGGTCTGACTGCGAGGCGTAGCTATCCAATACCGATGACAGGTACGTTGACCGCGACGATATGAAGCTCGAGAGACCATAGATTGTTCGATTTCCCGACGTCACGTTGGTCGTCAAGTTTTGCTCAAACTGCGCCGTTGTGAACTGCTTGTTTGGGTCAGCCGTGACATCGGCGCGAATGAGGTCGGCTAGTTCGTTGATGCGAGCGGTGACCGATTCCACATCGAAACCTTCTCGCAACATTTCAGCAAGGTCGCGCAGGTACTCGGTACTGTACTCATCAACCGCCCACAAATTTTCGGCCAGCGGTCGTGATTCACTTTCCGTCGCCGTTCCCGGCGGTCCCATCGTCGTTGCGACCGGCAACCAAAAAGGATCAAGATCGGTAATGACCTGCCCTCGATCGACGAACTGAGTAAACGTACCAAACGATTCATTCACATCCCAGAACACATGAGTGAATTGACCCGTGTCGTCGCGGTCGTAGAGGTAATAGTTATGAGCGGCACCGGAGTACGAATCTAAGTTCGCGAACAAATTGTTCAGCGCCAACGAAGTGAGTGTGTTGTCGACGTCCAACAACGGTTCAATTGCGTCCGCCAATTCACCCGACGAGGTGTTGTTAAGCACATCGATGAACTCGATCAGGTCCGAGTAGTCATTCGCAGCTTCATTCGTTTTCAGCTCATAGAATGCTTCGTATTCCGATTGATCGGTTCCCAAGTAAGTCAGGTCTGATCCGAAGTCAGCGTTGGGATCTTCAAGGACCGCGTCATCCGACGCCGTTCCCTTGTAGAGGTTGCCGTCTTCATCTTCACCAAAGCGACTTTCGGTGAACGTCGAGTCCACTTGTTCAACCGCCGTGTACAAACCGTAGTACTCACCGTTGATATAGACCTTGGTGTGGACGGCCCTGCTAACTCCCTCGACGAAATTTGACGCATAGTCGTAGAACAACTTCTCGCGCAACATCGTCGGATCGTTGAAGTTGTTGTTCAGGTTCAACTTCTTTAGCCCCATGAAGGTCAGATCTTCGAACTCATTGAAATCAATCTTGATTGACTTCTTGACGCCTGTCCCCTCGAACGATGAATTCCCCTTGAAACGCACTCCAACCGAATCCAATGCCACACCATCAGCGACAAAGTCGGCTAGGAAATACGGGTCTTCAACGTCGGTAGCGTGTGATGTGTAAAGCGTGTCGTACCAATCGGCATCGTCGAACGTGATGTAGACCTCATGAACATAGGTGTCGTCAAAGAAGGCCGCAGCTTCATCATCGATGGTGACCGAATCCCAAGGAGACACTTCGTCACCAACTTGCGTCACCTTGATTGCCGCCGTGTCAACGTTAATCGCGCCATCATCATCGGTGACTTGCAAACCAACGACGAACGTTCCCACGGTCGCCGACGAAAAGTTGACGGTTTCACCAACCGCATCGTCGTACTGGCCATCGTGGTCCAAGTCCCACGCGTAGGTTGCGATTTCACCGTCGGAGTCAAAGGAAGACAAACCGCTCAGCAAAATTGTCTCGGCGTTCGTTCCGGTGTAGGGGCCACCAGCGTTAGCAATCGGAGCGAGGTTCGACTCCGCGATAGCAGAGTTCGCTGCGCCCGGCGTCGCCGTAGTCAGAACGCTAAGCGTTTCGCTGCCGTCTGGGGAACGCCCGAAGGATACGTCGGTGGCTTGTTCGCCAAATTCCAAGGAATCGACTAACGTCGTTCCATCGCTATCGTACAGAGCAACGATCTCGCCGCCCGACGACAATTTGAACGAAGCATGATCATCACCCTGGTCGCTTTCGTCATCCGCCCAAATCAGAAGATATCCGCCTGCGGCAACGGTTGACCCCGCGGGGAACTGCCACTGCGTCGGCGCTTCGACGTCATCGGTCAAGTACATGCCTCCGAGATCAACCGCCTCGGTACCAGCGTTGTAAATTTCGACCCAATCCTCGAACGCCCCGGCTTCGTCAGGGTCTTCGATCGTGGCGTCATTATCAGCCATCAGTTCGTTGATGAAGAGGTCACCAGCGAGCAGTTGCCGAGCTTCTAGTGCTTCCGTTCTTAAACGACGCGATGGCCGCCGACGGTTCAGCCGACTGCGTTGCTGGGAGCGGCCAATTCTTGAAAGCGTTCGGGCAAAAAAACTCTGGGATTTCGGCATCGTTGCAATGACTTCGTTTCTAGGTAGATGAACCTACCCCCATAAAAGTTCAGCGAGGAAATCGCTGAACGACAACTTCGAAGTTGCTAGCGGTGGGGTGGGTCTAATTTTCTTAGCAACAGTCAATGCGTCAGTGGTTCACAAGAGGTGCCAGTGAAACTTCCGTCGAAATGAAAGAATTACACCAATAGGTTGAGAAACGAACCGGGCGAACCGACTTGCTCGCTCAGTGCTTGCTCGAACTGATCAATGTCGACTCCGTTCTCTTCGAAAAGACTGGTCAAAATGGAACGGAGCTCTTCTTGTGATACGTTGGAATCGGATTGATTCGTCAGCTCTTGGATCGAATCGATGATCTGATTAATCAGTTCATCCGTGGACGACTCATCAGCGCCTGCGGACAATAAAGCTGATTCAACAACGCTGCTATCGGCCTCATGAGGTGGTGGTCCAGCGGGTCGACCAGCCTCCGAAGGGCCGCCTCGACCGAATGCCCCCCCGCCTTCCGATGATCCTTCAACCCCCGACGACCTTCCCGCTCCGCTAGCTTTAATTGCTTCCTCAACCTCAGAAGGATCAATGCCATTTGCTTCGAGCACGTCATCAATCACAGACTTCATAGCGGGACGGCTGGTGACCCCCGAAGTTGATTCCGACTTCAAAGCCGCTATCGCTTCATCGACCTGAGCCAAAATATCAGCCGTCGTCGACTCGTCCACGCCAATGGATTGAAGGGCTGACGAAAGCTGTTCTTCACCTCGAGGCGGTGGACCTTGGGGTCGAGAGTTTGTTGAAGATGATTGGCTGGAAAAAACTGCCGTCGAGTTTGAAACATTCATTTGCTTAATCCCTGTCACATTGTTGAAAGAAGCGGCCATGGGTTGGCCGGTTACTCTTTCCTTGTCGAGCGCAGGGCATCAAGACTTCTCGAAAAAACAACGCGATGAATCGGATTTCCAGCCGTTTGTCACCGACTCAACTATTGGCAGAATGTTTCAGCAAAATCCTGTCACCCCACGCACGTAGACGACGCATTAATGCCACGGAGAGTCAACCGTCGCTACACGCCCCCCCAAATCTACCCCCACCTCGTGTGCCGCGACTAAGCACCCGGACTGATCCATGATCCTCGCTCCACCAGCGTTTTCGCAGTTCATCACTTTGGCAAACAACCAGTATCGATTGAACAGTATTCAGGTCGAGATTCAGCCAATGCCGCATCGATACCAGAGTGTTCCGTTCATCTCTCGCAATGAGCAGATCCCCGTGATGAGGCTGAACTTGATTGACTCGCGTTTTGTATTGACTTCAAACCGATCTTAAGTTTGGACCGTTCGTGCTTGGCTGCGATTGGATCGGTTTGTGCCAGATGACCGCTGACCGTCGTCCAGTGCAGCCGCGAATTGCATTCTTGCACGCTGATCGAAGTCCTCCGTTGAATCAGACAGCATTCTTTCGCTCAGCGAGCTGTCACTTTCATCGCTTACGTCACCGCTCAGAAACTCTGTCATGCTGGCCAGGCCAACTGTTTCTTCAATCGCCGTGGCGCCAGCTTGATCGGTTAAACATGATCCCGAATGCAGGTCGTCCAAGTTCGCTTCATCGACGGCCGAGGGACGAAGATGATCCCATGGCGAATCACTCAAATCACCCTCCATCAAATCACCCTCCATCAAATCACCCTCCATCAAATCGCCATAGATCGTTGCGTTGTTGATTAAAGAATTTTCACCCTCACCGAGCGAGAGCGATACGTTGCCTTCAACGATTGCTGTGGCAAGCAGATTGATCGTGTCGTCATCGACGCCGGAAAACAGGTTTAGATCAGCGGCGATTTGTCCCGATATTTCAGCCGAGTTCTCCCCGTTACCGAGACCGATTATGGCTCCGCCATCGATTTGAGAAGTTTCGCCCAACGATACCGTGTCGTCGCCATCGCCGTTCCGAATTGCCAGATTGTTGCCGACGGATCCATCGATGCTTATCGAGTTGTTCCCATCGCCAAGAGATAGTTCAACGTTCTCCTGGATCGTCGTAGCTTCGACAATCGCAACGCTGTCGCTACCGCTTCCCGCTCGGACGACCAAGCTTCCGCTGATCGTTCCTCCTTCCACACTTAGCGAATTGTCCCCACCACCCAAAGCAGCAAAGATGGTATCTACGACGACCGAGTTAGCCGAAAGATCGATGGAAACTACGTCATCGGCGTCGATACCGTCGGAATCCAGCGTTATCACGATATCGTCGGTAACCCCTCTAACGATTTCGACTAAGTCCTCGCCATTCTCACCGGCTCCCGCTTCGGTGACCTCGAGGGTGCCGTCGCCCTTATCAACGATTGAAATTTCACCCTCTGCGTCGCCTTCGATCAAAAGCGAGCCTTCGACCACCGATATCGCAGCGGCAAGAACTCGCCGCGTTTCCAAACCTTCAAGCCCGAGTCGACGACGTTTGGACGCTTTGCGTTTCATCGGATCATTCCTATCAATTGGTGATCTTGGTTGTTACCTATTTAGGAAGTACGAGTCACTGCAAAATTGTCACGGTCGAGAGCGCGGATAGGGTTCAGCAACTCTCCGGCGCAAAGGCAAGTTCACCGGAACGCCCGCGTTGCGCATCTTCACTAGAGAAGTCGGTGTCGAGACGTTATCGCTTAAAGACCATGCTCGGAATCTGACTCAACCGCAAGTTCAGCAAGCGGCGTTTCGCTTGGAATTTCGTAGCGTCCCATGCGATAGAGAAAGTGAAACACAGCGTTCACTGCGAGTACCGCCACGATGGCACCCACCAATGCCATCCCTGACACTCGCTCGTGCACGATCGTCCATACGAACTGCGCGATGCACAGGCTAGAAACCAAAATGAGCGTCGGCTTGCGAGAAATAAGGTTGACCACGATCGCGCCGAAAGGTGCTCCCAGAGCCACCACCGGCGCGGCGGCAAGCCAGTTCGCAAAGACTTCGGGATCAATCGAATACAACGAAGGGTTGATTCGCGACAGGAAGACATTCGAAGCGATTCCAACGACTGACGCGAAAGCCATCAGGACCACCGATGTTGGTATGGAAATCTTCAAGTCAGCTCGATAGAGCAAAACCAGAGTCGCGTACACGATCATGTCGATGCCCACCCCGGTCACTGACGACACTACGCCTCCCGTGATGCCGATTGCGAGGCCGATCGGGCGATCCCACGATCGCCAGCGTTCACTCTCACCTTTGGCATTGACCAGTTCGTTCAACTTCACCAGGTGCATGATTCCAAAACTGCACCAGACCACCGCGAACGTTAGCTTCACCCAAAGATCGGGAACAAACGGCGCGACAAAAGCCGCGCCCAACGGCGTCCCCACCAACGCACCGAGCAAGGCAGGGCGAAGCAAACCATAGTCGAGCGGGCGGCGAGCCGAGAAGATGTAGATTGATGCCGACACCATTCCGATCGATTGCACCGCCAACCCAAAATTTCGGCCCAAAGATCCTGGTAATTCAAAGAACAAGACGAGCACCGGAAATCCGATGGATCCGCCACCCATCGGAGTCGAGCCCGCGATGTAAGACCCAAACGACATCGCCAACGCAATCGGCCAATGCGACTGTACCGTCCCCCAATGGTCACCCACCACCACGATCAGCAACCATCCGACGTAAAAGATCGCAAGCCACAATCCGAACGGCCACATTCCGCGCAGCGCAACCGGCGTTGTCTTCGATGTCGTCACCCGGTGGTCATGATCTTGCTTGGATTGCGTTCCACTAAGCATTGGACTGGGCCCCGACCGCGTCCATCCAATCACAACTAGCATCCTCGTGAGGCTTGCGAGCTAGCCTGAGTAGTTTGACCAATTGTTTTTGCTGGTTCGGACTTAGGTGACCTAACTGTTGCTCGTGCATTTCCAAGACCTCGTCACTCATGTCGCTCAACAACTTTCGCCCCGCCTTCGTGATGAACACCTCGACAACGCGGCGGTTTTCGGGGAGTCGTTTTCGAGTGATCAATCCGCGTTTGTTCAAACGATCTAAAAGCCGCGTCATGTCGGGCATACGCGATATCAATTGGCGTCCAATCTCCATGGTTTGCATTCCCGCGGGATAGACCACGCTCAACAATCGAAGAGCGTTGTACTGCTGAGCGGACAGGTCGTATCGGTTGAACAGCTCGTCTTCGATGGCACGCAGGCGATCGTAGCTACGCCAAAGGTGTAGATACGCTTCCTGGGCAGGCGAATCGAACGGGGGTCGGGGAGTGTCAGATGGCATGGCGGCTGATATTACTTGTTTCAACAACTGTTGTCAAAACAATTTACTTTGCCGTCAATTTTTCCGTCTCATTGATTGGCATCGCACCCCACGACCTTGGTTCGGTGCCGCGCTACCAACAACACACGTTTGAGTTCCCACACCACGGTCGGTAACTGCAGCAGTCCACCTCGCTACAGTACAATCAGCCCAAGCGGGAATCCTTCGACCCAACACTCCCTCCTATCGTGAACCGCGAACCGTCAAATAGTGAGCGTCTAGATCGGGGAACGGATCGTTACCGACCACCGGCGGCCAGTCCAGCCATATCTGATCTGCCAAGTGTCCTCGGTCGGTACGCCCAGCCGTTATACGCCAGCGGCTATCCTTCAAGGCTTTGTTGGTTTGATTTTGTCAATCCGATCCGAGCGCTATGAGCTTGGCGTCATCAATTTGCCCCCCAGTCGTGTAAGGACTATTCGATGCGATACGGTTTGGATTCACCATTGATTGGGTTGCTACTCGTTTGCATGGCGGCCTGTCCATCCGTAGCGTCAGATCCCGTCAATATTCCAGGCGCCCAACGCTTTTTGAAAAGCTACCCCGACGCGGACGCCAACCAAGATGGCGTTCTCACAAGCGAAGAGAATCGTGCGTACGCAGCGCCGATTGCAATTGAGGCACTTGGTGGAAACTACACGTACCACCAAGTAATGGTACCCATGCGCGATAGCGTGAGTTTGGCGACCGGAGTCTTCGTGCCTTCAACGGCAAGTGCCAACGATAGCAAGCACAGTACCGTCCTTTGCCGAACGGCGTACGGAATCTGGGCGGCTGCATTGTTTGATGCAAAGAAATTCGCGAACCAGAACCTGGTTTTCGTATGCCAGGATTTGCGAGGCGATGGGCAATCCGAAGGAAAGAACACCGCCAATCTTTACAGCTTTGACAATGAAATTAACGATGGATACGACACCATCGATTGGATCACTCAACAATCCTGGTCCAACGGAAAAGTGGGCATGACCGGCCAAAGCGGTCACGGTTTCGCCGCCTACATGGCCTACTTAGCTAAGCATCCTGGCCTCGTTGCTTGCGATACAAACATCAGTGGCGGAAACGCACACTTGTACTGGACCTTTCACAACGGAGTCAAACGTGAGATGTACTATCGCTGGCTCGCTCAACGTAATGTGCCCATCTCGCTGTGGCCCAAACCGGGTGTCGAAGAGTTTGATCGCGAGGCTTATCAACAAACCATTGACCAAGCCGCCGATGGAAACCACACCGCCTTCATTGCTCGGACGGGCTGGTACGACATCTTTTCGCAATCCGCGATCGACTACTTCCAAAACTTTGCTCAGCATGGCAACGTCTTTGTTCGAATCGACCCATCTGGCCACGGTCAAATGGCTGGCAAACCGTTTCCTCATCGCATCGTCGCTGATGAGTGGACGCTACCGAGCTTAGTTCGAGCCCTCGATGATCCTCGAACGGTCAAAGCAAAACAGTCGTTTCTCGTTTACTACTTAATGGGTGATACTGCCGATTCGACGGCTCCCGGTAATGAGTACCGTATCACACACTCGTGGCCGGTTCCCAATACAGCGACGCCCTATTACATGACTGCGGATGGCCGCTTGGACACTTCCAAGCCAACAACGCGTCACGCGTCACGTTCATTTCAATATGACCCCCGCGACCCAGTTCCCTCCGCGGGCGGCGATGTCTTCATCCATCACGGCGTAGGCCCACTCGATCAACGAGTCTTGAAAGATCGTAAGGATGTGCTCCGGTTCATCTCCGCGACACTCTCAGAACCTTTGGAGGTCACAGGAAAGATCCTTGCCGATCTCTACGTCAGCAGTGACGTGCCGGACACCACGTTCACCGCCAAACTGATTGACATTTACCCCGACGGGTACGAAGCAATCATCCGCGACTCGATCATCATGGGACGATTCAACGAAGGTTTCGACCGCCAAGTCCCTATGCAGACAGACCACATCTATCACCTCAAGATGGATATGTGGAGCACTGCGATTGTGTTAAACCGGGGTCACCGTATTGGCGTTCATATCTCAAGCAGCAACAGTCCCAAGTACGAAGTCCACCCAAACACGTTCAAGCCAGTCGACTCGTTCGACCTGTCCCCGGTTGCGACCAATACGATTCACTTATCGGCTCAATACCCGTCGCACATCGTCCTTCCCGTCGTCAAGCGACCTTGAGTTGGTGGACGGCAACACGACCTAGAGATCTCGAAACGTCGTCTGTCGTGCGTTCCTTGCGGATGTTTTTCGCGACCTAAGGGTTTCCGATATCCGCAGTTGGCAATGCATCCCCTCTCACCTACCGGGGATACCGGGCCAAGTGATCGGTGTGATGGGGACCAATCAACGGCTGCGAAAAATCACATGGATGACACTCCAAACGAGTTGGTGCAGTCCGTCTCTCCCGTTTGACGCACCTTAACTACAGGTCTCGCTAGTCAAAATTGCATGGATTTTCACAGCATTTGCCGCAGGAACCCTCGACCACCCGCTAGGTACACCCCGCTGGTGGCAGATTCATTTCACTGTCAGGCGGTGCCGGCGACCACTCGCTAAGAGGGTGTGATTCAATGCGGGCGGGCAGCCGGACACAGGACATCTTTAACGGGCAACTGATTGACAAAAAAACAGGTTCCTCGGGGCATGATAGCTTGCCCAGCCCCTATATCCTTGCAATACTACTGACTTCATCCTGTTAACAATTCGCAATCGCCGTTTGCAAATGCGAAAGTTGTTACCGAAACGGACAGTCGTTCTTCACATTTGGGTACTTGCCCAACCAACTTGGAAACACGCATGCGCAAGAAATTGTTAATGAGAGTCTTTATGGGTCTGATGTCTGTCGGAACGATTTGCAGTTCGGCTGACGCGGCTATCGTCACGATCTCGGCGTTGGATGTTCGAAGCGGTGGCGTGTTTGGCCATCCCAATGCTTCCGATGTCACGATCAACGGAGAGGCCACATTGGGGCCTACTGTTACGGCCGACCCTATCGATATCCAGATGACTTACTCTATGCTGGACCTTGATGGTGACTCGACTGCCAATGACGCAGTTACATTCACGCTCAGAGCCACAAAGTTTGGCGGAGACGGCGGCAGCCTCAGGATTTTCAACCAAGGGATCGATACTGGGTTTGGCAACTTGAATGATGTCGAATTGAGTGTGGTCAATGTAACGGGAACGACCACTGACGCGGGCAACTTGATCACGTTCAACGGGTTTACGGGAGCCACCGCAGGCGCTGGCGTTGGTGCTGGCATCGATATTAGCAGCAGCGTTGAAATTAATGGCACTGCAGTAACTTTGGCCTCACCAGACAACGGAGGTTTCCGCTTCGTCACAGCGACAACTACGTTTGCGCCCACCGCGACGGTGCAATTTGACAATTCGGTCAATAACAATGGTGGGACGATCGTTGCTCGCAGCTACGACCTGCAATTCGACGCGGTTGCTGTTCCGGAACCATCTAGCTTGGCCGTTTTAGGTCTCGGTGCGGTCGGCATCATTGCGGTTCGTCGACGTCGCCGCCGTTAAAAAACGTGAGCTGATAATCACGCTTCAACTTGTAGCATGCTATTGAACCGAAGCCCTCGCTAACAAATAGCGAGGGCTTTTTTTGTAGTCACTCAGTTTCGCCATTAGAGTCGTCGTCATTTCTAGATTCGCCATTGTCTGCCTTGCTCCGTTCTTCCGCAGACAGTCGATTGTCGTCTGGTTACTGCTTCCTCTAGTTGCTCAGGGCCTCTGCATGCTTAGAGCCTCTGCATGCTTAGAGCCTTTCGTGCTGGCGTTCTGGTTCGGCTAGTTTAGATCGAGCTTCACCGGCATGACTTAAGTTCTTCCGCGTCAAAGATCAAGCTCCCAGCAACCGCTCGGTAAACCTAAGAACGTAGCCAACGCTTCAACTTCGGCTTCAGCCAATAGACGAAACTCTTTAGCGCGTGGTTTCTTCCCCACGTAACCAAACTCGACGCTCAATCGATCGTTCGCGAGGCTGGCATTTGCCCACCCCAACACGACATCCCGCCAAAGAACGGGCATTGCGTAATAACCCCGCTCTCGCTTTGCCGCGGGCACGTAAGCTTCAAAGCGATAGGTCCAATCCCAAAGCTTTGAAAACCTGTCTCGATCTCGAACCAACGGATCGAATGGCGCCAAAATTCGAACGCGGTTCGGAACATCATTCGGCAACCAATCTCTTTCGCGATAAAGGTAGCTAGCTCCGGCGACTTCGACCTCTGACAATTCACCTGATTGCACCAGCGAGTCGACGACCGCTAAACGAGCCGACCGTACGGGTACCAAATGATCATGAGTGCGCAACTCTGCCACCAAGAAACGCTTTGTGGTCGGCCCAAACACGCGAGCGGTTGTCATCACGAGACGTCGATAACGTTCTGTGCTATCGATGGTCTCGGCCGGTGATTCCTTGGACACCTGATAGACGCGAATCCCATTTTCGCGTCGACTCACCCGCAGGTAGCCATGGTGATGAAGCTTCTCTAGTATTCGCTTGGTCTCTTGCGATTGACCGCCCCAGTAATTCTTGACGGACCTTCGACCGAATCTTTGATCCAACCCGCGTGGATGAACCTCGCCAACATCAGCAACGCTTTTCAGTAGATCACGTTCGAGCTTGTTCAACTTTGCATGAGGCCGCGGGTGCAATATCTGCCATATTCCAGGAGTCATAAACCCGTAGGCAAACAGGTATCCTTCTTCGGCTCTTAGCTTCGGAAACGTTCGTTCAAGATCGCCCGCTTGATATCCCCGAACTCTCTGCCGCAAAACTAAGTCTTGCGCTCTCGCGGGCGATCGAATGGGGTCAGCTTGGACAAACTGCATCGCCTTTAATGCATCGGACAAGCGTGCAAACTCTGGAAACGAACCAGCGACAACGTGTTTCCTGAATTCACTTGGCTTCACTAGTCCAACCTTCGCTATGTCTATTTCGTTGATCGAACTTTCAGTCTACCAAGTTTGCGATGTCTTCCCAGAACGCCGCAATCGCACCTGAGGTAGCTCGTCAATTCATCGCCAGCTTGAACGCGATCTCAACCGGCATCGCTAACCGTAGCGCCAGCCCCTCGTAGTCGACTGCACGCTAAACGTTCTGTTCGGCAAATCGCGAGCGACTGGTTCTGATGATGAACTCATTGTCGTTGCATCCAACGGTCGTCACGAATCAGAACCGCGTCGTTACATCGAGGTCTCGCGCGTTGGCCCGCACCTTGTCGCTGAACTCGCTGAAGAACCAATCTATCCCCTTGTCACCATCGGAATCGTCATCGGCTCCGTCGGAGGTAATCGAAGATGATAGGTCTGAAATTAGGTCGGTCATTCGATCTGCTACGGTGGTTCCCGTGTCGGCCCAGCGACTCAGCAGTGAATCGGCATCGTCCCAGTCGAAACGGTCGGTAATCAAAAGGTCTTCACCACGTCCACCGTCCAACCGATCGGCACCTAGCCCACCAACGAGAATGTCCTCGCCGCTTTCGCCAAACACACGGTCGTCACCAGCACCGCCATCGAGGTAGTCGTTTCCGGTACCGCCACGAAGCTTGTCATTTCCAGCACCGCCATAAAGTCTTACTGGAATTGCAAGTTGACGATCCGACGTCAGGTCGTCGTCTCCCTCACCACCGAACACCTGAATTTGACTGATGTTGTCGTACACCACGTGCACCCATTCACCGTCACCGGACTGCTGGCGAACTTCGACTGAATCCGGCTTGAAGCGAACATCGTTCAGGCGAATGTCGTCTTTCAACGACGTGCCTCCGACAACCAGGATAAACTTCCCGGGGTCGGCTGGATCCTCGAGCGTTCTGTTGTCCAAGACTTCGATCGTTAAGCTGGCAGTTCCTTGGCCGTTCGCGTCATCACTTCCGATCGCGGTTGCGGTGAACGTACCCGATTGGCTCGGCGTGAACGTAAATGCCGAACCATTTCCCAACGCGATCAACGTACCAGCACCATTTCGAATCTCCCACTGCATGCGTTCGGTCGCGCCAGTCGGCAATGTGTCAATCGCGGCCGTCAACGTGATAGGTTGCCCGGTAACCGCTTGGATAGAACCCGACAACACGGTCGAAGCAGTGGTGGAAGCAGAAATCGAAACCGATCGCTCTTCCGGCGGAGTCAACGGAGTCGAATCGTCATCGTCTCCGGATGATCCCGGCACGACGTCCCAACCCAGTGGCGATTCTGCGCCCACCGCGGCATCAAGCAGAAGTTGCTTGGTGGTGGGATTGATCGTTGTGAACTCGTAAACACCTAACGCGTCACTGACGTCTAGTCGCGGGTAGTTTCCACCGTCGGCACGCACGCTATTGTTGCCGGCTCCGCCCTGCAAAATGTCGTCGCCATTGCCACCCAAAAGCGTATCATCTCCATTGCGTCCGTCGAGCTCGTCATTGCCCATTGCCCCTTGCAACAGGTCATTCCCCTCTCCGCCGTCGATCACGTCGTTGTCGAGGTTCAGATCGACACGAGAAAGCGAGGGGTTATCAATGAATTCTCGCATCGCGTCTTCCAGATAGCCGACTTGGTAAGACGTGCGCCGCAAGGTCACCTGCTGGGCCGGATCGTTGATCATGATGGGTGTGACGATTGCCACGTTGTCACCGAACAACGTGTCATTGCCATCTTCACCCGCAATCTGATCTTCGCCGATTTGCCATCTGCCTGCGATCGAGTCGTGACGTGCTTCCGGTGAAAGCGAATCAGTAGTCGACGCAGCATGCGTTCTTCTTCCTAGATGGCTATCGAACGACACGGGAACGCGACTTCGAGCGGCCTCGGAAATCTGATCAACCAGAGCCTCCACATGGATGTCCAAATCTCGCAGCTCTTGGTCCGTCGTCGGCGCGTTCTGTACTAACGGAGTCGCGATCACAGCGAAATCACCAACCACGACATCATCATTGTCGCCTCCGGCAATATCGTCGTTGTCAATTTCGCGATTGAGCGACGGAACGAAAGCGATACGATCCAGAGGAGTTCGCGAGGCAAGCTCTTCGCCAATTTTCAAGAAACGGGCTTCACGTCGATCGGCAAGTTCGGTCGCGTCCGCCGACGCTGCTGCACGCAACTGAGATTCCAACGCATCCACCTCTTCGGCAGTCAGCTCAGCTACCACTTTGGTCTGCGGCAGATCAGTGACGGTCCCGGTTACCAATGGCGCCACGATCACGGCATCGCCACCCACAAGTGTGTCTTGCCCCAATCCGTCTCGCAGCACATCGTTCCCAACGATCAACGTGTGGTGCTGCACGTATTCGACAGCGTTACCACTGATGGCCGGAAGTGTGGGGCGAGTTGCCTGAGCATCAGCCAACAATCGATCGATGACGCCCAGGTACGCGGTTGTGACCAAATGAGACCCATCGTCAGCCAGCGTTCTTAGATCGGCAAGGAACTGCTGCAGGTAGACGGCGTTTTCAGTGGTCGTTCCAGCACCGGGTGTCGTTCGAGCGTCAGGCAATTGATAGATTGCATTGTCGCCAACCAACATGTCGTCGTCATCGCCACCTTCAAGGGTGTCGTTGCCGACATTGATGGTGACTTCCCCATTAGTCAGGCCATCGATCTCGTAGTGGACGACACTTTGGTCAAGGGCCAAGCCCTCGAGTGCATGCATGACTCCAGCGACGGCTGCGGCGGCCGCTTCAGTCGCTTCGTCGATCGGCGTGAGCCCAGTCGCAAGTTTGCTGCTGACAAGCATCTTGTCACCAAACAGTAGATCAGCTCCCGCATCGCCGTAAATTTGATCATTGCCATCAAGATCGCCCGCATGCCCGATAAAGTGAGGAGTCATTGAAATGGCGGGCGAAATCCGCAGGTCGTCGCCAGTCTCGATCGCATCTTGATTGGCGATACTCGATAGCACCGAGTTAACGGTGGTCACTCGATCCCAACGAGGTCGCTCGGCAACGAGGTCACCCGGCTCCGCTACAAACTCGGGCACGATGACATGACCTTCCTGGGGTATGCTCAGCTCGATACCTGACATAGCGCTGGCACCAGAGTCGACACCAACGATACGGATTGCATTGAGCATCTGAGGAAAGTCGGTTTCCATCGGTGCACTATTGATTCCGTGATCACCAATCAGCGTGTCGTCACCGTTGCCACCGTGAATCGAATCATCGCCGCGTTGGCCAAGAACAATATCGTTTCCTTCGCCACCATCGACGATGTCGTCATCGGGGTCGACGAGATCGATCAACAACGCAACCGTTTGCCATTGACCGCTCGCATCGTCGATGGCCTTTTGCCCCGAAGGCAGTTGAATGCTCGACAGGATGATTCGATCGGCCGCTAACAATCGAGCGGCAAGATCAGCCGGCGGATTGGCCAATCCGGTGGGATCCATTGGAATGATGTCGATCACTCGTCCAATATCCTCGGTCACAAGATCGCGATGCCACTTGCCGTTTGAGTTCAACTGAGGCGTATCGTCAGAGTTAACATCTCGCAAGATTTGTCCAACATCGGCCAAGATCATATCATCACCAGCGTCTCCAAAAATCGTGTCGCTGCCGGTGCCTCCCACAATTTCATCGTCGTCATCGCCGCCGTGGATCTCGTCATTTCCCTGACCGCCAAACGCAACGTCGTCACCAGCATCACCGTAAATGAAGTCATCGCCACCGCCATCGCCCACACCAATATGAAGAGGAACGAAAGGCTGTTGCGTCGGTAATCGTGAATCGAACTTGCCGTGGTCACCAAGAATCACGTCCCGATCGTTTCCTCCGTGAAGGATATCGCCCGCGGTGCCACCAAAGATGATGTCTTCGCCGTCATTGCCGAAGATTGTGTCCACGTCACCGCGATTCGGGTCCGTCGTGGTAATCAAGTCAAGTGTGCCTCGGATGTGACTGATGATATCCCCACGTCCGCCAAAGCCGAGTGATGACACGATCACAGGGTTGTTGGGCTGCGAACTGCTGTCTCGATACTGGATTCGTCCATGATCGCCCACGACGATATCGCCGCTGATCCCCGCATCAATAGTGTCGCTGCCAAGTCCACCGAAAATCACCAAGGGCAAGGTGGATGTAGTCGCGTCAATCATGTCATCGTCGGTTTCACCGACGGCTAGGTCGCTGACCGGTGTCGGAGTTCTTGATCCGCCGGCAACGTGCAAAACCAAAACATCATCTTCACCACTTTGCAAGTCAACGACAATCTCGTCGTCGCCTAATCCTGTGTTCAGCAGAGTTGTCGTTTGGTCGAGCCCATTGCCGAGGAAACGTGCATGAGTGCCATCGACAGTAACGTTGTCGCCACCCGACCCCGTCCAATATGAAACACCTTGATAGAGATCACCCGTTGGATCGACGGCGTAGCTGATTCCGCCAAAGTTCAATCCCGTTACCCAAATCTCAGCTCCATCGGCGGCACTGGTCATGTTCCCTAAAGCCGATGGCTCGACGTCGGTGATGACAACATCCGTATCCCCGACCACGGCTGCTTCATCGCTAATCATTAAACCGTGACTTCCGGTTCCGAAGTCGAAGTTCAGGTCGCCGTTGATATCGTCAACGTTACCGGTGAGGAAATCAAAGGCGTCTGCCAGACCTTCAGTTTGAAAGATCGTTTGATTGTCTAAGTCCGCATCGGAAGAAACGAAAACGTGCTCGGTGAGCTGACCGGTCGTGCTGTTGTCGCCTAGGGAGATGTTGGTGGTCGTCCGCGCGGTAAGGTCTAGCTTGTAACTGCCACGACTGACCCCTTGGACGCTCACGATGTCACTACCACTGCCGAGTTGAAGGTCGATGTTCTCAATCCCGTAGTAATTGATACCTTCCATCCGAGTGACGACACGGGCTTGGCCGGCGCCACCATCGAGCCCTAATCCGGTTTCATCGACGACGACGTAGGAGACGCCTGATCCAGCATTGATCTGCCGCGTCTTTCCTTGGAAGCCGATCAAGTAAGTACGATCGATCTTCAAAACAGTGAAATCAGTTTTGAAGTTTTCCGCAACCTTGCTCAGGTCGACCGCTCCCGTCAACTCAAAAGCCAACGCGCTTTGAAGAGCTTGACGCACCACCTCAGCCGTCGCGTCGAACGCAATGGGTTCGGTAGTGAACGGGCGAGTCAAACTTGGAACCTGCAACGTCAGCGTGAATGTACCGCTGTCGGCATTGACGGTTAGAACTTGCAGGTCGTCGCGAGCGGAATCCGATCCATTGACATCCGTAGACACGTCGACAGTACCGTCCGTCGAGTTTGCTACCATCAACGCATTCCAATCGGTTGACGATAATTCCCCAGCGAATTCAATCGTGAACTCACCAACGTTTGTCTCGGTAACCACCATGTCGCCAGCAGCAATCCCGTCGAGGGTTTCCAATGCAAGCTGAATGTCACCAGCGTCGGCGTCGAAAGGAAGATCGCTAGTCACGTTGGCCGCAACGCCAAACGCAAGCGTGTAGGTACCCGAGGTCGCTGCGGAAATGACAAGTCGCTGAGTCTCATTGGTTGCTTCGGCAGTCACACCCTCATTGCGAGTTGCAACTTCAATGCTGCCCAGGATCGCCTCACTCGTTCCACCGGGCACGTCTTCTTCTCGAACAAGGCTGTTGTCGTCAACGACCAGTGCATCAACGTTAGTATTGGTCAAGGTTCCACGGAAACGTATGACGTACACATCGTCAGCGCGATCGACACGAACGTTGCCCGCACCAATGCTGTCGAGTCCTTCGAGAGCACCCTGCAGCGTTTGAGCATCTACGTTGTAGTTCAAATCCGAGGTCGCCGTGCCTCCTTGATGCGACAAACGGAACGTTCCGCTCGTGGCGTCAATTCGCAACGTTTGTATCTCGTTGACGCTGAACATCCCGACGCCCGTTAGCGATGTGCTTGTTAACAACGCGTTTCGGTCGGCTGTGTCCGCCGTGTTATCAATGACCAACCGGTCGATGGGACCTTCCGACGTCAAGTTGACCGAGTTGGCGGCAAGAAGCTGAACATCCTGGGCACCGCGATCATTAACGAATCGCACTCGATAGTTCGGGCCGGCTTTGGTGACTTCAACGTTTACGGCGCTACCGATGTCATCGAGTAAACCAAGTTCCGTTGCGACATCCGCAGCGCTGGCGTCGTAGGCGATCGGGGTCGTCGTAGTGATCTTACCGAGGTTGTGTAAGTTGGAACCATCCACTCGCAGATCCCCCGCCCCCGAGTTTGCCGAGCCAGTGAATGTGATCAGGAAGGTCGATCCAAACGGCCCGGCTCCAACCGTGACGCTGGCGCCTAGGTGAGTTCCCTCAAGTAACGTTGTCAGTTCGCTTTGTATCGCCGCAGCAATATTAACATCGTCCCCCAGCGTGTACGAGATCGCGGAACTCGTCCGGACAATTCCACCGTCGTCATAAGTCAAGGAAAAATCGCCGCCGCGAGCATTTACGATGAGCTCTTGAACTTCATTCGCACCACGACCGCCTTCGGTGAGCGTGTCGATCAGCGCGGTTTGGCTAACGTAGGTTAGCGTGTAAGTTCCACCGGTAGCGTTGACGGTAAACTGCTGTTGCTCGTCAACCGAATCGACATAGGCGGCCGCGTCCGCTTTGGAACCTTTCCCTAGAGTCACCACCTGCACCTCAGGCATGTCGCCCGTGATCGTGAGCAAACCTCCGATGCCATTGAGCAAACCGGCATTGGTCACCTCGATTGAGTCCGCATCGGGCCCTGCATTGATGTACGTATGCCCCGAGACACCTCGAATTTCAAAGGTGTCTTCGCCACGCCCTGCGTTAATCGTGGTTGCACCGCGGTGAGTGTTTTCAATCGTAACTAGATTGTCGCCAGTGCCGAGGTTGACGATCAACTCTTCAAGTGAACCGTAGCGAATTCCGCCGGACTGAGTTTCACCGCCGATCACTTGATCGCCCGCCATGCCTAGCCCGGTCAATTGATCGGACGTGACGCGGAAGTCCCCGGCCGGCAACGGAGTCGATACCACGCTGTCGGTATCGTTGACGTAAAGGATGTCCGTTTCTTCGTTCTCGTCGACCAGCAAATTTTCGTTCGTTGGTTCGATCGTGTAGGTGCTTGCACTGGTCGGAATATCGCCAGTCAGCCCGCCCTGCCACGGTCGTCCCACGGTCAGTTGATAGAGTCCACCACCAAGATCAGTACCCCCAGTAATGACTCTCAGTTTGTTCTTCGCATCGCCCGATGTGATCTCGATCGTTAGCGTGCTCAAGTCCGACGGCGACGAGATTGTCTTGTCGAACTTGCTTTCCAAAGCTTCCAGAACAGTCCGCTTCAGCGGCGTCGAATCTTGGATGATCCTGAGCTGTGGGATGTCTTGATTTACCGGCGAGGTGTAGTTGATCGTAAATACACGAACGTTGCCAGTACTGCTTTCTGACACGTCAACCGTTGTTGCACCACCTTGAATTGCTTCGATCGCGGTCGCCAAATCGGCGGTCGAAACGTCATGGGGTATCGGTGCCGATGATGAAACGCCGTCGATGGAAAGATGGAAGAAACCACTGCTTGCGTCCAAAAGCAACGTTTGCATTTCGTTCAACTGCAAGTTCGTTGCGTCAACGGACAATGAGCTCGGTGTGCTTGCAAATTCAATGTCGTATGTTCCGGCCGAGCCGGTGACTTCGACGACGCTTCCCGGCACGACAGCATTGATCGCGTCCTTGATATGGATCGCTATGCTGGTGTCGGCGGGATCGTAAGCAATGGATGTGATCGCCGCACCGTTGACACTAAGGTCAAACGTTCCCGCATTTCCGTAGAGCGTTAATCGGCGACCGGTACCAGTTCCTGATACCGTTCCTCCGGTGCGAGTGAGATCGACATTGATGAATTCAAGTTCTTCGACATCCTTGCCTGCGGGACTGATATAGGTGATGAAGTACGTCGCTCCGCTACCTTCGACTTCAACTTCGATGCCCGTCAGTAGATTCAACTGAGCCTCGATTTGATCAGCAGTCGTCGTACTAAGTGCGTCAACGTCAAAAACGATATCGGAAGTCGTTTGAGTAACCCCGCCTTCGCTGGTGCTGAGCTGGAATCGACCACTGACGGCATCGATCACCAATACCTGGACTTCGTTGATGAGCGAGCCCGCTTGTTCGCCGGGACCACCAACCGTGTTGGTCGCGACATTGCCGACACCTTCGTCTCCTCCATCGGTGGCGGTTGCGATCTCTGCGATTCCATCGACTTGTTCACCGACATTGATGTTGATCGTGAATGAGTCCGCCCCGACGACTTGGCCGATTGCTGGTTTGTTGTTGGTTTCCGATGCTAACATGACAGGCTCGCGTTCTAGATCGTCGCTTCGGTCGGAACTGAGCCCGCCCGTAATTACGAGTGGACCTTCGATCGAATTGGCTTGATTGAACTGCGTAGCGAATGACTTGGAATCTCCTCCATCAACAAAGTCGTCGTACTTGGCTCGAACTTCGACTGTTTGTGGTGAAAACCAATCACCCGACGTGAAGGTCAAGCTGCTGGTCACACCAAACGGCCCGCCATCGCCCGATAGTTCGACTTGTTCCGTGAAGCTGCGAATACCGAAAACACCCGCACCACGTTGTGTCCGTGTAGGGTCGGCAACCAAGTTCACGGTGACCGTTTCACCCGATGCTGGCGCTTTGGTGAGAACGATTTGATAGTCGTCTTGAGTGAAGCTTTCGGGAGGGGACTGTATGAGTCGCGACTCGTTGATGTGCAACAGTTCGACCGGATCGGTTGCCCCGGTGAATCGGATAGTGATCGAAGGCGTTTCGCCCGGTTGCGGACTCCCAAACGGCACTGCGGTAATACCGGCAGCCACGACACTTGGTAGGGAGTTGACCGCGTCTACGATGTCATCGGACAACTGGCTAAGATCGTTGGGGTCAAACGTGATGTCGCTGCTGACGTCACCGTCCCAAGATACAGTGAACACTCCACTCGCGTTAAAGGTGAGTTCCTGAACATTGTACTCTTCCAGGCTCGATGGTCCATTCGTCCAGCTCAGCGTGTAGCTACCGATCCCCGAGTCCGCGGCGCCTGATTCGAGTACATAGATACCCGACGATGTTGGCGTGAATATAATCTGAGCGTTGAGATCGTCACCCTGATCGTCGTCTGTAGCGATCAGTTCACCATCGCTACCTAGCAAGCGAAGCAGAGGGTCACGCATCGTACCGTCGTCGGTATCGTCACCCTTCAAATCAAACGTGTACTCAAGGCCGGCTTCTAATCGCAATTTGATTTGCTGCTGTTCGCCTTCGGTTACGATCTCATCACGGACTTGCCCGACCGAAGACGTCAAGGTGTAGGTTCCGTTGCCGGCGTCGGCGTACGCCGCGGCTTCCAAAATGTAGACGCCCGTGGCACTCGGAGTGAACTGAAGCAGCGAGTTAAAATCGAGCCCACCATCATCGTCGTCGGCAACACCGGCACCTGTTTCGTCGTAGAGCCGCAACTGGGTGTCTTGCAGCGTTCCTTCACCAGTCGAAGTTCCTCGCATCGAGAACTGGTATGTTTGGCCGGCCACCAAGGATACGGTATAGCGATCGCGATCGACGGATGAAGTGTTGTCGATTCTTCCTTCGACATAGCCCGAGGTTCCAAGTGATGCGACGGTAACTCCGCCGCCACCGCTTCCCGATTCAATCACATTGGTCGTGCCACCTGAAGGCAAGACCAGCACACCTGCTACTTCGTCATCCGCAACATCAACGATCACTGAAGACGTAGCGTTGGCATAGTTTGCCCCTGCGGTTAGCGTGAAGGTTGATTTCTGAGGTCCTTCGACGTAGTTGTCTTGGCGTCCGATCACGTAGACGGTTTGAACATCGTTCCAGGTTCCGTTGGCAAACGTTAGGTTCGTTGCCTTGACGTATCCGCCCGCTCCGTCTTCCACTGCAAACTCGAGCTGACCGTTCAAGCTGGTCGGATCGAGCACCACCTCAGGCTGGTTACCCGGGGCGTTGTAGGTGACCGTGAATACCGACCCCGCGCGAGTCACCGTGGTCCCGACCAATGCGGTCTGGATTGATGCCGCTACCGCATCCAGATCAAACAAGTCGTAGTTGATAGGACTGCTGCCGTTCACCGTGAATGTGCCGTCCATGGCTTCAAGTCCGATGATTTGAACCTCTTGAGTCGCCAAGTCACCTTCGACTTCAGTACGCACCGAGGCAATTGCACTGTTCAAGTCGACTGTCACATCGGTTCCCGGATCTTGAGCCAGAGAAACGGTTACCGCGTCGATCAGGCCCAAGGTCGTGTCGCCGTCCCCCGAGAAGCCATGGATTTCCGCAGCTTCCACGGCGAAGGTTCCTCCATCGCTTTCGCGCACATCGAGTGCAGGCCCGTCATCGCCAATGATCTGCACCAGGACAACTGGCAAGACCACGCCGGAGTAACGCAGGATCTCGATCCGGCTGGAATTATCCAACGCAGTGCCCCAAGGATTCGCGACCTCGATTTCAGTTGAGCTGTTCCCGATGATCAACTGGCTCTGCCCAATGCCGGTACCAGCGATGATTTTGATCGTCGCCCCCCGAAGAGCATTGTTGCCTTGGTCGGTGATAAACGTCGGCAGGCCACCAAATACATTTAGGAATCGTGACCCTTCTTCGACATCGTCTTCAACGAAAAGCCCCGAAATAGTGTCACCCATTCCCTGTGATCCGTTCTCTACGGATACATCATGGGTGATGAATCCGGGGGCCACTCCGGTGATATCGTTAGCAACAAGGCTTGAGGATTCAAACTCAACACTCAGCTCGGGGACGTTAGTGGCTGCGGGATCACTAAACGTAATCGTAAAGCTCGACGTTCCATCAAGCTCACGATTTTCGATCGCATAAATATCACCAGACGCCCAAACATTGTCCGTTCCACCACTGAGCGGTCCGGTGGTCAACTGACCGCCGGCCACCGATATCACCTTCGTTGACGATCCATCGGAAACGTTGAAGATAATATCGCCTGCTTCAATGCCGTCGACGATAAAGTCGGCTGTGCTGTCAACCAGTTCGGTTGCCGTGCTGCCCGCTGAAACGGTTCCATTGACTTCCGGGCCCACATTAACCGTGATTCCCGTTAGGCGATTGAGCTCTTCTTGGATTCGCGCCGCTACAATCGCTCGCGAATCGGCGTCGTAGTGAATGTCGGCAGTTGTTTGCCCGCCGGGCGTTCCATCGTCGAACTTAAGCCGGAACGTTCCTTGAGTGGCATCGACAGTAAGTACCTGGACTTCGTCAATTCCTGGCTCACCCTCAGTAATCGTTGACACCGCAGCGGTTCCCCGTTCGTCGGCTTCAAACACAATTTCTTGAGGAATGTGCCAATCGTTTTCGGTGAACGTCAACGTAGCGCCATCGGGATCAACGGCGTCCTGTCCGTTAACACGCTTGAATCGCAACCCTCGAGGAGCGATGGCTTTCACGATTACGAACGCACCATTTTCTGGTTTGCGAGTTAGCGCGATGAAGTAGTTGTCGGTGTCGTTCTGGCCTTGGGACACCACCGACGATCCATCGGAAACGATAATTCGAATCGCTGGCTCATCGTCGTCGGCAACGTTGGCAGAGATGCCTTCCACTTTGACGCCGGCATAGTCGCTATCGGTACTTTCGACCAAATGCGAAACCAAACCGCTGTGTCCGAGCAAGTCGTTGCTGATGATATCAGGAGTTGGCCCGTTGACGTTGAAGGTATCGCTTCCGAGTCCGCCAGTCACATGAGTGATCAGATTGGCCCCGGTACCAAGAATGAAGAATCGATCGTCCCCTTCCGCACCATCGACTTCAACTGACTCAACACGCACGAACGTGATATTGAGGCCGGCCCCGAAGATGCCATTTTCAGTGACGACAAAGTCATCGCCAAATTCAGTTCCCACCACAATGATCGTATCGAAACCGTCGCCGCCATCGATGTTGACCGGTGCATTGATCGCGTACTGAATCAAGTCAGCGCCAGCACCACCACTGACATCAGTGCGATCGCGAAGGTCTTCTTGGGATCCCACAAGTGCGAACGCTCGAATTAGAAAAGTGTCGTTGTCAGCATTCCCAAACAATTGCAACGGCGCTAGGTTGTGATAGACAAGGAATTCATCGTCCCCGATACCACCAAGGATGGTTAGTGGACTGCTGTTGCCATTAGAAAGGTAACCTCGCGTGGTTTCGATCGTCGCAAAGACATCCGCGTTAGGAATGCCAGCCGCGTTGGTTCGTTGGGACTTATAGAGCTGTCCCACCTGGAAAAAGTCATTGCCTTCGCCACCATAGATTTTGATGTCGGCGCGAGTGTCGTCCACAGCCACGCGGTCATCACCATCACGGCCGAAGATTTCGAGCGAGTCTAGTCCAGAGTTATAATTAACTCGCTCGACATCCAAAGGTTCATCGCTCGGGCGCATTGCGTCGGCGGCTACCGTTGGCTTGATCATCGAAACCGATGCTAGTCCTCCATCGGCGACCGCTGCACGTAACAGAAAGAGGTCTTCTTGGCTCGTCCCGACAATCCGTCCAACGTCGGTACCATCAGATGGTCGACCTGAATCAAACAAATTGAGCAACGAATTTGTTTCGCCGCCAAACATGTACACAAAGTAGTCATCACCGCCCCCTTGGCCATCGATAGACAACAAATCGTTGACGCCATTGATGGTTGCTCGATCTGGACGCGGGCCAACGATATCGTCAATCACCACGTCCGCCGCGTTGATGTCGATATTGACGTTTATCGAGTCGGCACCATCACCACCATGCACGAACGTAGCGGCGTCAATGGATTGAATATTGATGGTGTCGGCGTTGTCGTCACCGTCAATTAATAGCGATGTTTCAACGGCAATCAGACGAGGCAAGTCGCCTAGGTCTTTCTTGAACGTGACGGTAAAGCTGTTCCCCGAGTGCGTAACGCTATCGACAAAGCCTGAACCGACTAAACGCAATCCTTCGATCGCGGTTCGGATCGCTTTGCTCGCTTCTGTCACCGCTTCGACCTCGGCTTCCGCCAAGGTTGCGAACTTAGGGTCACCAAGATCATGCAACTCTCGTGATCGACGATCAAGGTCGAAGAACGGAAGCACCGCCGAATCTTCGGCACCGAGGACTGTCTCGGTGCCATCGGTATCGACGAACTGAAGCGTGTAATAGCCCGCGGTTGCGGCAAACGACAACGTCACCGTCTCTTCGACGCTGTTTTTAACTCCGTCGGTGTTGGTGATGTGGATTCGCTTGCTGGCGAGATCATCAATGGTTACAGCGGCAGATGTAAGCGAATACTTCGGCCCGCTGGTAGTCCAACTCACTATGTAGGTTAGCTTGTCATTGACCTGTGACTTTTCTACCGCGACATCGCCGGTGCCGATCTGTTTTAATGTTTCCTTCAGGTTGTCTGCTTCAATGTCATGGTAGATCAGATCCGAAGTCTGACCGTTGTATTCAAGTTGGAAGAAGCCGCCGCCCACTTCGTCGACCGTGATGGTTTGAACGGATGAAGTAGCCCCGACGCCAACGACCGTCTGAACAATCGAGATGTCAGATGGAACAACGGTTTCAAGCGTGCTCGCTAGATGGCCCGTACCAGTAACATCGATTGCATCGGCTCCCGATCCACCGAATACGGCCGTGGTACCACGATGTGTGCTTTCGACTTCAAATTCGTCCGTCGCTTGTCCGAGTCGGACTTCCAAATGCCAAAACGCCGAGTACTCGATTCCGACGTCCATGCCCAGTCCCGTGATCGTGCTGGCTGTTAATTTGCCAGCGGTGTCCGCGACGTTGTCGATTGAATCCGATGCATCAATGACGTACAGCACGTCGGCATCGTCAGCACCGGGAATCGCATCAGGGTCGTCGTTGAATCCGTTGATGACCAAGGGGCCTGGACCATCATCATTCTTAGCGATTCCATTGATGTCGTTCAGATTGCCGGCCGGGGGATTTACGTTGCCATCTCCCACCATCACACCGACATAGAAGGTGTCCGTTCCCGCATCGCCATGGAGCATAACTTCCATTTCGTCCGAAGTGCCCTGCACGTTCAATACGTCATCGCCAGCCTTCAGGTCCATTTGGAGCTTTTCCAGACCGCTAGGTGTATCGGCATTCGTGACGTTGTCTTCGGGCGAGTACTGGATTGCCTTACCCGCGGCATAGGTAATCTTTTGGCGGGTAAGCCCGATTTCGTCGGCCGTCGCGCTGTCTCGTCCGAAAACGAGCAACCGGTCCGAAGCACGGGTGACGTACCCCGAGTCGTGAACAAAGATGTCGCCGTGCAGATCGTCGCTGACTTGCACGAAGTATTCTTCAGATCCCTCGCCGCCATCGAGATGGACGTAATGGTTGTTTGTGCCGGTGACATTAAAGGTGTCATCGCCTCGACCACCCAAGTAGGTTTCGACCTGTTGGTTAGTAACCGTGACCATGTTGACCGAAGTGGCACCATTGCCAACGGTTATCGTTGCACCACTGTTGGTAAGCGCAAACGTCATCGAATCGCGTCCAGCAAGGCTGGTGAAATCGACGGTATCAGAAATTCGCTTTAGGGCAGCCGATTTATCATTGTCGATATCGGTTTGAGCTCGATCGGACGGCACCAGAATGAATCCGGCACCATTGTTTCGCTCATAGCCACCGATAAACATTGGCGACGAACCGGTTTGCTGGATCCGTAGCGTATTGGCGTCGACGACCTCGATGGAATGAGTACCATTGGCGTTCGACACGCCACCGACACCCGTCACCGTCACGTTATGCACCACACTGTTGATGGCAAGTCCGTGATCAGGGACGGTGATCACGATTGGTCCAACGTCAGGAACCGTCGAACCTTGCAAATCAAACGTACTGTCGTTGATTCTTGTGATGGTATAGAGAAGATTTACATTTGGCGGACCTTCCACGCCCGCAATCGTGACCTTATCGCCGGTTTGCAATCCGTGATCTGCAGCGGTTACCCGAATCACGCCGGTATCGTAACTAAGATCTTCGATGTCCATGGCATCGCTTGAGTGCTCACGCACAAAAGTGCCAGTTCCGACAACATAGGCGTATTCGTCACGCACATCATTGATGTTCAGGATGGTTCCTTCTCTGAACGTCGTGTCGGTGTCTTCGGTAATCGTATCGGCACCAAAGTTCCGACGGTCACCACTTGTCGTTCCGTAAAGATACTGATCACCACCGGATCCGCCTTCAAGGGTGTCCGCGCCTTGTCCGCCGATAAGAAAATCCTCTCCGGCTTGCCCTTGCAAAAGGTCATTGCCATGGTCGCCATACAGTGCATCGGCGCCTGGACCTCCGATGATCGTATCGTTTCCATCCCCACCAAGAATGATGTCAGCGCCAGCCCCGCCTGTAATGTGGTCTTTCCCTAAGCCACCACGAGCATCAACGGAAATTGACGCCGGCACACCACTGAAGTCGATAGAATCGTCCGCGTCGCTGCCACGGAAAACGATTGAATCAACCGGAGTCACACTGGTGTCGATTTCAGTTGTGTTGCCTTTCCCATCACTGATGATCAACGACGTACCGCTATACGAGACCGACCATCCCGTCACTCCGTCGCTGTCATCGGTATCATCGTGAATGCGTGCATAGTCAAACTCGCCGGCATTGATTCGGAGAACACGAGTCGACTTTGGTGACACAGTCGTGATGGTTCCACTGCCGCCATCGACAACGCTTCCAGGTCCCTTGGCCCCAATTACTTCACCAAGAATCGGCGCAAACGGGTTGGGTAGCCCAAGAGCCTTTCCAAAGAAATCTTGCGCAGAGAACGTGCCGCTAATGCTCGTCACGTCGATGGGAAGGTCGTCGGTACTCAGCCCGACATTGAGAATTCGACCGCGTATACCAAAACCGAAATCGGCACTGGCGAGGATATCGAACAGATAGAACAAGTTCTCGGGATTTTGAAAGTCGTTGGTCAACGCAAAGATTTCGTCGAGCCTTAATGCTCCATCCTCATTGGGATCTCGCAGGTCCAAACCCAATTCAAAGTTCGCATGCGCATTCGCGTTGACGACGAAAATATCGAATCGCGGGAAACAGGCATCACCGAAGATCCCCAGATCGATACAGAAAGGCGGGATGTGAACATCAACCGCACCACCACCGGTGAAGTTCGCGTTGAGCGATAGCTCGGGCCCCTTGATCGTTCGGACATAGAATCCGTCGAGCAAGTCAGAGTAGTCAGGCTTTAATCCCTGACTTCGTGCGTCCATGATACGGTCAAGACCGGTCGAATCATAAACAAAACTGAGGTCGACATCGGCGGTCAAACCACCATCTACGGCAAATTCAAGAATGTCGTAGTCGAAACCAACGTCGAGACCAAGTTCAAGATGAAGCTTCGGAAGATTGAAGCTGAAAATGTCAAACGTATCGCCGACAATGAGCTTGAAGATGTTCGATGGATCGAGAATATCAACTTTGAATCCGCCCTCGGTCTGCTCATTCGACGAAGTACCGTCGGCGCGGATTCCAAGTAACTGCAACAGAGCTTTGACGGCATCGTCTTGGCTGCCGGACTCGGCATAGATGTCAACCACTTCAACAGGAACCGGCAACTTCGTTTTCGGGAAGTAGAACGGGCTTTTCTTGTCGAACACCAATTCCCAACTGCCCAAGTTCACCATGATCGGGCCATCGCTAAAGTCGATGTCGTTGAACGCATCAATCAACTCGATCAGATTGCCGATCGAGTCAAGGAACAAGTTGATGGAGTCTTTGTTCCCGGTAAAATCCAACAGCGAGAAATTGTTTGAGATCCCAAGCAGGCTGGAAATCTCGCTAAGCACTGGAACCGGCTTATTGAGGAATCCTTCGGTCGCATCGACGGAAGGTCCGAGGATATCGAGCGCTGGACCAAGAATTTCTTGAATGCCGGTCAACACAGGTGCCAAAAGCGTACTCAGTAATTCCCCGGCATCCACTTGGATGTTGGCGAACTGGAAACCGTCGATCGTGTACTCCGGATCGAAGTCGCCTATTGCATCAACGCTTCCCTCGAAGTCCGCCTTAAAGTCAAACTCGACTTGGGGCAGTCCCAGACCACCGAAACCGATGAGTCCTTCCACGTAGTCAGTGATTAGGTTCGAGTTTGTCTGAACATTAAACCTGGCTTGCGCTTCGGTAGACAACACTACCGAAAGTGACTCCGTTGGATCAGAGAAAATCTCCGGCAATGACAAACGCCCATCGCCGCTGGGGTCCTTTAGATCGATCGAAAACGCAACGCCAAGGCGAGAAATGTCTAACCGACTCCATTCGACCTTTTCCAGCGTCGCCGTCGATTCCGTGCCGGTCAGCTTGATCTTGGATCCTTCCAAGGTAGCTTTCACTTCGCCGTCGGCCGATACAAATCCAGCTTCCCCCATCGCAAGATTGATCTGCTCGTTAAGCTGAAAGATAAGAGCGTCCTGACCGGTGAGAGTCGTTGTCAGTGTATGAACCGTCGGCGAATCCTTGCCATGTTCGGTTAAGTCAATCGCGGTACCACTTTCAGCGTCGGCCTTGGATTCAGCCAACTTGATACGGCTATCGGATACCTTGATAACGAAATATCGCGTGCCTTTGACCAGCGGAACCACTTCGTTCCCCGAGGCAGCAGTGTTTCCGTAATAGACCTCATCGCCGGTTTCTAAGTTGCCGGCGTCGATCTTGATCACATCGTTGTCAAGTTCGACGTCGCTTACACCGTCGAAAGTCCTCGTGCCATCTGGATCGCTTACCTCATCGAGCAACGTCGACTGACGAAGCACAACCGGTACTTCCGTGTTTGCGACCGTTAGCGTGATGATCGAATCCTGAGCAAGAACACCATCGACCGGTGCAACCCTTTCTGCCGTGATGACCCCGGCGGTTGCGAGTTGCTCTTCCGAAAACCCAAGTCCGATCGAACGCTGGTCCTCAGCTTGACCAGGCAAGAATCCGAAATCATTACCCGAGGTCGGGTTGATTGTCATGTGTACGATCTCTGGATCTCGCGAAGTAATGCGGATCCCAAAGCCCGGGTTCTCGGTGTCAATCACGCTCAAGTCCGGCGTGGCGACGAATCCGCCGGAAGTGAGGTCAAGAAGTTGTAAGTTGAGTTGTTCGATCAGACGCAATACTTTGACCGGTGATGCCAGAGCCGCTAACGTTCCGCCGCCTGCTAACCCGCTGCCAATGTTGCTGAACGTGGACGTACCTTTATCTCCATTGGCTTTTTCCCACTCGATTTCAAACGATCCCTCTAACCCGGTTTCACCGTTACCAAAGATAGTATCCGCGAGGCTGATTTGTCCGGCACTGGTGATGCGAGTCGAACTCGCGACACCGTCGCTAACTGATGCGCCCGCCAATCCCAGGTTGATGTCCGAATTGAAACCTGGAATCGTCACATCTGCGGCGAGAACAAGTTCGGCTACTTCGTCGGAAGTTGGATCGGCAATATTCTCGGTCTGGTTTGTCTTCACATAGAACAACTCTTCGTTGCTGACTCCAAACCCAAAACGAAAATCCCAAGACAGTTCGAAGGTCACGCCTTCACCGCCATCGACATTGAAGCCAAAGTTGGGAAGAATTTGGTCGAGGCCTAGGTTTGCGACTCCAAACCCGAGCTCAAAAGGCAACGCGATGGTGTAGCTTTGACCGATGTGAAAATCGAATTCAGCAAAATCGGTGCCTCCATCAATAAGAAGAATGTCGCCGAAATCTTTGACGCCGTTTCCATCGGTGATCAGGTCCTTCAACAGACCGAGTCGCGGGCCCTTCCCGTCGTCGTTACCGTCGATAACCGTGCCGTTTGCATTGCCACCGTCTTCGCTTCCCGCAAACAGGTCGAACAGGGCCTCTTGCAGAATCAGCTTGACGTTTCCTCCGTGCCTTCCTTCGCCTACCGCCGCTGCGTATTTCGATTCAAGGAAATTACGCACCTCGACGCGCATGTCGTTGAACTCATCAAGAACCGGCTGAACCGCGTCCATGATTTGGTCACCAACAAGCGGCAGGTTCTCGAGCGCAGCAAACGGCGTCTCAATTGACGTCTGCAGGGTGCCCAGTACGCGGTCTAGACCGTTGATTAGAAATTCAGGATTCGACAGCAACTCATTCAGCGGACTGTCAACACTTTCCGCTAGATCGGGAAGATCATCGGGATTGGGAATGTGAACAGGATTGCCCGACTCGTCCATCAAGTTTGACAATTGGCCGACTTCAAACACGAGCGGAGTCGGCGCTCCGGCCCCCAATCCCGAGTCAACCGATGACGTACCGTAGAGCGGAAGCTCGATGCGAGCTGCACCTTGAAGATCCACGCTGAATTCAGATATTGGATCTAGCGATTCTTGACCGTCTAGGGTGAGGGGACCAGCGAAGTCAACGATGTACTTGGCGTCTCCGGTACCGTCAGGCGATCCCGAAAAACGGATCGCTCCATCCTTAACGTACAAGTTGACGGGTCCCACACCGGCTTGAAAATCGAGATCAGTGAAGTTCGTACTGAACTCTATCTCAACAGAAGACGGATCCACCATGGAAACGACCGGTTCCACTGCCGCGTATTCGATCTCGAAACTGAGATCCACCACGGCGGTTGATTCCACCGTCATATCGAGCATGTTCAGAGCATCAGAAATGAATACCCGCTTGTCGTCAAGCGCGCTCGGCATGCCGCCATCGGCCAGCTCAGCTAGCGCGTACGCGTCGACACCAAACTTTGCCTTGCGAGCGGCATCGTGAACGATGACCAACTCGAACTCCAACACGTCTTCGTTGAACGTAAACGCGATGCCAGGATGGCTGGGATCCGGATCATCGGGAGCCGACGTGACTGCCAATAGATCGTTGATAGCACGAGTGAGCGATTGAAGGCTGGTCGCTTGAGCACTATCTGCACCTACGATCAACGACGCAAAGATATCGTCGTAGTCATTTAGCTCGTTGCCTTTGATCCCCAGGAACGGCAATGAAGCTTTTAGATAGTTTACAAAGTTATCCAAGGGATCGTCGTCAGCCGAAACCGATGCCGAGAGTACATCACTGGCATACTGAAGCGTCTCTATGACATCGCTTCCCGTCAACTTGTCAAAAATGTTCTTCGACACCGACTCGATGGCAACGTCGGCTCGCTGCGGAACCTGAACGGTCAGCAATTGATCTGGTGATACGCTCACAAACCTCAGGTCAGAACCAGACAACTCTGCTTGCACCGAAGCCGAGACACTTGCTGCACTCAAGGCATCGCGTACATCATCTAACAAGTCGCTGTTGGAAGTGTTGCTGAGTGTGGATTCTCGGGAAACAGTAATCGTGTGCGCGGCGCCCGATCCGATGGCGATCATAAAGATCGCTGTGGAACCAAGTCGTCCGTATCCGTCGGTTCCACCCGTGGTTGTCACGGGTAAGGTTTGCAGCACTTGCCTTGAACTATCGCCATTGCTGAGTCCCAATTCGTTGGTTGCGACTGCGTTAGCGGAGCTAATCGTTAACTTGTTGCCGTCCTTGTGCAGCAGGTTGATTCTGCCCTCACTCAGTTCCGCGTGAACTTGGGTGAGCCCAACGTCGACTAGGGCAGCGTTGAGGTCAGTGACCAAACCCAATTCGTTCTTGTTGTCCGCTGTTAAACCCCGACGCAACTCGATCGTTTTCGTTGTCGGACTGGTACCGCCAATCGTTACGTCGAAAGTTGCATCGGCAGTGATCGTTCCTGGGTGCTGGGTGTCGAGTGTTAGCTCATTGGACGCAACAAGTCGGTACTCGCTTGTTTGATTGTTCGATAGACCCAGTTCCGATTCAGCCGCGTCGACGACTGCGGTGATGTCGGTCATCGTAGCGGTAAACGCAATCCGATCGTCGGGTCCAGGCGAGACTTCACCTCTTACAAACGCAGGAATGTTTAGCACGAACTGCAACGACTCGCCGCCATGCGCTGTCGCGAAGTCATCAACGAGGGTTCTCAAGTCGGCGTCAGACACATAAGCGTGATCAGCAGTATCGACGATATTCAAAGCGTCGCTTAGCTGCGGCGCCGTCAAGGGTGGTGTTAAAACCTGGTTGACTGAAGCGTTGAAACCGAGCTCGGTCGCGGCTGTGTTGCCCGATTCCACCGAGATTGTTAACGATTTACCAAAGGCGGCACTCAGGACGAGGTGATTGTTCGCGTCTAAACTTGCTGCCAGCGATTCGCCAATTCCGGCGGTGGCTAAAGCATTGCTAACCGCATTCAGCAATTCCGTGGTGTCTTGCTGTTGGCCACTGACAAAACCAAGCTGCTTTGCGGCGTTTGTATCGGCAAAGGATATCGCAATGTTGGTGATCCCATCGCTAGGCTCTTTTGCTGAAAATTGCAGTCTCCCACCGTCGCTCTGGACGCTCAACGTACTGTCCAAGCCAGCAGATTCGATCGCCGATCGAACGTCCTCAACGAGATCACCAATGTTCTTGTTGCCACCGGTGTCGGTTACTGTAACTGCATGGTTGCTGGTACCGCCCGAGTCAGAGATCGCAATTTGAAAGTTCGCATCGCCATTGAGTTCATAGACCTTCGCGCCCAATCCGCTAGGCCGATTCGCTGCAGTCGTCGTCGCAATTGAACTAACCAACACTGGGATAGCATCCGATCCGTCGATGGAGACTTCAAAAGTCGCATCGGTGGTCAGTTTTCCCGAAGCGGCGGAACCAGCCAACGGGTTGTCTGCGGTAAGCGTTCCACGAGTGACGACCAGATCCGTCACCGAAACAAGATCGTCGACGGATGCATCGATGTCACTGAGTGAACTCTTCTGAGTGAAGAATCCCTGCGCGGCAGCGTCGGAAATATCGAGTTCAACGAAGTTGTATTGAGCCGTATCAGCACCCGACGCTGTCCACGTTACGGCCACACTTCCGCTCAATTGCACACCGTTTGACGCGCTCGCATCGAAGAATGACGGTGCTAGATCGTCGGCACGATCAGACTGGCCGTTGACGAAGCCGTAGACTTCAAGCAAATCACTTCCGCTTTGGGCAAACACCGCGACGTATTCATCGCTGCTTGAGCCTTGCAGTACGAAGTTAAGTTGGTAGTCGGCGATTTCGGCTCTTATCTGACTGTCGATTCCATTGTTTCCGAACGCGACGTTGATTGCGTCCGCTAGTGCCGACAGCGTTCCGTAGTGACCCGCCGCCACGGTTATTCCGTTCGTCCGCACAGTGCCGATCTGCACATCAAAATGCAAGCCGGTGGCGATCTCAGCCTTGGCCGAGGTGTTTAAAAACTTCACCCCAGCTACGTCATAGTTTCCTGTGTCCAACCCCAACTGCTTGCGAGCGACGTCGTTAACCGAATCGATCGCCAGCGACTTGCCACCCAACGAAGTGAGTTTAAGTTGCGGACGAAATTCCCCTTGCGTGCTTGACGGATCCGTGGTCAGCGTTTGGGTGAGTAGGCTCGCCGAAATATCCGAAGCCAAGGCTACGCTCAGTGTGCTATTAATCGCCGTGTTGACGTCGTCAATCAAGTCACTAAGGCTATCGTTGCTTTCATCCTTGGCCACGGTAATGACGTACGGTGTCCCATCGATGTTCAGTTCAAATAAAGCATCGCTTTCGAGTTGGCCTCCCTGCGAGATCTCACCGATCGGCGACAGTCGCGACTGACTGATCGGATTCAGATCCGAACCGTAGCGGAATTTAAGATCTACGTAGGGTGTAAGTTCGACGTCGCTGGCGGTGTTGATTTCCGATAATGCACCTAGATTCAAGTCAGCGATCAAAGGTTTGGAAACGGAAAGCAATTCTTCCGAAAGCTCTACGTCAAAAGTGAGTTTGGAACTCGCCGCGTCGAAGGACGATGTAAGGGACACGCCGTTGTTCAGGTCAGCAATGATCTTTAGAAACGTTTGAACGCTATCGAACTTTAGGCGAACGTCATCGGCACGACGTCCGGCGCCAAACCCTAACTCGGCGGCTTGATCTTCCAGACCGAGCTTGATGTCGATGGCTTTCGTGGTATCGAGACCCCACTGGTCCGACGGGATGGCTGTATCGACGAACGCGCCAAAACTGATGACGCCGGTCGTCGACGCGGTCCCAAGACCAGACGATGTGACCGCTTGCGCTCGTACATGTTGGGCAAGTTCGTTATCAGGTGTGCTGACTGCGGCAATGGCAGTGTTGATGTCTCCGATAAGCCCCGCTAACGAGTCTTGGTTGTTGTCCAAAACATGAACGACGTAGTCCTTCCCTTCATAAGTAAGCGTGAAGGTTGCGTCGCCGCTCAAGTCGAACGCAGAGACACCCGACGAAATCTGTGGCGTTCTCAGTGCCGTGATTCGACTCTGCTCACCCAGTTGATCGATCAGACTTCGATCGAGTGCCCCGCTGAAGTCGAGCAAATCACCAATCTTGGCATCAACTAAAGGTAGGCTTGCGTCGAAGTGACCACTCTTAGCTACATCGCTCAACCAGCCTGAGAAAGGCGTAAGCGGATCAATCAAGTCTTGACTCGACATTCGTGCAAACGCGAGCATTTCATCGCTTGCGAAGATAGGCGTGCCATTGGGCATGTCTCGAAAACTATCGAGCGAAGCCCCACCGATTTGGATACTGCTACTGGCCACCCCCGAATTAAAACCAGGCTGAGCCGTTGGTGTCACCGTGAGATTTACGTTCACGTTGCCTTGCGTACCGACTGACGCAAGATCCCGGATCGACGTGCCACTATTGGAATCACTAAGGCTTTGCAGCTCGCTAAGACTTAGCTTCTTTCCGTTGCTTTCATGATCCGAAATTGAAACGGTCAGCGTCGCATTGTTGATTAACGTAGCCCCACTATCAATCGTCGTTCCTAGCACTCCAACCCTTAGGTCCGTGCTATCGATCGAAACATTGTCTTGGTCTACATCGACGGTGAACTGATCATTCAAAAACTCAACATAGAACGATGTCGAATCGATTCCGAATTGAAGTTCGTAATCGGTGCTGGACTTTAGTCGGTACGTAGCGTCATCAGCGAAGTACAGCCCCTGTTGTTCCAAGTTTTCCTGACCCGCCAAATGGATTGGCAGCGAGCCTGCTGAATTAAAACTGAGGTCAACCGTCACACTCTGGGAACCATCCGATGCGATCGCCAATCTTGCGTCACCGACACTGGCGGCGATATCCGAAAGAAAATAGCTTTCCAATTGAGTGGAGGTTGCCGCCGAGCTGAACGCTGTCTGCACACCGTCCTTCAAATTTTGAAACACTTGCCCTGGATTTTCCAAATCCGTAAACATCATCGGAGTGTCTGCATCGGTTCCACCATTCCCAGCGAGCGGCAAGGCTGAGTTGAACCCTCGTAATTTGTTCAGCTCATCACCGAAGGTCGCCAACGCTGTCAATCCTTCGAGCAAGTCGCTTTGATCTGTTGAGCGAATTCCCCAGTCCTTCACGACCACGGTTTCAATGGCCGAGTCAAAGTTGATCGACTGAAGTCCGCTTACCGATACTGTCCCAGCCGAGCTAGAAACTTCGTTTCCACTTGCTTGAATCGTAAGTGCGTCATTACCGGTTCCGCCAACGATGCTTAATTGTGTTGATCCGGCGGTTACCGTGAACTGATTTCCCGAATCGTTTCCGACTAGCGTTTGGATTCCCGAGAATGTTACACCGTTGACATTGCCGGCATTGGTGCCGGCGATGGTCCAGGTTCCACTGGCTTCGGGGCCGATGAGTGTGTTGTCGCCGGAACCACCCGTGATCGAAAGAGAAGCAAGACCGACGTCCTTGATTGTGAACGAGTCCGTCCCATCAGATCCAATAACGTTAATCGCATTGATCGAACCTTTCGCAACGGTGGCGGAGTTCGCGTTGGAGTCGGAATCAGCAACCCCCACGACAGCAACCGGATTATTGCTGGAGATCACATAATCTGCACCGACAAGTTCCACCGAAAGGTCATCGTTACTGCCCGGGAGATCGCGGACCTCTAGAGTGTCGCCGACAAGCGTTACCTCCGCCGCTAGCACTCGTCGTAGCTCGAGCGACTCAAACGTGGACCGTCTTCGCGCGACTCGGGTTCGTTTTCGGGCTTGCCGTGTCCTTGAAGTTTTTCGGATGGAAGGCAGATGATATTTGCGGCGTAGTTGCTCAAGCAGTGAATCAGTCTTCATCTCAGTCGGTCCCAAATCCATTCGGGGCTAATCGTGAGCTTTGCCCAATCGGCAAACGCTCGGCGGTTGCTCAATTGACTGGTGTGAGGCCCATTCAATCTGCAAACCGAAAAACAATTTCCGTGAAACTACGGATTGCGGCCGAACGCTGCTAGATTGGTTCGCGGGAAACACCCAACTTGACGACATCAAGTTGATCTTTCGCTGCAGCGCCTCATTTGTTACAGGCCACCGGTGGATGCACTTGCTAGCCAATCATTTTTGCGGCATCGACGCATTCAAAACCGCTGATTTCCCTCTCCGAGACACAATGATCACCTGCTTTCAAGCAGGTTTAACGGGAATACTTAGACGGAAACCCACCTAGATTCGCTTTGCTGTTCGTCGCTTTGTCGGTCGCTACGCTTCAACCTAGATTCAAGAGAACACCGAAATGTCGACTCGCCCCATTTGCCCGCACCCTGACCATCCTCAAGATGTGGTGTCATTGACGAGCACCGCTTGCGGTTCACGAATCACACTTTCAGGATGCTTCAATGCCTGCGTCTTAACTTTGTTTGCTTTGTTACTACCTACGGGCAACTCATCTGGCCAAGATTCCTCCTCGTCGGGTTACTCATTCGACTCATCAACCGAGTACACCACCGAATCGGGCGTCACGACAGCGGATCATCTTTATGGTCAACCGCAATCCGACACCGTCAGCCAAGCCAGTTACACACCCGGCGGAGTCGACTTGCTGACCGAAGTCGCCGACTTGCAAATTCAGATGCAATCGCAGGCCAACCAAATCGAATCGCTCAGGCACCAACTCGGCGCTTCGTCGATGCGACAACCTGCCCGGAGTTCGGCACAGTGGTTTGCGAGCTACGAAAGCGTGCTGGTCGCGCCGATGCAGGACAATTCAACGGGCGTTATCGTCGAAACTGACGAAGGCTATTCGCATGTAGGATTCCCCTGGGAACTTGAACACAGCCCGCGAGTGCAGTTCGGTCGAGAGGCCGAAGCCGACTCGCTAGGTTGGCGTGTTCGCTTTTGGGAATTTCGTCATGGCGAAGACTTTGACGCCAACGACACCAATGGATTGCTACCCACGGGATACGAAGGCACGGTTGGCTATGTCAGCGAAGATGGCGACATCACTACCGGAATCGCGTTCATCCAAGAAGGCACCTTTCTGAGCACGATTCGCACCGATGTGATTGACTTTGAAATGCAGCGAAATATCGCGCGCCCCTTGGACCTTTACGCAGGCATCCGATATGCCAAAGTCGGTCAGAGTTACTCGGCTATCACGGACCAGGGCAACGCAACCGCACGCTCGGAATTTCGCGGGCTCGGCCCCACCGTCGCTTTGCGATTGAATCACGTTTTGCCGTACGAACGCTTGGCTCTGTTCACAAACGTTCGCGGGTCGATGCTATTCGGTAGCAAATCCTATGCGGTCGGCGACAACGTCAACAACGTCGTCCAATCCGTCGGGGAAATTGATCTTCGCAGTGGCAGCGACAGTGCTGACACCTTGGCCGGGAATGCCGAAATTCAACTTGGCATTCGCTACGAACCTTGCGAGTACTTCAACATCAGCGTCGCGATTGAAGGCCAACACTTTGCTAATGTCGGCGGCCCCAATCCTTCGGGCGTATTCACTGGGGCTGACAGCGGATTGGCCAGCGGAACCCCCATCGACGATGGCCTGGGGTTTCTAGGCTTGACCGTAGGAACCGAAGTCCGCTGGTAGGCAACCGCTTGATACGATCTTACCTACCAAACATTTCGCTTAGCACGACCGATTCGATTAACTCGCGCGTGGGATAGCCTCGCGATGCAACTTCTTGAATGATTGCATCGACTTCGGCTCGGTCGGTGGCCTCGACCGGTCGGCCGAGAGCGTGGGTGATCAATCGTTCGGTGAACGTGCGAACAAAGAACTCTTTTCGCGAAAGAAGATGTTGTTTGAACTCCGACGGACCATCAAAGGCAAGCCCGCCAGGCAGTTCACCTGAAGTATCGACCTGAAGTCTTCTGCGTTTGTCATAGAAGCGACGGGTTTGGCCGATCGCATCAAAACACTCTAGCGCAAAGCCCGGTGGATCAATCTTGCGATGACACTGGTAGCATGTCTCACTTTCGCGATGCTTGGTGAGCTGGTCACGAATCGTCTTTGTACCTCGAGTGTCTGGATCGATCTCTGGGACATCATCGGGAGGAGGTGGCGGTGGCGTACCCAACACGTTTTCTAGTAGCCAAACGCCGCGCACGACGGGTGAAGTTTCGATGCCATTGGCCGATACCGTCAGCACACTCGCTTGTCCAAGCAAACCACCGCGGTCGTTGTCCAAAAACTCAAAACGGCGAAACGACGTTGGATCATCGGACGGAAACTCGTCTTCAACCTGATAGAGCTTTGCTAAGTCACGGTTGATGAACGAGTGCTTCGCCGACAACCACTCGGTCAACGGCGCGTTCCGACGGATCAAGTCTTGAAGAAACAGGCGAGTCTCGGTTTTCATATCGAGCTGAAGATCGCCAGAATAGTACTGTGCAAACTGATTCGGATCAGGCGGCATCGATCCCAGTGCCCGCAAGTTGAGCCAACTGTCAAGGAAATCGGCAGCGAACGCTTCGGAAGCACGACTGCTAAGCAATCGACGAACTTCGCCAATCAAGACATCGCGATCCGAAAGCCTTCCCGAGTCGGCGAGTCTACGTAAACGCTCGTCAGGGGTTGTCGAGGTCAACATGTAGGCCAAACGTTCGGCCAGGACACTTTGCTTAACGCTAGGCGCCGCGTCTTGCTCAACCGTTTGAAAGTACAGAAACAACGGCGAACACAAGATCGCCTTCAATGTGTCCTTGTACGCGTCAATCGGTTCACGCCCCGCTTCAATTTGCTGTTCGTAAAAGCCGCTTAGATCGCGAACTTCTTCGTCCGTCGGTTGTCGGCGAAACGCTCGAGAGGCAAATCGTTCAATCAACTCGGGTGCGTGCTCGCCATCAAACGACTTCGTTCCCAACACGGCTTGGTGGCTCGGCGAAGGCCAAGGGTAGTCGACGGGTCCTCGTATTTTCACTTCGTCGATGCGGATGTGGGGAACCTGCCCTTGATCTATCAATGCAATTCGCTGGGTAAAGATTCCTTGCTCGCCCTGAATGGATGGTGGAAGCAAGTTTCTGTTCATGCGATAGATGCGACCGATCGATCCTCGAAAGTCGTGGATGCCGTTCTCGAACGTAAACCGAGGCGCGAAACCACGATCCAGCCGAACGTTAAAGGTGTACCATTGAAAATCGCCCGGCTCGACGTTCTGTTCGGCCAGCAAAGGTTGAATCGGTTGCACGTGCACCATGTCGTTGATGGCAGTATCGCCTGGACGGATTCCTAGTCGGAACGGTTCCGCTAAGTCGATGCGAAGTGCTTTGAGTTCATACGGCGAATCACGATGCATTGCCTTGGCCAAGACGCGAATCTCGTAAACGCCATCGGCATGCACGCCATCTTTGAATTCGGCGACATGCCCGTACGCGCCTTCGGGCATATCCGACAGCGGGTGATCATAAAGGCAGATGAAACGGTTTCGAAACGCCCTCCGATGAGCCGCATTCAACTCTGCTTGTTGAACGAACTTGTCTTTGAAGTGCCAAGATTGAACCTGTGGTGGGGAAGTCGCCTCCAACGCTTTTTCAATGCACTGATCGGCCGCACCAAGATATCGCTCGAGCAAATGTCCCGACGTCACGAGCGCATCGCCGACGTTGTCAAAGTTGCCAGCCAAATTGTCAGCAGGAAACTCCAACGTGGGATCAAACATTGTCATGTCGATCCCCAGCAGGTCACGGACTGTGTTGCGGTACTCTCGACGAGAAAGCCGACGCAAAATGGTGCGTCCGCCAGTACTGTTAGACTTCGACCTCATGACCGCTAATTCAGCAGTCATCACCTCGATCGCATCAAGCCTTTCCTCGACACTCGGCTGCGATGCATCGACCGGTGGCATGCTACCGAGAGTCAACTGGTCAATCATCTCTTGAACTGCGAACTGGGTGTCGGAATCTAACGATGCAAGATCCAAAGACTCGAACTCCCGTTCGCCGGACGGATCATCTTCGAGATGACATTCGATGCAGTAGCTTTCAACGAATTCGTAAAGCTTAGCTTGCGAATTTTCAACTGCTTGCACCACCAAACTATCGGTGCCAACCATCACCGTGATCGCTGCGGCGAAGGCAAGCAACCCTTGCACCCGTCTCATACCAAACCTCGCAACGTACCCGTGCTGGTCGCAAATTCATCGGTCTCGACGCCGAACTGCTGCAACATGGAAACGAAAAGGTTGGTGAGCGGTGGACGATGAGACGACGTTTCGTCGAAAGCGAGCAGGCGACCATGGCGGTGCCCCTTTCCTTCCAATCCACCACCGGCAAGTACCAAAGGCAGGTTCGAATTGGTGTGCGAATTTGCATTGCCCATTCCACTACCAAAAAGAACCTGAGTTTGATCTAGCAAAGTGCCATGCTCATCTTCGGTCGACGAGAGCTTCTCGATGAACCTCGCGAAATGTTCCACCTGATACGTTTCCAATGTTACCAATGCCTCAATCGCATCAGGCTGTTGACCGTGATGCGAAAACGCGTGGTAGCCACCCCGAACGCCTAAATCCTGAGGGTTAAAGTCGCCACCAATTTCCAAAGTGGCAATCCGGGTCGAATCGGTTTGCAGCGCCAACGCAATCAAGTCGTAGAGCACCGGCAAGTCATCGACCATGTTTTGGTTCTTGGGCGGTTCGAAAGGCGATTCCGGTTTTGGGATATCGACCCATTCGCGACGTCGCCCCAACCGCTGTTCGACCTCACGTACCGAGGTCATGTATTCGTCAAGCTTCGCCTGGTCGGATCGATTGAGCTTACGCTTTAAATCGGCCGCACCACCTCGCACGAAATCAAGGATCGATCCCTGCAGTTCAAACCGCTGCTTTTGAGCAGCCTTGTCTTGCGGTTTCGTTCCCACAAACAACTCTGTGAATAGTTGTTGCGGTCCTGGGATGGGCGGCACACGGGTACCGCTGCGAGTCCATGACAACTGGCAACCGCCGTGAATGCCCGATTCACTCCCGATCGTTAGCGTAGGAAATCGAGTTTGTCCGCTAACGAATTCGGCTGCATACTGGTCGACCGTCACGTTCGCCATCGGCATGGTTTTGGCGTCGTTCTGCTTCACGCCTGAAAGCAGGGCATGAATCGAAAAATGGCCGCCTTTGATTCCGTGGTCCAAACCTGAAAGAACCGTCACGTGTTCGCGCACTCGATCAAGCGGACCCGTGGTTCGACCAAACTGAAACGCTTTGGTTTCAGCGAAGCCCGCAGGCGACTTCGGCAGCATCGTCGGCGGCCAGAACGCCTCGGGATAAAACCCAAGCATGTTGCCAATGCAAACCATGCGGTGCTTGGGTTCGGTTGTGCGACTTGAAGCTTGCGTCGATGGCAGCGACGCGAAGTAGGGCAAGCTTATCGAAGCACCTGCCGCACGTAACAAATGGCGACGTTGAATAGAAGAATTTTTCATCGAACTGCGAGACCGATCGATAGCGAAAGGCGAGCGGGGTGGGAGCAACCCAGTCTACCACGGTTGACCTTCCAATGAAGCAATACCCGGCAAGTTTCCTTACTACCAATCCATTGCAGTAGTCATGGCATTAACGGCACGATCCATCGTGCTTTGCGTAAAACCGAGACACCCTGGATAGGATATGATACAGGCGTCTTGGCGAAGATGCCTTTTCCCACGCCTCTTATCTTGTGAGCGACCTGCCTTGGCCGCAAAAGAATCGTCTTGGCCGCCCGTGCCGCGTCCTGAACTTCTGCCTCGAGTGACGTCGGCATTGCGAGAACGATTTGTGTTTTGCGATGAGATCGCTGACGTGATTTCAGCGGCCTTTTACGAACCGTGCAACTTGCTGTTGTGGGGTCCTGGTGGTCACGGCAAGTCCGACATGGTGATGGCGGCCCTGCGGGGACTCGACGTCGACGAGAGCGAAGTGTTCGTGCAATCGTTTGGCGAAGGCATGAGCGAGGATCGACTTTGGGGAGGTCCCGACATGGCTTCACTCGACACGTGCCTGAAGTACGACACCAAGCGGTCATTCCTGGCGCCGCAGTATAAAGTTGTCGTCTTCGAAGAACTCTTCGACGCTCCCGCGCAAGCTCTACTTCCTCTTAAGGACGTGCTGACGCGGCGCGTATTCATGAACGGCCCCGATGCCGTCAAGATGAACGCCAAAGTCGTGATCGCTTGCACTAATAAAGACCCCAGAGACTTCGCCGAAGGAAACGATGCGGTTCAAGCATTGATGGAACGCTTTCTTTTGCAAAAGGAAGTCCGTTGGCCAGCTTACGAAAAGAAGCATTACCGAGAACTGTTCGCTAAAGTTTGCAAGAATTCCAGCATGGGCGGCAAGGAAATGCAAACTCAACTTTCCGCTGTGATCGCGGGCCTCAACGAAACCAAGTCGTTTGTGATGTCGCCTCGCATGGCGATTCAGTCTCTTAAGGTGGTCACCAACACCGCACGCATTCGACCCGACAAGAAAATCACCGCCGACTCGTTTCAAAGCATTCGATTCGTTCAGGGCATGCAGTCTTACACGGCGGACCTCGAACGCAAAATCGAGAAACAACTGCCTAAGGAATCCGATTTTCAGATTCAACTGGAAGATCGCGATTTTGACGATCACAGTAACGGCCTAAGAACCGCTCGCAAAGAGATCCCAAGATTGGTCGCTACGACTCTCAACAAACGGTTTATCCACTGCCGTGAAATCGTGCAGGTTCTCACTCATGCCTGCTTGCAACCTTGCAACGTACTGCTGTGGGGACCAGGTGGGCATGGCAAATCCGACATGGTGATGAAGGTGCTTAAAGCACTTGGCTATGACGACCAGGAAATTTTCCTACAGTCGTTCGGCGAAGGAATGAGCGAGGATCGTTTGTGGGGAGGCCCTAATATCGCGAAGCTCGATGAATATCTGGAATACGACACCGATCGTTCGTTTCTGCCGTACGAAGTGGTCGTGCTTGAAGAGATCCTTGATGCGTCTTCCCAAGCGTTATTGCCGCTCAAAGATGTTCTGACGCGTCGTGTGTTCATGAACGCCGACCAAGCTGTACCGATGCAATCGAAATTGATCATCGCGTGTACGAACAAAGACCCTCGACAATTCGCGAAAGACAGCGACGCGGTGAAGGCTTTGCTGGAACGGTTTCCGCTGCAACTTGAGGTGCGATGGCCGTCCTACGAACAGCGAGACTACGAAGCGTTGTTTGAAAAAGCCAATCCGGACGCCAAGGAAGACCGCCGCAAACTGCATCGCATCTACGCTCACGTGATCGCGAACCTAAACGACGACCGCGAAAACGGATTCCAGGTTTCACCTCGGATCGCGCTAGGTGGACTGCGACTTGCCGCCAATAGTGTTGGTCGGCACGGTCGAAAGAAGTTGATCGTGGAAGACATTCTGACGATTCGAAATGTGCAGGGCATGGAATCTTACAAGAAAGACGTCGAGGCCCTCATTCGAAGTGCACTGCTCGAAGGCGGCGTCGAAGTCCTATTAAGCGATATCGACGAACGAGCCGAGCAGCTCAAAGGACGCATGGAAGAGATCAATGCGATTTTTGAATCGGGTCAAGACCTCGACCAAGAGGCGCGCGGCGACGTCAATGACGAAGCGATCAACGCAATGTTGGATCTGATGAGCGGCATGGACAAGCTGAAACGCGAATTGATGTACATTCAAATATCCGATCCGAAGCTGTTGGCCTGGAAGGAAATTGTCGAGAAACGCGTGGACGAACTTTCCGCTGAAATCGAAGCGGGCTCGTAGCCATGGATCGAGTATTCATCGAGCGAAAATTCCGCCGCTTTATCCGATACCACACTCATGTGACGTACCCCGAAACAAGCGAGAGACGTCAACAAATCAATACGCTAGAAGTGATCAAGAAGCTCGATTCGATTGGGATGGGGCACATCGATGTGCCAATCATCTGGGATGGCGTTCACCTGGTCGATGAAGGCAAAGTAGCTGGCAAGAATGAAATTGAGCGCCGTGTGGCTGCGACGTATCGTTCGCGAATGTGGAAGTTGACGCAGTTCCTCGACGACATGCTGTTTATGTCGATCCGCGATGCTCCTCTTTACCAGGACTTAGCTAATTGTCTACGAGAGGTCGAATTTGACCTGATCAAAGGACGTACTGATATCGACCGCGCGATCGCCAACATTGCCGTGATCGCAACTGCGAAACGATCCCTGGCGGTTGGCATTCCATCCGATGTCATCACAAAACAAATCAACTGGGCTTTGCGCGAGGTCGGCAATCTTGAAGCTGACGAAATCGAATTGCTTGAATGCTTGCCTGATGAACAACACTTGAAACCCACCGACCAAATTGACCATGACCAAATGGCTGATGACCGAGGTATTTCATCGATTCGATTGGTAGAAAACATTGAAACACGAGGCCGAATTGCGTCGCTGTTCACGGATTGTTTTGGTGGTAAGAAACGCGAAACATCCCAGAAAGAACTGCAACCATTGTCGATCCGACGGCTTGATGTCGCGTCAAGGTTCCTGGCTGAACCGAGCATGGAAGCACTTCTTCGTATTTCGCGAATTGCGAACGAGTACGTTGCTTTTCAACCTCGCTACGAAAAGAAGATGATTCCAGCCGCGGACGGAGATCAGACTCGGATGCGGATGATGGAATCGTTCTCTGAACTGCCTCGCCTCGCTCCTGCTGCTTGGGCGTTGAAAGTCGCGGCACCGAAATACTTTCGCTACCGGCTGGCAACGAAGAGTTTCATGGTGCGAGAGAAAATCAAACGCAGTGACAAGAAGCAATTTTTCTACGCGATGCTCGACCGTAGCAAGTCGATGCAAAAGGGCGAGCGAATTTACAAGCTGATGGCGATCTTAATGAATCGTTTGCGTGCGGTCGGACGCCGAGAGGCAATTCTAGGCTACAGCTTTTTTGATTCCGTTGTACACGAAGAGATCATGGTCAATGATGTGGCGGACGCAAAGGAAGAGATCCGCAAACTCCACTACGAGTTCTTTATCGGTGATGACACCGACATTAATCTTGCGCTGCGAGAAGGAATCAAGCGAATCCGGAAAGTGGTTGCGGAAATAGAAGCGGACCGGCCAGAGTTGATCATCGTGACCGATGGCGACCATGGTATCAACGTGACCGAAAAGGAACTCAAGGGTATCATCTTGCATGTGTTTGTCGTCGAAGAGCAAAATGAAGACCTGATCAATTTGGCCAAAAAGACCGGCGGCGTGGCTCTGGCTGAACTTTAGAGCACCACTGCATCGTGAGATCCGATACGCTACCGGCAATGGTGACGGCAAAGCCGCACGACACGTGCGGATGCAGACAGCCAAAGGCTATTTGCACTGAATCTGGCGTCTGTGAACCTTCAGAGTGGCAAACCTGTCTGGCTTGCTTTGGTTGCGATAAACTTCGCCGGTTGATCTAGATCGCGGTGATATCAAGTCCGCGCAACTTCCATTTCGCGTCCCTGAATACTTGCAAGTGATCAAACTTTGAACCGAAACAATTTGGCTGTTCACATCCTGGGGTTTGCGGCACTGTTGGGAGTGGTCTGCGTTTGGTCTGGATGGGTGATCGCATCACGTTGGGGGCTGCTTCAATCGCCGCTTGGGCCAATGGAGCTGATGTTGTTGCGGTTTGTGTTTGCGGCCGCCGTAATGATTCCTGTGCTGCTTCGTATTGGACTAGGTGGGCTATCGTGGAAGACCTGCTGCTTGCTCGGCTTGACCGCGGGTCCTGGTTATACGGCGTTCACGTATACGGGGCTTCTGTATGCACCAGCGGCACATGGTTCAGCGTTGACAGCCGGGATGTTGCCTTTGTTCACGATCGCGTTGGGAGTGTGGATGGGCGTCGCGAAAGTAACTCCGATTCGTCTGGTCGGTTTGTGCTTGATGCTTTTGGCAGTTTTCGCATTCTTCTTAGACGGTCGTGACCCATCACGAAGCGAGGCGTGGATTGGCGACCTGTTATTGCTTGGTGGCCCCATGATGTGGTCGATCTACACCGTCCGAGTTCAAGCATTGAAGGTGGATGCGATCCGCGCGACGGCGATTGTTGCCGTTTTTGGTTGCCTGCAGTTTTTGCCAGTTTATTTTCTGTTTGGAGATTCCCAACGACTCGTCGAAGCGGGACCGTTCGCCGTCTTGTACCAGGGAATCTTTCATGGCTGGATTGTGGTGGTCGGCTCGTTGACGCTGTTCACTTATGCTGTTCGGTCCCTCGGAAGTGTTGTGACAACGCTCGCCACTTCAACCGTTCCTGGGATCACCGCCGTTGCCGCTGTTTTTCTGTTGAGCGAACCGCTCACGGGCGCATCGATGGTTGGAGTAGCGCTTGATGCTGCGGGACTTGTATGCGTGGCGGTCACGATGGCGAGAGCCGCGAAGCTTGCCGAACGCAAGGATCAAGAGATAGCAGCATGCCAGGACGACTCCGTGAACGAACTCGTATCGCCAGAAGCATCAGAGCAAATCGAAATCCCAGCGGCCTCCATCGCGTGCTCGGCGATCTCGGATTGACTCACTTGACGACTAACCAATTGCTTTACTCCCGACGGACTGATTCACCCCATGCAATCGCTTATTGATTCGCTGTTCCGCTACAACGACTGGGCCAACGCCAAGATCATTTCACTCTGCGATGGTATCAGCGATCAACAGCTCGACGAGCCTCGCGCGATGGGCTTTGGTTCACTCAGGGCCACGTTGTTCCATATTCTAACCGCTGACGAAATTTGGCTGGAGCGTTGGCAAGGAATCCCATGGCGTCCGTTCCCCAAAGACCCTCAGGGAATTTCGGTTCCAGAGATCGCCAATGCTTTGGAAACAGTATCCGCAAAACGCGACGCGTTGATCGCAGAACACAGCAGCGACGGTTGGTCACAACGAATCGCGTACGAGGACAGCACGAAAACCGCATTTGAACATCGATTGCTTGATCTGTTGCTGCACGTCTTTCAACACGGGGTACATCACCGTGCCCAAGCGCTCAACTACCTGCGGACCATGGGACGCAAGGTTCCTGGTGGCATTGACTATCTGTTCTACCGGTTGGCGATGGGGCCAACTCAACAGTCCCCCAAAACTGTCGAGGAAATGACTCAGTACGGATTGGCCGTCAACGTCAGCATCGGTGACGATGTAGCTTGGGAACCGCCATTGATCGACCGGTTGTTTGAATACAGCGGTTGGGCGATGAACAAAATCTTCGAAGCTACCTCTCAGCTTGATAGCGATGCATTGGATCGTCCCTTCGAAATGGGATTTGGTTCCATTCGCAAAAACCTAATCCACATGCTCGACGCCGAACGACGCTGGGCAGCCATGTACTGGGTCGATGCTGCGAAACCGCTTTCCCCGACCGACCCATCAACTTCCGTTACGAACTTGGCCGAACGGTGGAGATCCAACGCACAATCGAGGAACGCTTTTTTGGCCGACGTTGACCAAGCCAAGTCGCAACGCGAAATTGAGGTTAACTTCGGTGGTCCCCCCATTCGTTTTAAGATGGGTGAGTCCGCGATTCAACTCACGATGCACGCAACCCATCACCGTGCCCAAGTTATCAACATGCTTCGACGAGTTGGGTCGCCCTGCGGAAATATTGATCTGCTCTACGCTTTGGCAGAGATCACTTAACGCTGAGGAGACTTAAACGGGATCTTGGTGAACCCGAATGGGAGACGTGCACAACGATGCGGGGATCAAAACCCTGCTAAGATGATTGCCGGTAAGTTTCCCCCCGCCTTTTGCAGGCAGTTTAACCACGAGATCTTTCTATGAAATCGCTTTTGCTTCACTGGATTTTTTCCTTTGTGTTGGCATTTGCCGCAGCCTTGCCCCAGCTTAGTGCGGGCGAACCGATCGTTTCCGATTCCGTCGTATTTGCAGAACAAGACGGGATGGTCGCCATTGAGGCGGAACATTTCTTTGAACAATCGTTAACTGATGTACGAGCGTTCTATTTGACTAACGCAGGTACCAATCTTGACATCGCCCCGGATGGCGACCCGAACCATGCTGCCGACGCCAGCGGCGGTGCCTACCTGGAAATTTTGCCCGACACGCGGCGTACCCATGCCGACAAACTCACCAACGGAATCAATTTTTCCGGTGACCCCGGCAAGTTGGCAGTGCTCCGGTACAAGGTGCATTTCTCGACTCCCGGCAAGTATTACGTTTGGGTTCGCGCTTACTCGACGGGTTCCGAAGACAACGGATTGCATGTCGGTATCGACGGACAATGGCCCGACTCGGGTCAGCGAATGCAATGGTGTGAAGGCAAGCAACAATGGCGTTGGGAAAGCAAGCAACGCACCGAAAAGCAACACTGCGGCGAACCCTACAAGATCTTTCTTGAGGTTACCGAAGCTGGCGAACATGAAATCGCCTTTTCCATGCGTGAAGATGGCTTCGAGTTCGACAAATTTATCTTGACCACCGATCGCGACTTTGCGCGACCAGAGGACACCGGACCACCGAGCCTTTTGCACAAAGGCACGCTCCCCGCGCCTTTTGCGTCGATGCCTGCGGATAGCAAAACGATGGTTGGGCAATCCGGAGCACTCGAAATGCCCGCGACCATGTTTGCCGATGGAACGACATCGGGCTATTACGTTCACAACCAATGGCTCGCCATCAATCCCGAAGACAACAAGACTGGTTTTGCTCAGCACACGTTTCCTTTCCCGACCGGTGTCTACAACGTGATTCTGAAAACGGTGGGCGAGAATGACGGTCAATCCAAGTACGAAGTGAGCGTCGATGGTGAGTCGATTGGTGGGTACACCAACCCCAAAAGCAATCAGACGTACGAGGAAGGAAGCAAGTTTCACCAGTCGTGGCCGAACGTCACAATCACCGAAGGCAGCATCATCAAGGTCACCTCAACGATCGGATCCGCCGATGGCGTCGAATACAGTCGAGCGCGATGGAGCGGAGTTCACTTCCAACCGGCGGACTCGGCGACTCGCGTCGCCGCCGCCAATGCGCTAGCGGAACAGAGTTCGCAAGCCGCCAAGCGAAACGCAACGTCCGCTCGCAATATCGGTCGAGGAAGCCCGACCAAGCCCTCCAGCCATGACCCCAGACAACTTCCTCGTTTGGCAGATGGCGACGGATCGGTGCAAATCACGGGTGAACAAAAAGCATGGCACAAGGTGACGTTAAATCTTGATGGCCCCTACGCCCACGAAAAAGATAACGAGCCCAACCCGTTTACCGATTACCGCATGAACGTTGCGTTCACTCATGCCGACGGCACCCAATACGTGGTGCCGGGATACTTTGCCGCCGATGGCGACGCGGCTAATTCATCAGCGGAATCCGGCACCACTTGGCGAGCTCACTTTGCCCCCGACAAGACAGGCCAATGGTCGTACCAAATTTCATTTCACGCGGGTGAAGGCGTAGCGTTGAACGATAACGCAGCGGCGAAACCGCTTGCCAACTTCGATCAGAAAACCGGGACGTTCGATGTCGCAGCGAGCGACAAGCAGGGCCGCGACCTTCGCGGGCAAGGACGTTTGCGTTATGTCGGCAAACACTATTTGCAGTTCGCTCAATCCGGAAAGTACTTTTTGAAAGTGGGCGCCGATGCACCCGAAACGCTGCTCGCTTACGAGGACTTTGACAACACCGTTGCTAACAATCCGAAGCGCGCTCCGCTTAAAACTTGGTCAGCACACGCGCAAGACTGGAACGCCGGCGACCCTACCTGGAAGGGCGATCGCGGCAAAGGTTTGATCGGGGCGGTGAATTATCTTTCTGGCAAGGGCTGCAACGCGTTTTCTTTCTTGACTTACAACGCCGCTGGCGACGGTGACAACGTTTGGCCTTTTATTCAGCGCGAGGACAAACTGCACTACGACTGCAGCAAACTGGATCAATGGGGCGTCGTGTTCGATCATGGCACTCAACGTGGAATGTACTTGCACTTTAAGATGCAAGAGACCGAAAACGATGATCACAAGAAAGGCAAAGGAAGCGGCCGTGTCGACGCGAGCCTTGACGGTGGCGATCTTGGCACCCAGCGAAAGTTGTATTGCCGCGAACTGATCGCTCGCTTTGGTCATAACTTGGCGTTGAATTGGAACCTTGGCGAAGAGAACACCCAATCGCATCTCCAACAACAGGACATGATCAACTACATCGCTGAACTCGATGCTTACCATCACCCGATCGTGATCCACACGTTCCCCGACCAACAAGACAAGGTGTATCGACCGCTACTGGGCAACGCTTCGCAGCTCACCGGAGCGTCTCTTCAAAACAGCAGCCTCGAAACCACACACGCTCAAACGGTGAAATGGGTTAGCGAGTCCGCGAAGGCGGGCAAACCGTGGGTCGTGGCCTTCGACGAATCAGGTTCCGCCGCGCACGCTCAGTGCCCCGATCTCGGCTACAACGGTTTTGATGGGCACGACCGGAACGGCAAGATGGCCTACACCCAACACAAAGTCCGTAAACAGACCCTTTGGGGGACTCTGATGGGCGGTGGCGCAGGTTGCGAGTACTACTTCGGCTATCAATTCGATCAGAACGACATTGTTTGCGAAGATTGGCGCAGTCGCGATCAAAGCTGGGACTATTGCCGAATCGCCATCGGATTTTTTCACGACAATGAAATTCCGTTTTGGGAGATGACCAATGCGGATGAGCTTGTTGGAAACCCAAATCACGACGTATCGAGGTTCTGCTTCGCCAAACCGGGACAGGTTTATGTCGCGTATCTGTCCGAGGGCGGCGAAGCCAAAATTGACCTCGAGGATGCCAAAGGAGAACTGCGGGTTCAGTGGTTCAATCCTCGTGAAGGTGGATCGCTGCTCGACGGTTCAGTTTCTAGCGTGCAAGGTGGCAGCACGGTTAGCCTTGGCACCCCACCAAACGATACGGAAGAAGATTGGGTGGCCGTGGTTCGCAAGTAGAACCACCGCACAAATCCGTACCTTTGTGTGAAGCGAGAGTAAGGACGCGGAAGAACTGGGGAGCCTATCGTTCACCCGATAGGCTCTTGAGCATCCTGTCAGGTGGCAGCAGGTCCAGGACTTCGCGTTCCGAGGAATCGAGTTCCTGGTAACGCTGCGTCAGGGTCTTGTCGTTAGCGAACGGTGATTTTCGGCGAATCGCTTCATCGACCCAAATCTGAAGAGCCATTTGTTCCAACATCCCATCGCCATTGGAAAGCAACGCTAACGTATCGAGCGCTTCGTCAGACAAAATCAGGCGAATCGCCGAAAGCTCCTTCTCGCTCATGCCCGATGGATCGCGGCGAGAATTCGAATTGGACATTCGTGATCGATCTCGAAACGGATCATGCGAGGCGAATGTGAAACGGATGGCTCCCCATTTTGCGAACGCGGTGGAGACTCCTTGACGAAATTCTCTAAACCGCTGCATACGAGATGGGTCGCGGCGAAATCGCTCGTCAAGCAACTGGGTCAGCACAAAGTAAATTCGCTCAATCGTTTCATCATCTAGAAGCGAGCCTGAAGTCTTCACCAATTCGCTCTTGGACTCCTCGACTGCCTTGGCAATCGCTTGACGCCGAACCTTATCGTCGGAAGACTCGATTTGGTCACGAAGTTCACTTGAAATTTGATCTCGCCAGATCGCGTACGCACGCATCGTCTTGATCAGGGATTCGTGATCGCTTTGGCTCCAAGTCGCTTCGGCATTTTGTCGAATCGTCGCCTGAGTCGCCTCGTCGAATCGCCCCCAACGCTCTGACCGCGACTGCAACTGAACACGACGTTCGATTGGCATATCTTCAATCGCATCAGGCCGCTGTTCGATGGCGACTTGGTAAAGCGGCACGGTGCTTTGGTCCGTCGATGAAAGCTCTCGAGCTGTTGAGACGAGTTGCAGCCAGTCCGAATTAGCCGACAACAAACGCATCAATTCCAAATTGCCCCCATGCGAATATGCATCCAAGTCTTCCGCGATCGCTAAATCCCGCAGCTCGTTTTTCAAAGCAACTTGCCGTTCGTAAGCCGAATACGCGTATCCGATCGCTGCCGCAGCACCGATGACCGCGACAAGGCAAATGGGCACCCACCAACTTCGGGACTTCTGAGTTCCGACGCTGGTTTGCTGTGACAAGTCGGCGATGGCGAGTTCGAGAGTGGTTTCGACGAGGCTCGCCGAAGTATCGGGAACCGCAATGGCATCCAACATTTCCCATCCCGCTTGCAGCCGACTTAACCGTTTTCGCAGGTCGGCATCGGCAACCAATCGGTCTTCCACCTCAGTACGCGATTCGCGATCAAGTTCGCCGTCTAAGTATGCGACTAGCAGTTCGTCGTCGGGATGCGTCGGCGATTCGTCAGTCAATGTATCTTGGCTCATCACACATCCCCCGTGTGTTTCAGTTCATCATCTTCAGCCGGTTGCAATAAACCAGACTCGATGTACGGCTCAAGCTTCTCTTTCAAGTTCACCCGAGCACGGCTGAGCAACGACTTCACCGCTTTCGTCGTCAATTCCATAGAGTCAGCGATTTCTTGGTAGCTCATGTTTTCAAAACGTGACAACATCAACGCCATTCGTTGCCGTTCGCTAAGGGTTTCGACCGCCGCACGAACGATCTCAGCTCGTTCGTCACCTTCCACCAACCGACCGGGCATCAATCCGCTCGCATCTAAAGCTGTCGCGGCTAGCAATTGCGGACTGCTCGTGTTGCCACTGGCATCGACCTCGCTAACTTCTTTTCGTCTGCCCAGCGACCTCGCCGAGTTGCGGGCTACGTTACCCGCGATCGTGAACAGCCAAGTCGAAAACTTCGCTCCCGCTTCGTAGCTTTTGCGAGCTCGAAACACTCTCAGGAAAGTCTCTTGCGCAAGGTCCTCGGCCAAATCTCGACGCGGACCAATGGTTTGCATCAAACGAATCAATCGCATTTCGTAACGCGCCACCAATTCAGCAAATGCTCCCGCATCGTCGTCTCGCACGCGCAGCATCAATCGCACGTCCGGGTCGGACTGCTGATACCTCATGGCGGTGGATTCAGAGACCGTCAAACCGTTTTCTCGCTAGATATTCATGTCACGTTAGAAGGAACCGCATCAATTCGCAAAAGTTTCGGCTCACTCATGCAATCCTACCACGCGAGCATGGTTTCGGAACACTCGGACGGGGCCTGCGATTGGCGGCTGACGCGAGTTTCTCGCCGCAAGCTACACGCTGAAAGCCGCCGTGACGCTGGGGGCACGGATGACGATTAGGCGAAATGGCACACCTGGAAAGCCCCTGCCGGATGTGAGATCTGGATTGCATGGAATGGCTAAATACCGAGCTTGACCGTCAATCGCCGCTCTTGCGCCACACGGGTGGGGCCGATGATTGGAGTAACCCCTACCCCAGTAGCAAACTGCATGTCCCGAAACCTAATTAATATTGGACACTCAACGCCCTTTCTGAGGCTCAGCATGAAACATTTCCTCAAGCCAATCGTCGCCGCTGTCTGTTTGAGTTCCCTGACGCTTCAACCATGCCTGGCGGCCGACATCGAGGTTACCACCACGGCCGACTCGGGGGCGGGATCACTGCGGGAAGCAATCACGAACGCCGCTGCCGGCGATCGAATCGTGTTCAACATTCCAGGCGGGGGAACCATCGCGCTTACCAGCGATTTACCCACCATCACCGACGATATTTCTTTCACCAATGCGAATGTTGTTGCCGTAGTAATCAACGTCGCAGGCGCCTCAGCGATTTCGATCACGGGCGGAACCGTCGACTTGGGCGAATTGCAAGTCATTGGAGCCACACCCGCTGTCGTGCTGTCCTCGTCGACGACGCTAATCGGTGACGGTGATCTATTGAGTACCGATTTGGAAGCTTCCGGTACCATCGCTCCGGGAACTTCAAGTGACGCAGGCAGCATCGGAACTCTTGACATCGCAGGCTCATTCGACGCAACCGACTCGACAATTGAATTGGACATCCAGGGTGGGGCTCCAGCTTCGCATGATTTGATCCAAGCAACAGACAATGTAACGATTGCGAACTCCACTTTGCGTCCGAACTTCATGGGATCGGACTACGCGGTCAGCGACGTCTTCACGGTCATTACCTCGGATGCATCCGTAAGCGGCGCCTTTGCTAACAGTACTGATGCCTTTGCCTTGCCAAACAATCCGTTCCTCGAAGCGTTCATCCGAACGAATCCGCTGAATGTTCAGCTAGAGGTTCGAGACAACGGACTTACCTTTGCTTCGCTTGTCGATGGCTGCAATCAAACTGCGGCAGCACAGGAACTCGATCGCCTTCTTGGTGACGGCAGTGGAGACCAGGTAACGGCGATTACGGCACTGCGCAGCGGATCGACGAGTGTGGTCAGCGGTGCAGTGAATCAATTGTCCGGCACGATCTATCCGTCGATTGCCGATGGTGAGATCAATCAAATCCAAAACAACCTGCACTCCATTCGTGACCGCGTGCTGTTGCAACACAGCGATATGATCGAACCTGGTTTCCAGACACCTTGGGTCCGAGGCTTTGGAATGTCCATGGAAGCTGATCCCGACCGCTGCTCAACACTTGGCTACCGTCAATCCGTCGGTGGCGTGGAACTGGGAACAGGATGGCTGTGGGGAAATGGAGTCGGCGTTCACGGGTTCGCTCAGTTTGCAAACAGTGACACATCGATCCGCGGTGTCAATCAAACCGCTGATTCGAATTCCTACCGAATTGGTGGCACCGTGCAGTACGCTGGCGACGTGGTCTACGTCTTGGGAACTGGCGGTGCGGGATACCAGGATCACGCGGTCGAACGTTCCATGGACTCTTTCGCCAGCGGAAGCATTGCGTCGAGTGACTTCGATGGGACTGACCAATTTGGGTATCTCGAAGCAGGCCTGGCCAATGTTTTTGGAGATTCACTTTGGCTGAACTTTGTGTCACTGCAGGGGATTCGTGTGGACCTGGATTCCACGAGCGAAACAGGAGCTTCCAATTTCAACCTGAACGTTAATGGAATAGAAGACGAGTCCGTCCGCAGCATGGTTGGATTTTCCTATGCCAAAACCGGCGGCACCTCGCTGGGTCCTGCTACCACCCAAGTTCGCGTGGGCTGGCTGCACGAGTTCCTCGATGACAATCGACAAGCGGAAACCATAGTTCTCGGCGCCACCACGCCGGGGCTACTCGCGGTCGAGAGTACATCGACGGACCGAGATTGGCTTTCGCTTGGCGGTCAACTTGATTGGGGATTTCTGCTTGGCGGGCAGTTCACTCTCGCGTACCAGGGCAACGTTAACACGCGATCTGCCTTTCAAACGGGACTCGCTGGCGTTCGTTGGTCGTGGTAACCCACGGACCGAACATGGTGTGACTTGAATCAGCAAGTCCGATGAGAGTCGAGACATAACCGCGCGACCACCTTTGCAGGCGATCGATACCAAAGCGCTCGCGACTTGCCATCTCGGTGGTGCCTAACGGGTACACTGTTGCCGGTAGGGCGAGCGTCGATCGCGAACGCCTGTTTCTTTCTCGGCATTTGGTTCGACCATGCACACGCATCGGCTGATGGTTTTCGTCTCTGTTTTGGTTCTCGCATGTGCAAACACCGATGGTGAAGACGCCAGTGCGATCCGGACTAGCACACTGGACCTCGAGTATCGAAACGTCGATGGAATCTCGCTCAAACTAGACTTGTTGCTTCCCAAACATCCGTCGTCTATCGCGTCACCCTGTGTCGTGTTTGTTCACGGCGGTGGTTGGGGCAACGGTGACAAAACGATCGGGACGAGAATCGCCGGTTGGTTAACTGAGCATGGCTTCGCAGTCGCGTCGATCGGCCAGCGCTCGACCAAGGTGGCTCAGTGGCCGGCGCAGATCGACGATTGCTACGCAGCAGTCCGCTGGGTACGTGATCATGCAAGCGACTACCACCTAGATCCCGATCGTGTCGGAGCTTGGGGTTCCTCATCAGGCGGTCATTTGGCCGCGTTGATGGGAACACGACCGTGCCCTGATCCCGAAACGACATCAAGCCGCGTCAATGCCGTTTGCGATTGGTTTGGCCCCACTGATCTGCTTTCGATGCCCGCGAACACCTTGGGCAACGGTCGCACGCAAGCGGACATCGCGAAGTCCAACGGAGCAAGGTTGCTTGGTGCGACGGTGCTTGAAGTTCCGCAGCGAGCCAAGGATGCCAGCGCACTCGACCAAGTATCCGAGGATGACGCTGCATTCCTGATCATGCATGGTGACCAAGACAATAGCGTACCGATCGAACAAAGCCAAAAACTGCATTCGAAACTTGTCCGTCATGGTGTTGAATCCCAACTTGAAATCATTCCGGGATCAGGACACGGAGGCAAAGAGTTTCAAAGCGAACGTAGCCGTTCCCTGATCTTGCGGTTCTTTCAATCGCACCTGATGGGAAATTGGCCGCAAGGGATCGGACCTCAGGGGAACTTTAACGTGTCGCAGGCAATCGCTCCAACGAAATGGAGTGTGGTCAAGAACGAGAACGTGCGTTGGCGAAAAGTGCTACCTGAGACTGGTCAAAGCACTGTGGTGACTTGGGGTGACCGTCTTTTCTTTACCACCATGAAGCCCGTTCAGCAGGACAGCGAGACCGGCAGCGACATGGTGGCGTGGTGTTGCAACGCGGACACTGGCGAAACCATGTGGACACGTGATTTGCGAGCGGACCATCCGCTGCGGTTGTCAGGTTGTTTCGGCGATAGCACTTCGCCACCACCACTCACCGACGGACAACGCGTCTGCTTTTTCAACGCTTCGGGACGAATCGCGTGCTTCGACTACGAAGGGAAGTTGCTTTGGCAAAATGACATGATGCCCGTCAGTCGCACTCAGCCGTTTCTGTCAAATGGTCAGGTCGTGTTCATTCATCAATCGTACATGCCTAATTCGGAAGGTCACTTCACGCACGACCATAAAGACGCAGCGTCAGATCATTGGACTCAATTGCAAGCTCTCGACATCGCCACCGGCTCACCAATTTGGCGTACTAAGTGTGGAGTCAATATGGGCTGCGTCCCGCTTCCAACAAGCCTTTCGGACGGGCGTCGAGTGATTTTGGTGGGTCGTGGTGGAGGGCATTCACCTCCTGAAAAACCTGATGGAATATCGTTGGTCAGCGCCATTGACGGAAGCACGATCTGGACACTGCCAATCGAGAATTTCATGAGCACAATGTCGTTGAATGTCTTTGGCGACCGTGCCCTCGTTTTCGACGGTGGAGACCATTTGTGGATTGACGTGTTTACGGGAAAGGTTGCTCGCCGAGAGTCCTTTACTGCAAATGTGGACCTACGACGCAACACGTCTTCGAACGCCGGACGTCCTTTGTGGGAATCCGAAACCGTATCGATCGACCTCGGAACTAGCTCGCGAGCGATCATTCAACAGTCCAACGTGCTCGCGGGACACTACCACTATTTCCGCAGCTACACTCAACCGTGGCTGGGCCGCGTCAACGTCATCACTGGCGTAGCGGAATACTTGCAAATACCCGTGCAACTTAACCGCGCCAACGACAAAGATGTCGACCGATGGCTTTGGAACGAATCGGAAATGAGCGATCACGAGATCGAAGTACAACACCAAATGATGCGTAAGCCAACGAAGTCGCTTCCCATCCAACACTGGGCATTCGAACCCAACGAGATGCGGAACGCATCGGGAGCTCTCGTGATGGGCGACTCTCGTTCACGCGGCAATGGCTGGGGTCATCATGCGTCCGCTGTGCCAACGGTTGTTGGCCAACACATGTACGTGCCCACCATGTCGGGCACGGTCTACGTGATCCGCTGGAACAACGAAACGCTCGACGAAACATCGATCATTGGCATCAATGACCTGGGCCCACTGGGAAAGTCGTTCAACCGCGGCAGCCTGAGCTATCACCGCGGTCGACTCTACGCTCACACGATCCAAGAACTCATTTGCCTCGAATGAATAGGCCTTTAGCGTGCAAGACTATTCCATCGTAGAGGACGTTTAGTCTTCTGGTCGCTCGCCCGCGTTGGCCATCTTGACCAGTTTGGGGTCGAAACGTGCGACGCTATCGACGAGGTCACGCTGCGACGCCATCACTTGCTCGATGTCTTTGTACGCCATGGGAACTTCGTCCAATCCAGCCGACATCAACGTCACGCCTCGCTCATCGAGAAATGCTTTGACGTCTTTCCAATTGAATTTCGCTTTGGCCGCCGTACGACTCATTTTACGTCCCGCACCGTGTGAAGCACTTAGCAACGACTCCGCAACACCGCGACCGCGAACGACATACCCCGGCGTTCCCATTGAACCAGGGATAATCCCCAGCACACCTTTTCCCGCTGGGGTCGCTCCCTTGCGATGAACGATCAATTCTTCGCCACCGTGAGTTTCCTTCCACGCAAAGTTATGGTGGTTCTCGATGTCCAACAACACGTCGACACCAAGGTGGCCGGCGATCTCGCGGTGAATGCACGCATGGTTTGCTTCGGCGTAGTCGCCCATCAGGTTCATCGCTGCCCAATATTCGGCGCCCGCGTCACTATCGAGATCGAGCCATGCCAAATTGACCAACTCGCGAGGAAGTTCCGGATGAAGACTCTTGGCAATTCGGCTGTAGTGATCGCAAACCGCCGCACCCGTCCCTCGTGAACCACTGTGGCTAAGCAGTGCAAGATAGACACCTGCAGCTAGCCCAAGGTCATCTTCGTCTAGCGTGAGCGTCCCAAACTCGACGAAGTGATTTCCACTTCCGCTGGTTCCGAGTTGCTTCCATGCCCGATCACGATTGGTTCGCGTGATGGGCGAAACCGACCAATCAGCATCCATGACTTCATGATCACGTGGTTTTCGAAAACTCGCACCGATTCCAAACTGAGTCTCACGCTCAATCGCCCCGCGCAGCGTATCGGTTTTCTTTTCCAACGCCGAAACCGGCATGTCGAGTACTGTCAACTTCATTCGGCAAGCAATGTCGACCCCAACGGCATAGGGAATAACGCAATCCTTTGTAGCCAGGACGCCGCCAATGGGCAGTCCGTAACCTTGATGAGCGTCGGGCATCAAGGCACCGGCGACTGTAACGGGCAACTTGCAAGCGTTGGCCATTTGATCAACCGCACTACCTTCCAATCCATCGCCCCATTGCCGCCATGGCGCTGGTGCATCGCGACCTACGAAGCGGGCTTGGTGCTGGAATACTTCAGTTAGCGAAGCTGCCAGCGTCCCCCAAAGTTCATCGTTGGCGAAAAATTCCGGACTCTCCACGATTGCTGCAATTCGTTCGCGCAACTCCGCTCGCTTAAATCCCTTCCCCGCGGCAGCCTTAACGGCTTCCATCGCAGCCTGCATCGCGATTCCTTTGGGAATCCCCAAGTTGTTGAGTTCACGCGCTTTCATGCTTTCCATTCCTCAGCCATCGGCAATCGGCAACGCCCGACTTACCCTCTCAAAAAGTCTAGCCGTTTAGAGCCAACTCGTGCGTGATGTGTTCGCTGTAAAACGAAGCGGCCGCATTGAATGTGAAAAGAAGAATATCTGGGCGCTTCAGTTCGCAGCGTTCTCATAAGTGCAGGTCCACGCCCTGGTAGATCCACCCTGGTAGATCCACTCTTGAAGAACCCCATCTAACTATTAGGGGCACAGTCGTGACATCAAACAGTGAAAGGAATACTGATAAACGCGAGTCCACTTTTTAAGAATTGACATCAGGTCACCTCAGGCAAATGTGACGAAAACGGATGGGTCTGAGGTCCTCAGCGAAGTAGATTGCCGGATGTTACAACAAATCCAAAAACTGTTCCTCGCCCCAGTCGTCAACACTGCCTTCCCAAGCGATTGCCCGATGTTCCTCTGACAATTGGCTTGCTCGTCAACAAATTCCAGAATTTCCTAGTAACACTTCGTGGGAATGCCCGCTTGGTCAAAGAGACGCCCGCCACTGCATGGCGGAAAGCCAAACACACTCTTACGAAAGGCAGTCCGATGAACCGCGAATTCAATATCGAACGCATTTTCAACGTCGCTGTGATCCTGATCGCTACGCTTTCCATCGGTATCGTGTTCCTTTACGGATAATACCTAGCCTGACATCCTCAGACGCGATGTTCTGATTGCGATCAGTTGATGCCGAAATTGTGATGGTCATCATGATCGTCGTCCTCTAGCGGAGCCGAAAACAACGCGACCCGTTCATCGCCGAGTGAACGACAACGTTTGATGATGTGCAAGGCGTCAATCGCCGAAACATCGCCGTCCTGGTTTACGTCAAGCGTGGATAGCGATTCACCGGATTGCCCAACTTTCGCTGAGAAGCCGCCGATACCGCTCATCGCAGTCCGGCTGAGGTGATTGATTAAGACCAATGCATCGAGCGCGCTGACTCGGCCATCCCGATTGACGTCAGCGGCATCAAACTCAAGGTTCGACTCGAGCCAATTCTCATCGTCTGACCAAATCATTTCCGACGCGACTGCCTGCTGAAGCGGTTGCTGCTCTGACTGTCTCATCGTTGCCGGGGACGAAACGTCGAGCTGAAGATGAATGGCGGCAGCCTCCGTGAACTCGGGGACGGAAATTAGCCATCCTTCGGCAGTCTTCTGAGTTGCCCATACGACGCCTCCTAAAACATCCGTGGCAATCAGATCCGGAGCAGTCAGTTCGTCGAATCCAGCATCATAACTCAACAACAATTGCAGATCGTCGATCGGCGGCGGCGGATCATTGATGACTCCATCAGCCCCAAGGCCTCGCAACGATTGAACGAACCGAAAATCGTTGGCGATCAAAATCGTTCTATCCGTCGCATCATCTGGATTGACGTGCATTTGAATGTGCACGTGCGCACTGCCTCCAGTACTTTGCAAGCGCGCGGGAAGTACCGAATTCAAAACTTGAAGCAACGCCTCCTTGGATTCTGTGAACCCATTCGGCGTCGACCATTGCCAGGATGGATTATTTTCGATCACGACACCCCCAGAGGCTTCGAACTGACTGAGTGCGGATTCCTGATCTACCGATAGCGTTGAACGCTGAGTTACAAAGACAAACTCGAACCGCTGAAGGTCATAATCGGGGTCTGCTTGTCGCCAATCAGCGATCACATTGACCGACCGGTGTTCAGTGCGAAACGCTTCGTAAGCCCCAATCACGGGACCAATCGCTTCCGTGCACCTAGACGCGAGCGATGGCAACGCGTCACGCTGACTTTCGCTAAACAAGATTGCTACTTCCGTAGCTGTAGCCTTACCTGCAACAGCTCCTGAGAGCTGGTTCCCCAAGGCCATCCCTGCCGCCACGGTTGCTCGAGTCGACGTGCCCTCCGGATCATTGGCGACCAACAGGTTTGCTTCAGGGACGTCGATATTGGCGACACCACCGTAGGTAATGCTCGAAGCGGTGAACGCGCGAATGTGTGCTTCATTGGGAAAACTCGCCATCCAAATATGTGGTGGGGCTCCATCGGAAGCATCGCGAAGAACCGTCCAACCTAAGGCTGCGCGAAAATCTGCATCGGGTTCGTAGACGTCCGGATGGCTTTCAAAGAAGTCCTCATCGAAACGCGTCGCAAAAGTGAACTCTGATTTGCCTATATCGTCGGCAGCCAATTGCGTAGTGGTCTGCTGAGAAAATAGCCCTGCCAACGGCACGTTACTAATGACCATGGCCACATGCGGGAACTGTTCGTGAATCGTCTCTGACAGCTCTTCGAAATAGGCAGTTAAGAAATCGGCTTTGTAGCGTATCCATGCCTCATAGCTTTCGCTTGAAGCATCCTCGGGCACCGCAAGGCCTGTTTCGGAGACGAACCCCTGCTCAAATGCGCCTCCCCAACAACCGATCTCGGGCATATGGTAGGAATCGAAAAAGAACGCTTCGGATCTCATCGCCGCTAGTTCCAACAATCGCGACTCGACTATTTCAGCATACTCCGATGCAAGATCCAGATACGTTCCACGGCGGAAATGCACGATGGGATCGCCCGATTGCAGACGGCACACCCATTCCGGATGACTCTCCGCTAATTCGGCTTCGGAAGATATCCAGTAGTAGTTGATCAGATGAACATCGTTGCGATATGCCTCGTCAAGATACTCTTGCGCGAGATTACGACCGGCCTCAATCTCGATACCGGCGTTGGTTCTAGCATCGGCATACGATGAAGTCGGCCCGACGTCAGGCGTGTAGCTTGGCCACCATGGGTCTTCATCGCGAGCAATCTGATGCCGCCCTAGTACGTTTGCGCCAAGCGATCGCGCTCCTTCAGCTGCAAACGCCCATTCAACGGTGCCATAAAAATCTGAATATCGGGATTGGGATGAACCGCACCATTGCGAGAATGCAACTGAACTCGATTCTGTTCATACCAAGACGGAACCTGGGTCGCTTTGGCGGAAACAATGGGAAGGGTTTGAAAGTGTTGCCCCGTCAGCGCGGAAGAAAACCGGAGACGACTTTGCGAATGCAGGTCGCTGTACTGAAGCAAAACAGTGCTCAGCGAAGAACTTGTCGTTGCAAGAACCAACTGGCTCGACTCAAACCCGTTTCCCTGATGCACAAGGCCATCGCTTCAATTCGAGCCTCATTCCATGGACCATCCACCGCTAACATCTCACGTGGTGCGAGTCGTTCAAAGCTTCCGAATCGACGTGGATGAGTAAAGAGGGATTTACGTGGCTTCACGAACGGGTTCCCATCAACGGATGCCTAAAAAGGCTTAGGGCGAGAATGGCAAAGGCAAGAGGTTATCCTAGTTCACGGAAATAGGAATTCACAATTTCCGACACAGAGGCCAGTACGTGCCAACTTCGGGAAGTGCCACAAGGCCAGTCACCGTCGAAAATGTTCTACAATCGGTGTACATGGCTTAACGAAACTTTACGTGTTCTATATTCACGGACGATCCTCGTCGACGGAACATACGCACGGTTCATTATCCCAAATTAGCTGATCTGATGTTTACTGCGACTGTTTTCCACGGTACTAAAAGCTACCAACGTGCATTAAAGGTGGGACTGTTCTGCGTGCTGGTTGCATTTGTACACAGCCAAGGTTTCGCTCAGGATGTGGTTTCGCAAAAACTTGCCGAACAGGCTGAGAAGTTTGCATTGGAGACCAACGAGCTGCATCAGATGATGTCGGCTCAGTTTTCGAAACTTGAGAACGTAGCGTACCAAGCAGGCGACTCAAATCAGCTCGCTCTTATCCAAGCCGAGCGAGAAGAGTTCACAAAACGCCGCATTCTGTCTCCTTGGCTCGACGCTGAGTTTCGTTCGACGTATGCCGAACGAATGTCAAAAAACTGCTCGCTACTTCAACGAGTCTGGGAACGGGAAATTGCGAAACACCATCGCAGAAAAGACTATGGCATCGCCAACGATTTGGAAACCAAACTGGGGGCGATGCTTATCAGTGCTCGCGGCCATGGTATCGCACTGCCCTCGGCAGCAGTTCTTCAGCAAGGCGATTTTGCCATTCGCAACGTAGCCACGGGGCTAGCCATGGACGCCACCAAGAATTCAGAACTGATCCTCGCAGCCGAAAACCCGGCGAGTAAGAGTCAGCGGTTTCGATTTCTTTTGTTCGACGATTCGGTTGCGATCCGAAATCTTGCGAGAAAGCGAGTGCTGGACGTGCCACGTGGTACCCGTGAACCCGGCACTCGGATCATCTACTGGCGTGGTAACGGCAACAGCAAGAATCAAAAATGGAAATTCGCTGAAGAGGGTCGTCAATTGAAGATCACCAGCCTAGCATCGGATCTTGTGTTGACCGTCGAAACCGATGTCACCAACACGGTTGCTTTCGTGGAACAACAAGAGGATAAATCTTTACCCACGCAGCGTTGGATCCTTGTTCTGAAGTCTCGTTGAATTGCATTTCGTCTCGAGCACGTCTGCTGATTTCGCCAAGACCAAGACCAAGACCAAGACCAAGACCAAGACCAAGACCAAGACCAAGACCAAGACCAAGACCAAGACCAAGACCGCGTCTTGCAGCGCCAAGCTTTTCCCACACCTGGCGACTTAGTTACGCACTTTCGTTTGCGGACAACTTGACCGCTGTGCCATAGGCCAACATTTCGGCGGCGTTGTTGATGATGACGGAGGTCGAAAAACGAACGCCAACCACAGCATCAGCGCCTAACAGTTTCGCTTCGTCGACCATTCGATCGATAGCCTGTTCACGAGCCTCGCCCAGAAGCTTTGCGTACTCGTGGATTTCTCCACCCACGAGAGTCCGCAATCCCGCCATGATGTCGTTTCCGACATGACGAGCTCGAATCGTGTTGCCCCGCACCAAACCGAGCGTGTGAGTAATGGTATGGCCCGCGACTTCTTCATTGGTGATCACTAACATCAAATTTTGACCTTTCGATATTTATCTGTTATGGAAACGAGCATGCGTTGACGCAGAACGGTGTAGAACAACAAAGCCAAACCCGAAACGCTGCCAATGGCGATTAGTTTGGCGAGAACACTAACGCCGGTATCCGCAAGAAACATGACGCTTCCTACGATCAGCGGTGGCAACAAACAAACGGCTAGCAAGACCCACCCCGCAGTCTCCGTTGCCGTTGCGATTGGGTCTTGGTGCACACGATCCCAGTGCTGCTGATCCAACGACATCGCTGGTGTTTTACCAACGGCTTGTTGCAGAGTTTGCATTTGGTTGAGCAAAGATCGACATTTCTCACACTCTCGCAAATGCAGTTCCACGCGTTGGCTTTCTTGTTGTGTGAGCTCGTCGTCGAGATATCCCGACAATGCCTCACCGATACTTTCACAAGTCAACATGACTCACTCTTGGTCAAGGGAGAAAGAAAACGCTCGCGAAGTTGCAAACGTGCTCGATGCAAACGACTCATCACGGTTCCCTTGGCAATTCCGAGAACCTCACTGATCTCGTCGTACGAGAGCCCATGAAAATCTCGCAAGTAAATGATCTCGCGAGAATCGTCGGCCAATGAGTCTAAGCAATCACGAACGAGTCGCTGCTGCTCGTTCTCGGCAGCCTGGAAACTCGGGTCATCGCCCATGCTTCCGCCGGGGTCGAAGTGGTCGCCCACGCAGGATGGCCTGCGTTTGCGTTTCAGATCGAGACAACGGTTGCGAACGATTTTTAGGAAGTACGCTTGCATGCTTCCGTTCGCGCTTTGAAATTGATTTTGATGCTCAATGAATTGCCTGAGGGCATCCTGAACCGCATCAGCCGCGTCGTCGCGATGCTTCAATATTTGAAACGCCAGCGAGTATCCACGATTGCCCAATGCTGCGAATTGATCGGCGTTCAGCGATGCAATCGTATTCATGGGCATTTGGACTCAATTAACAAGGACGGCAATTACCAGTACTACGTCCTAGGCGGCAATTTATTCCCGATCAGGCTCAAAAACTGTCAAATTCACGCTGATATTCAGCACTTGATGCTATGTGAGAGTGAGCGGAATCAGCGTTGATCCACAATTCGGATGACTTGATTGCCACAATCACCCAAACCGTCATTCGCGGCCACGGCGAAAATGCTGGCGATGATACTGAGACTTCGAGCAGTCTCGCATGTACCTAGCTCACTATGATCCCTAGTGCTGTGCTGATGATCGAGAGAGTTACGATCGCAGTGACGATTCGAACAAGAATGGGTTCGATGAAGTTGATTTTGGCGAGCATGCTGTTGCCGGTTTGATCTGAAATCTGTTCAAAGGCGTGTTCCAGTGACCCGGACATTTCGCCGACTTCAATCGTGGCCTTCTCGTCGTCGCTAAGCAGGCTGACTCGTCGGAAGGCTTCCGCCATGGTCGCTCCACTTTCAATGGCCGTTGCGGCTTCTGACAAATCATTTCGAGCCGCTTCGTTGCTGACCGTGTCCGCAGCAATCCGAATCATCATTTCCACACGATGACCGCCCACGCCATAGAGCAGCGACATCACTCGAAAGAAACGATGCAGAGCAATCTCCCGTTCCAACGCCCCCAAAAAAGGAATCGCCAATCGAGCTTGATCGAAGAAGGACCGGACGGGCGTCATCATCACGATGATCACGATTGCCGCTAATTGTCCCCACGAGAGCAATTCCATCAACAGCAACGATAGGGCACCCGTGATCGACCCCATTCCCAGATGCATCAACACCTTAATCACGGATCCGAAAAGCATAATGGCGATCGGCATTAGCCACAGTTTGCGAAGAGCACTGGCAGTACCCGCGAGCAACTTGCAATGACTTTCTAAGAAAGAAAACGCTTCATCGAGTCGCCCGGAGAGCTCTCCTGCTCGCACGACCGGTAAGAAGAACGGTGGCAGCCTCGATTGGCCGCTGGCAAGTGCATCCGCAATCGACGAACCGCGAGCAACCTTCGCGGCGGCGTCAATCCAAAGTCTGCCCAACTTGGATTGCCGTAACGGCTTGAGGCACAACTCCAAGGCTCGCGTGATATCGGACGCCGACCGCACACACATTCCAAAATCGTGGCAGAATTGTGCCAGCAGTTTGTAAGGCGGGCCCTGGATCGCGTTCCAAAGATTCCTAAACCGATAGCGAGCCTGACGCCACAGCCACTTCGGCAACTCGCTCTCGATCGATGCTGCGGGCGCTCTTCGTGGATCGGGACGTTCGACTCGGTTCATGCCCCATCATAACGATCGGCCTGAGGCACTGCAGCACCGACCAGTTTCGTGCTGTGAACAAGTATCAAGCGCATTGGGCGTGGTCTATGAGATATGGCTGGTCGATTCTCGTCACACTATAGATGCCGCTGGCTGGCGAGAAACTAGCGTCGCAGAAGCCCACGCCGAAATTTCGCGTAGCAGCAAAAGCAGCGACCGAATCAAACGAACCGACAAAACGTATCCGAACTTGATCTTACCAGGGTAAACTACTAAATAGCACATCAGAGTCGGGTCAGTGCATGGGTTGCTGAACGACTCAATCCCCTCAAGCATCCTAATTTCCGCAAGCATCCTACGAGAATCCTGTGACCATCCAACGAGACCGAACCAGCCGAGTGGAATTTTTGTCCTGGTGCTTGATGGGCAGCTTAGCCCTTTGCCTCGCGACCGGTTGCTCGTTTTCGTCGCGTTTGGGATCGGGCAGTTCGTCCGTCACCGCAGAGGACATCTCAGAACTGACCGGTGGGATTAGTGAAGACCGCTTAGTTCTGGCAAAATTCGGTGCTCCCTGGTGTGGTCCTTGCCGCCAAGTTGACGCGGAACTTGACAAGTTAGAAAAGAGCGACGGTCAACAGGTTCACGTGATCAAGATTGACGTCGATGACGCTCCGGAACTTTCGGCCAAGTTTGGCGTGCAGTCGATCCCCCACATGTTCTTGATCAGCGGTGACCAAGTTGTCGATCAAACCGTTGGCTATCTATCGCACTCCAAGTTGCAAAGCTGGATCAAATCGACGGGCCCTGTGCGCGTGGGTCGAACTCAGACCAACCCGTACGCAGCGAGCGACTCGGACGAGTAAACGTTGCTATGCGTTCACACGCCGGGTAATTACTTCACCGTCAATTACTTCACCGACTATTACTTCACGGTCGACTACTTAACAGGCAATTGATTCACGCGCAACGACGGCGCAGCCAACTACTTCACAGTCGCGGCAAAGTGCGTCTTCAAGAACGTCTTTAGCTTTCGACTACGGATGTGCTTTGGATCGGTCAAGTTGAGCGTAATCTTGGTTTGATTGCCGCGAGACGTAGGGCGATCTATTCGCAAGCTGGGCAGTCCGTCTTCGTCGATCGCTTCGGGCGGTCCGGCAAGCGTGACCTTTAGGGATTCGGGCGTCTTAGTTTCAATCTCGGCCCAAGCCTTTTTCGATCCGTTAGGTTTGACGGTGACGATGCCGGGTGAGTCAAAGGCTAGCGAATCATCCCCCGCTACCGATTCGATCAATGCCAGCGCCGCGTCCGCCATTTCGAGTGGCCATTGAGGTTTTGTTCCATCTGGAAACCCTTTCCCGAGCGAATGCCAGCGACGGCCCAATACTTTCCAAGGGTCGAGCGAACCGTTGGATTCGGACTCCTTAGAATCATTGGATTCCAAAACGGGTTTTGAGCTTGGCTTTGATGCGGACTCTGACGCCGATTGTGGGATAGGCTCCGCCGCTTCGACGGTTGCAGGTTTAGGCTTTGCCTTTCGCTTGGGTGCATCGAACGTCTTAGATCCGTCGAGTGCGGAATCTTCGATGGCTTCCTGCAGGTACGATGCCGTGACACTAACACCGGGACTCGGTTCATGTCGCTTAGCTTTGGACCTTCGTTTCGTAGCGGTGGCCGCAAGATCTTCCGGCGTTCCCGTGAACACGATCTCACCGCCATGCACACCGGCCCCAGGCCCCAAATCAATCACCCAATCGGCGCACTTGATCACGTCGAGATTGTGCTCGATCATCACAACGGTATTGCCCAAATCGACTAACCGCTGAGTCACGCCCAACAGCTTGTCGATATCATCAAAGTGCAAACCGGTTGTCGGTTCATCGAGGAGGTACAGCGTGTTGCCCGTAACCGGACGCGACAACTCGGCAGCCAACTTCACTCGCTGGGCTTCACCGCCCGAAAGTGTCGGTGCTGATTGACCAAGCGTGACGTATTCGAGACCGACGTCGCAAATGGTTTGCAAGATGCCTTGAATCTTGGGATAGGCCGAAAACAATTCAACGGCCTCGCCAATTGGCATCTCCAACACATCGGCGATCGACTTTCCGTGCAGCTTGACCTGCAACACTTCCTCTTTGTAACGCTTCGAATCACATTCGTCGCAGGGCACATACACATCGGGCAAGAAGTGCATCTCGATTCGCAACTGCCCACTGCCTTCGCACGTTTCGCATCGACCACCGGCTACGTTAAAGCTAAAGGTCCGAGCGGTGAACTTACGCTCGGCGGCTTCGGGAATCTCGGCAAACAAGTTGCGAATATGATCGAACGCGCCGGTATAGGTCGCCGGGTTACTGCTAGGTGTGTTACCAAGCGGTGATTGGTCAACGCGAATGACCTTATCGATGTGGCGAACACCTTCGAGTTTGTCATGCCGTCCGGGACGAACTTTGGCGCGGTGCAAACGACGAGCGAGGACCGGATAGAGGATTCCATCAATGAGCGAACTCTTACCGCTGCCGCTGGGCCCGGTAATCGCCGTCATCACACCCAGGGGCAATTCCAGGTCAACGTCCTGCAGATTGTTTTCTTTCGCGCCGAGTACCTTTAGGAAATTAACCAACGGCTTCCCGGACTCGCTCATGACAGGACGCCGCGACTTCGGCACGGGAATGGACTTGGTGCCATCGATGTAGCCTCGCGTGACCGAAGTTTCCGCAGGCTCTATTGCTTCGGGACCACCGCGGGCAACAATGCGTCCGCCATGACGCCCGGCGCGAGGGCCAAAGTCACAAAGGTAATCACTACCCGCGATCACATCTCGATCGTGTTCGACCACCAGCAGCGTGTTGCCTTGATCGCGCAGGCGGTGCAACGCGCCGAGCAAACGTCGGTTGTCGCGTGGGTGCAATCCAATCGTGGGTTCATCGAGCACGTACAGGACGCCGCACAATCCCGATCCCAGTTGTCCCGCCAGTCGAATTCGCTGCGCCTCACCGCCCGAAAGCGTCGCGGCTCCTCGATGCAACGTCAAGTAATCCAGCCCCACATCGAGTAGGAAACTAACTCGCGAGGTCACCTCGCGAATCAACTCACCAGCAATCTTCTTTTCACGCTTGTCGAGTTTCCATGCGTTGACTTCACCGGCCAAACGATCCAATGGCATCAACACCAAATCGGCAATCGTTTTGCCTCGGAAACGAACCGCGGATGACTCTTCTCGCAATCGTGAACCATCGCAGGTGGCACAGTCGATCTCGTCGGTGAACTGCTCAAGCTTGCCCCGCAGTCCCGGCGTCAACCGCGACGCTTCTTCGAGTGCAGGGTAAAAGCCTTTGAACTGGAACCGAAACACGCTTTGTTTGCTTTCGGACTTGTCCTTCGTATCACGTTCCTGGACCTCGATCCAAGCTGGACCGGTTCCCCGAAAAAGAGTTCGTTTTTCCGAAACGGTCAATTCATCAAACGGAACATCGGTGCGAATTCCGGTATGACGTGACAGAGCTTTCAGCATCCAAAGCGATACGGAGTGCTCGACACTCGGCCAAAGCAACGAGGCACCTTCGGCAAGCGTCATGGTGGCGGACTCTATCAACGCCGCCGGATTTGTTCCGGTTTGCGAGCCTAAGCCTTCGCATGAAGGACACCAACCAATCGCCGAGTTGAACGAAAAGTGATGCGGTGTGAGTTCAGGGAACGATCGCCCACAACAACCGCAAACGAGATGCTGCGAATGAGTCTCGGTTTTCCAGGTGGGTTCTTCGCGATCAGGGTCCGCGAACGCAATTTCCAAGACGCCGATTCCCAGCGACAACGCCTGTTCCACCGAGTCGCTGATTCGAGAGCGATCAGATTCTTGAATCGCAATTCGGTCCACGACGACCTGGACCGTTTGCTTCTTACGCGGGTCCAAAGGCGGAGCTTCGTCAAGGCCTACCGTAACCCCATCAATGCGAACACGTTGATAACCAGTACTGCGAAGTGAAGCCCAAGTGTCTTTGGATGCTTCACCCGCTTGGACTTCGATTGGTGCCAGCAACAAGGCTCGGGTGCCTTCGTCATGCTGCATTACCTTGTCCACGATTTGATCAGGCGTTTGGGTGCCGACGGGAATCTGGCAATCCGGACAATGCATCGTACCCAACCGCGCCATCAAGATCCTCAGGTAATCGAATACCTCGGTCACCGTCCCGACAGTACTGCGTGGCGAATGTCCCAAGTTTTTCTGTTCCAAGGCAACCGCGGGCGACAGGCCTTCAATCTTTTCGACGTGTGGCTTTTGGACTTGGCCGATGAATTGGCGAGCATAAGACGAAAGCGATTCGACATAGCGACGTTGGCCTTCCGCATAGATCGTGTCCATTGCCAGCGAGCTTTTGCCACTTCCCGACGGACCACAGAAGACCGTCATCGCATCGCGAGGAACGTCGACACTGACCGATTTCAAGTTGTGTTCACTCGCGTGTTCAACGACCACATGAGTGCGTGATTTCTCGGATGCCGCAATCATCGGTCGATGGGGCAAGACCTGGATTGATTTAGATCGTTCGATGCCGAGCGATTTGGCTAAGGCTGCTCCGGTGTAAGAATTCGCTACCTTTGCAACGTCAGAGGGTCGGCCTTGGGCAACAATTGTGCCTCCACCGGCACCGCCTTCGGGCCCCAGATCGATGACCCAGTCCGCAGTCTTGATCACGTCGGTGTTGTGTTCGACGATCACAATCGTGTTACCGCGATCAGCCAAGCGATGAATCACGCCAAGCAAGAGCTGAATGTCGGCAAAGTGCAAACCCGTCGTCGGCTCATCGAGCACGTACAGCGTCTTGCCGGTTTCGGTTTTGGAAAGTTCGCGTGAAAGCTTGATCCGTTGGGCCTCACCACCGGAAAGCGTCGGCGAAGGTTGGCCAAGCTTGAGGTATTCAAGCCCCACATCCACAAGCGTTTGCAGTTTGTCGGCCACCTTAGGAATGTTTTCAAAAACTTCGAGCGCTTGCGAGATGTCCATTTCCAGGACATCGGCGATGGAGTGACCTTTGAACTGAACCGACAACGTTTCGCGGTTGTAACGACGGCCTTGGCAAACCGGGCATGTGACCCAAATATCCGCCAGGAAGTCCATTTCGAGCTTGGTAGCACCGTTTCCATCGCAAGCAGCGCAACGCCCACCATCGACATTGAAACTAAATCGCGACGATGTGTAGCCACGCGTTTTGGCTTCAGACATCTTGGCGTACAGATTCCGAATCTCATCGAAAACCTTCACATACGTCGCCGGATTACTGCGAGGCGTTCGTCCGATCGGTGATTGATCGATCGCGATGGTTTTGTCGAGATGTTCCAACCCGGTCAGCGAATCGTGATCACCAATTTCCTGCTCGGCGCCATTAAGAACGTTTCGCAAAGCCGGTTCGAGGATTCCGCCGATCAGCGAACTCTTGCCACTACCCGACACACCCGTCACGCAGCAAACCACACCGAGCGGAATCGATACGTCGATGTTCTTCAGATTGTGAAAACGTGCGCCTTTGATCGAGATTTGCGTGTTCTCGTCAATCGGACGCAGCGTTTCGGCTGGCTCGATCGAACGGGTTCCCGAAAGGAATTGCCCCGTCACGCTCTTGGCGGATTTCTTGACCGCATCAACACTGCCGGCGGCGACAATGTGACCGCCTTTGACGCCGGGGCCGGGACCAAAATCGACGATCAAGTCGCTAGCCCGCATCGTGTCTTCGTCGTGTTCAACGACAATCAACGTATTGCCCGCATCACGAAGGCGCTCGAGTGTTTCGATCAAGCGATCGTTGTCACGAGGGTGCAATCCAATCGATGGCTCATCAAGGATGTAAAGCACTCCAACAAGACCGCTGCCGATTTGACCCGCCAACCGAATCCGTTGCGACTCGCCGCCCGAAAGCGTGGGAGCGGTTCGCCCGAGGGTCAAGTATTCGAGACCGACACCGAGCAAGAAACCAATCCGAGCACTGATTTCCTTCAGCGCTTCTCCGGCGATGCGTTGACTGGTCGTGCCGAGCCGGATGTCCGAAAAAAACTTATCGAGGTTATCAATCGAAAGTTCGCAAAGCTCAGGCAAGCTTAGCGAATGGGTTTCCGACGCTTCGTCTCCAAAATCTGCACCGCTGGTGATGAGCACTGCGCTGGCTTGGGCATTCAGACGCTTTCCCTTGCAATCCGGGCAACCGATCGTTGCCATGAACTTCTCGAATTGCCGCAGTTGCATCTTGTTGCGAGTCGTTTTGTAGCGCTCAAGCAATTCCGGAATGAAACCCTCGAACGATCCGGAGTACTTCTTTGCTCGCTTGCCACCTTGCCAAGTGAACTCCATCGACTCATCGGTTCCCCACAACCAGATGTGCCGCTGCTCTTCGCTCAGGTCACACCACTTTGCTTCGAGCATCGTGCCTTTTTCAAGCTCAAAGTGCTCGTCCATCGCTTCGGCCACACCCTTGTAGATGTGCCGACGGTAGCGACCCATTTCACCCCATTGCCCGAGCAACACGATCGCGCCTTTGCGGATCGATAGCTCGTCATCGGGAATCAGTAGTTCAGGAACGAACGTGTAGAGATGGCCGAGTCCGTCACATGATTCGCACATGCCCTGAGGCGAATTGAACGAAAACAATTGTGGCGATGGCGGCTTGAAACTTTGACCGCACGAGCCGCACGCGTACTTGGACGAATAGAGAATGTCCTGCTTCGGTGCACCGGCCTGAGCGTCGTTGGCTTCGGACAGCGATACCATGATCGTGGACTCGCCGATCTTTAGCGCCACGTCGATCGCTTCGTTGATCCTGCCGCGATCTCGCGAGTCGGGTTCGATGCGATCCACGACAACTTCGACATCGTGCCGCTTTGATCGATCGAGTGTGGGCGGATCGCTCAACACATACGTTTCGCCGTCAACGCGAGCTCGCGAATATCCCTGCTTGCGGAGGTCTTCAAAGAGATCTCGAAACTCACCCTTTTGCCCTCGAACCACAGGGGCGAGCACCCAAACCGTAGCTTCGGTTGGCAAGTCCATCATTCGCGTCGTGATCGCGTCGCTGGACTGGGCCGTGATCTCACACTTGCAGTTCGGGCAATGACCGGTCCCCACTCGCGCGTAAAGGACTCGCAAGAAATCATAGATCTCGGTGATCGTGCCGACGGTCGAGCGAGGATTATTGCCCGAGGACTTCTGGGAGATCGAAATCGACGGCGACAGACCCGAAACGAGATCGACGTCGGGCTTGGGCATTTGCCCCATGAATTGACGGGCGTAGTTCGACAAGCTCTCGACATATCGCCGTTGACCTTCGGCGTACAGCGTGTCAAAAGCGAGCGACGACTTGCCGGAACCGGAAACCCCCGAGAAGCAGATCAACTGCCCTCGCGGCAAGGTGATCGAGACATTTTGAAGGTTGTGCTCGCGAGCTCCTTTGACCGTGATTTCCGTCGTCGTCATAGAGGCTGTCGAATCCTGTCGAATAGCGTGTCAATTTACGAGCTGCGTCGCGTTTAGCGTTCCCTAACACGCTAGAGGCGCGGGAAGGATAGAGAAAGGGGGGCGAAAGGGAAGTTAGCAAATCACGGGGTTTGACGCAGTTTCAGCCACGCCTTTCTCGCGAAATATCCAACCAGACCCGATCGAATTTCGATAGCAAAGCAAAGGCCCTCGAACCGCATGCCCCTCCCGCCTTCAAAATCGCTAACCGCGACCGGGCGAGGAACCAGCAGCGAAGGGCAATTCGCCAATAGCCAACAACCAATAGCCAACAACCAATAGCCAACAACCAATAGCCAACAACCAATAGCCAACAACCAGTAGCCAGTAGCGACCCAACGATGTTCACAGGGTCGCTATCAGACCTCGATAGATCAGATCGCTACCAATTGAGTGGCAAATTCAGGGGCACTGCCCATTCGTCCGAACGTTCCTCGACCGAATGTTTCTCGACCGAATGATATTGGCAGACCCGAATCCATCAACACAAAACTCGCAATTTGGCATCCCAAGTGCAATTTCAGGCGCCAGCGAGGATTTGCGACATCGCATTCTTGCGAACATCGTCGTCAAAGAACTCGAGTGCTCGGAAGTAGCGTTCCTGGTCCTTTGATGTCTCTGACTGCAGGATCAATTGCCCCATCAATTCGGCAGCTTTGTTCGAACGGGCTCGCCAAACAATGTCACGTCTGGCTGGTGAGTTCCAATCGTCGCCCACCGCTTCAAGCCAATGATCAAGGCAGGCATCCCACTTGCCTTCCGCCGACAAGCCCAACGCCTCGAGGTACCAGCGGTCTTTGCCATCGTATTTCAACGCCAACGCCGTCCAGAGCTCCACCGCCTTCTCGGAATTGTGACCTCGCAACAAGACTGCCAATTCCCGATGCACCTGAGGTGACGAATCATCCATCATCATTTCGGCAACCGCCAAGTCGTCGACTTGGGCGGATTGGCGTGCGGCTCGAATCGCTGCCAAACGAATGTTGGTTTCGGAATCCGTCAGTGCCTTCATGATTGCCGCCTTCTCGGTGGATGCGGTCTTCGCCAACAACCACATCCAACGAGCCCGCAGGCGAGCATCGGTAACTTTGTCCGCATCGAGGTAGTCGTCGATGTTGGGAGCATTTTTCGACCACATCGTCTTGATTGCCTGGCCCGCCAGGAATCGGGTCTCATTGTTGGGTGAAGCCAATGCTTTGGACGCACCTTCTAGGCTCGTGAAGTCTGGTTTCGATGTCACATAGGACTCATGGCCCGGCACCGTGATGCGGAACAAGCGACCTTGCTTCGTATCGCCCATTCGGTGACCACCGACGCCCGGATCGTACCAGTCCGCAACGATCACCGATCCATCAGGAGCGGTGCAAACATCGACCGGACGGAACCAAGGATCCTGAACACCCCTGACCATGTTTTCAATTGTCGCGGTGTAGCCGGCACCCGAGTCCTGGACGGGATAAGCACGCACCACGTTGGGTCCTGGGTCGGTATGGATGATTTGATTCTGATATTTCTCGGGCAGTAGGTTGCCTTCGTAAACGATGATCCCGGTCGGCGAACCAGCGCCAGTTTGCAATAAGTTTGGAACCACACCTGGGTCGTTGAGATGCCAATGGCGTTCGCCAATGTCTTCTCGCATTCCAATTCGCTCGGCCTGCCAATAATTACCGCTCTTCTCGTTGCGGTAACCATAGTTTCCAAATTCCATCACGAAGTTGATTCGTGTGCCGCGGTTGCCATCGTCGTCGTTATCAGATTGCCACATCGCGCCAAACGAATCCACGGCGACTTCCCAGTTGTTGCGGAAGTTCCACCCCAGGGTTTCGACGTTTGACCCATCCAAGTCACAACGGAACACCATCCCATGTTGGTAAGGTTGACGCGTGTCGTTGACGACGTTGCCAGCCTTGTCCACGATCGGTTTCCCAAACGCGTCCTTGAGCTGCTTGCCCTCGTTGCCAAAGTTAAAGTAAAGCTTTCCGTCGGGCCCAGGCATGAAAGAGTGAATACCGTGGTCATGTTGCTCGCCGGATATCCCGGTGAACATCAGCGTTTTCTCGTCCGCCTTCAAATCGCCGTTGGTGTCGCGAAACACCATGACGTTTTCACCGGCGGATAGGATCACACGATCGCCCAGGACGCAAATTCCGTGTGGCGAATCAACGTCGGTGCCTTGGTAGAAGACCGTCGTCTTGTCCATGGCTCCATCCTGATCGGTGTCCTCCATCACCAAAATTCGATCACCACTTTCGCGGACTTCGTTGTTGGGATTACGGAAGTGACGGTAATTGACCACTTCGCACACCCAGACTCGGCCAAGATGGTCCACATCGATGCTTGTGGGACTCAGCATCATGGGCTCGGCAGCCGCCAATTGCACCTTCAACCCCTCTGCAATCTCGAAGCCAGCGATCGCATCATTGGCTTCACGACTGGGCGGGCCACCGGCTGAAACAACGGCGTTGAAGGCGGCTTCTTCTGGTTTCTTCAGCAACCGCAGGTAGTCCACCAAATCGACCAATTGCTGGACCGACATCGCCTTCTGCAGATCGGCGGGCATCAGCGAAACTTCTTGCTTGCGCAAGTCCTCCACATCATCGGCCGGGATTTTAGTCAACACAGCGTCCGCCGTCTTGATCGTGATCTCTTCCTCGGTCTCGCCCACCAACAAGCCCGTGATCAACTTGCCATCTACCGTTAGGCAAGCGTAAGTTTCGTAATTGTGGCTGATCCCGGCACTAGGATTTAGAATCGAGACGAACATGTCTTCCTTGGACAACTTGCTGCCGATCTCGGAAAGGTCTGGGCCAACTTCCTTGCCTTCGCCGGCCACCTTGTGACACTTGATGCAGGTGCCTTCTTTGTTGAAAACCGCTTTGCCCGAGTCCGGGTCGCCATTGATTTGCGATAACTCGCGAATCGACGGAATCACTTGGTCCGCGCTGGTGACCGCTGGCTTTAGACTTTCAATCTTCTTGGCTGCATCGACGACTTCTGGTGTCCATGAACCAAGCAACGCGTTGCTGACTTCGAACTTGACGCCTTCAGGTACTTTGTTTTCTCGTGCCAGTCCCAACAACAATTGTTGCCCATGCCAGTGCTTGCCAATCGCCGAAGCCGCAGCGCTACGAACAGACGTGGGTTGCGACTGATCCATCATGTAGGGCATCAAGACTTCAGCCACCTCTTTGTTTCCAACGTGACCAATGGTTTCGATCAACGAAATCCTAGCTTCACCTTCGTTGTTAGAAATCAGGTCAGCGATGGGTTCCATCCCACCGGATTGAGCCAGCATCTTGGCAGCTTCAATCGAAGCTTGGCCGGCATTGGGATCTTTGATAATTCGAGTTAACGCAGTTGCATCCGTCGGCACGCCTAGTTGCCCGGCGATGCGAAGGTAGGACGCCGGGTCAGATTCCGATAGGCGTTGCACGTGGCGTAGCACGGCCTCTTTGCGTTGGGGGTAGTGGTCGAGCTTAGCACCAGGGATCCTCAACATCGCTTGAACGATCGCGTGATCAGCGGCCGCACTACCAGTGGCCGCAGTACCGGTGGTCGATTCGGCAGCCTCCGCCGCGACCCAGCTTGACGATACGACCGCCAACAAACAGCACAACACGATGCGGTTCACCGTGAGTCGGTTTTGCGTGCGTTGCATTGGGGTGCCGCGTTTTGAAGTGCCGTGTATTGGGGTACGGCTTAGCAGGGAAAGGTGGGTCAGTTTGGGGCGGGAGGGTCGTCGCATAGGTCGTTTCCGAATCCTGATCCAAGGTGGGTAAAGGGCGGGGATGTGCCACTATAGTATTCGTTGGGGTGCCGAAATTTAAGCACCTCAATAAAACGCACCTTTTTGTTTCCCTCGTTGTCTCTCGCTGTACCTCGCTGTCCCCGCTGGAACCGACCAATCACTGTGCCGCGAACCGGGCCGAAAGTGACCTCAATCCGCTTTCTCAGGCACCTTTTGAAGGATATCGAGCAACACCTCGTCTGGTTGAATCCCTTCAGCCTGGGCTTCAAAGTTCAGCAAGACGCGGTGCCTCATTGCCGGCAAAAAGACTCGACGAACGTCTTCGAAGCTCACGTTGAAGCGACCCTCCAACAGAGCCCGAACTTTGGATGCCAGCGCCAGCGTTTGAGCTCCTCGAGGACTGGCACCCCATCGGACGTACTGATTCGTCGCATCAACGCTGTGCGGACCGTCGGGGTGCGTGGCCAGGTTCAACCTCACCAAGTAATCCTGAACGTGCGGAGCCAAAATGACGTTGCGAACCATCGCTTGCCACTTCATTAACTCCGATCCATCCATCACCTTTTCCAACGTCACCTTTTCGCCTCGCGTGGTGCGTTCAACAATCAAGTTCAAGTCTTCGCGACTGCTGTAACCGACAACCAACTTGAACAGGAAACGGTCAAGTTGAGCTTCAGGGAGCGGGTAGGTGCCTTCCTGTTCAATGGGGTTCTGAGTCGCCAAAACAAAGAAAGGCTTGTCAAGCACATAGCGATGTCCCCCCGCAGTGACCGTGCCTTCCTGCATCGTTTCGAGCATCGCTGATTGCGTTTTGGGCGTGGCGCGGTTGATTTCGTCGGCCAACAAAATCTGAGTGAACACGGGACCGCGTTGGAATTCGAACCGCCGATGACCCTGATCGTCCTCAACAATCATGTTCGTGCCCAGAATATCCGCGGGCATCAAATCCGGCGTGAACTGAACGCGGTTGAAATCCAAGTCCAGCACTTCCGATAGCGTCCTGACCAACATGGTCTTTCCCAAACCCGGCACACCTTCCAACAGAACGTGACCACCGCACAGGACCGCCGTCAAAACGCCATGGACAATATCATCGTGCCCCACAATGACGCGGCCGATCATTTCGCGCACAGCGTTGTAGCGATCACCGAACTGCTGTGCTTCGGCCTGCATCGATTCGACGGTGGTGCTCATGCTTGGATTTCAATCATACCGAGTAAAGGAAAAACAGGACGTTACCCGCATCGACGGCGCAAAGCGGCAACAAAAGAAGGCTCTAGCTGCCCTATCGAACCAGTTTAGCCGAATCCTCACCCGCAGTTTTGAACCAAGATGAAAATTATCGCCAAGCTGCCAAAGCGCTTCCAGCCCACTGGATCCACCTGAGAGGAGAGAAGACACGATTGAACCGAAAGCAATGTTCCGGGTACTACCTAAACTCGGCCGCGGGGACCTAGGCGGCCGAACATCCGGTCGAGTTCGTCGCGACTGAAGAACAGTGCGGTGGGTCGACCATGAGGACAGTGATGGGTGTCATGGTACAGATCCTTTTGCTCCAGCAGACTTGTAATCTCTTCGGGCGATAGTGGATCACCGGCTTTCACCGCCGCCTTGCACGCGATCGTCGAGAGCAAGTGGTTGAGCAAGTCCTTGGCGTCCGGATTCTTCCCAGCCGACAACAACGATTCGAGTACCGTTCGTAACATGTCCGCCGGTGCAGTGTGCGGCAACATCGCGGGGTACGCCTGTATGACCACACTATCGCCACCGAAATCGTCGACCTCTAGGCCAATTTTGGCCATCATGTCCTTGGCATCAAGCGCTGCGGTGCGCTCTTCAGGAGTGAGCGACACGGGCTCGGGAACCAATAAACGCTGCGACTCCAACGACGAGTTTTCTCCCAGCACCTTTTCGCACACTCGCTCATACAACACTCGCTCATGCAACGCGTGTTGATCGATCACGACCATGCCCTTCTCGTCCTGAGTGACGAGGTAACGATTGTGAACCTGGAAACCAAGATAACAAACGCTCGGACTAGCTTTGGTTGGATCGCCGAATGGTTGATCGTCCACCCCGGCGGTCTCTGAATCCCAAGGCGCAACGTCGCCAACATTTCTTGGGGTCGGCGGCGAGATCGAACCACTATCGGGAAACGGCTTGAAATCGGCCGTGCCCACCGGCGGTAACGACGATGTCGTTTCGCCAGTCCGCGCCCACTCGATCACCGACTGGCGTTGCTGGGCTTCGATGTCGTTTTGACGAACAGGCACAGCAACGTTTTGACGCACGGGGACCTGATGCGTCGACAACGCTTCGACACCCTCGCGATGAACGTGCGGATCTTCTTGCGAGACGGACTGCGCCGGTCCAACTCGCTGGGTCATATCGGTCTTAAGAAATTGGTGGCGAAGAGTTTGCAAAAGTCGACCATAGACTCGCCCGCCGTCGGTGAACCGGACTTCCAACTTCGTCGGGTGAACGTTCACGTCGATCAAGTCCGCTGGCATGTCCAATCGCAAAAAACAGACCGGGAAACGCCCCACCATCAACAAGCCTCGATACGCTTCGCCCAAAGCATGCTGTAAGGACCGATCACGAATGTGGCGGCCGTTCAGAAACAAGTACTGCATCCGATTGTTGCCACGACTGACCGAGGGATCGGCGACGTAACCGCTAATGCGAATGTCATCACTTCCATCGGCAACCTTGATCAACGAATCGCCAATCTCGCCGCCGAAGAACGCGCGAATTCGTTCGCTCCATTGCTGAGTGACGGGAAGATCGTAGATTTCTTTGTTGTTATTGGTCAGGACGAAATGGATTTGCGGATTGGCAAGCGCCAGTCGCGTGAACGCCTCGACGATATGCCCGCGTTCGGTCTGACTCGTTTTTAAAAAGCGATGTCGAACCGGTGTGTTAAAAAACAAGTTCTTTATTTCAATCACGGTGCCGGTTGGGCATCCGCAGGGTGCGGGCGGTTCGACCACTCCGCCTCGAACGACAATTTCCGCTCCCACCGTTTCGCCTTCGGCTCGACTACGGATCGTTAGCTGAGAAACGCTTCCGATGGACGCCAGCGCTTCGCCGCGGAACCCGAGTGTGCTGACGTGAAACAGTGACTCGTCGTCGGGCAGTTTGCTGGTCGCATGCGAGGCTACCGCTAACGGCAACTGCTCGGCGGTCATGCCGCAACCATCATCGCTGATTCGAATTGATTCGGTGCCGCCACCCATGATCGCGACTTCGATGCGGTGCGATCCCGCATCGATACTGTTTTCCACTAATTCTTTTACCACCGACGCCGGCCGTTCAATGACTTCGCCAGCGGCAATTTGGTTCACAAGATTGGGGGGCAATTGGCGGATTGTCCGCGGTCCACCCGAGATGGTCGTTGCTTCGCTCATGCCGTGCAATGTACCGGTGTGAGGGGAAAGCTCAACCGAATACGGACCAAAATGACCTTGCTTTGAGCGGGAAATTCTCGGCAAAATCCGGGAAACTCCCCGCAGGCGGACCAGATGCTATCATCCGACTTTTCAGATATTCCTAACCCCTTTGCTTTCACGGCAACTGAGTCCCAGATTCTGGGTCGCCGGCAACCTGCGCGCTCGGCGCTTCGAAACGCGGTGAAGTATTTGGTGCTCGTGGCGATGTGCTTCGCTGCGTTGTTGGCCGTTCGCCACCTCAGCGGCCACTACTTACTGAGCCGACTGACCGACGATTTCCAAACCCAGCCGCCTCACGTGCAACAGGCTCGGTTGGTCCAGATCCAAGCGTTTGGCAAAACTGGAATCCCACACTTAGTCGATGCGTTGGCCGCGAAGGATTACGAAACGGCTCGTGTTGCTTTCGAATTACTCAAATCTAGCCAAACTCGATGGCCCACCTTGGGACAAAGCTCGGCCCTGCAGCGTCATGCGATCATGGTCAAGGCAATCGATCGAGTCGCCGTACACATGCCGGACGATCGAACCGGATGGGGCACCGCGCTGATTCAACAATCGGTGATGGAATCCGTCGATCAAGCCGACGATGAAAAGCGATCACTTTACGCCAGCGCCAACGACGTCCTTAAAAAACTTGCACTTTCCAACCGCAGCGGCCCGAGCATTCTGAACGAAGGCCCCATCAACGATGGCCAACCCCGCCGTTTAATCGTGCGTGCAACACCGCTCCCCGTGGAACAGTTCGAAGAGACGGGCACTTGGTCGACCTGGCCGCCTGAACCCGAAGCGATGCTCAAAGCGACGATGGATCAGCAGATCGCATCCAACGAACGATCAGCCGCAGAAGCGATTGCAGCAGAACAAGCTACGTCTGAACCATCGATCTACCGCTCGGGATCCAGCAGTTCGAGCCTGCGCGCCGTCCCAGCGGAAGAGTCCATCGTGTTGAAGTCGATTGATGACGCTTACGATTCCAACGACGTGCAATCGGTCACTCACCTTGTCGACACCCCCATGGAATCGGCCAGCACGCACTCGGTGATGACGTGGCTCCTTTCCGAACATGAGCAATTGCGATCTCAAGCTCACCTTGAACTGCTCGCTCGCGGACTCAGCGAATCACAAATCGAAATGGCCAAGAGCGCCGTCAATCCTGATGTAAGCGTTCGCCTGGACTTCGTTCATCGCGTGATCCGTCACCCCGACGTTGACCCACGCCCCTGGTTAAAGCTGATGACCGAGGACGAAAGTCGCGAAGTGCTCGCGGAAGTAATCTCGGTGCTCGGTACGATGCCCGATCAAGAATCAGCCGGCTTCCTGCGAACGTTGATGGTTCGCCATTCGTCCGACCCCAAAATCGTCGCCCGAATTCGCAGCGTGCTCGAACGACGCTAAGCGACGCCAAACGGACTTTATCATCCCAACGACCCTGATTGGATGGTAACTCAGGTACCCCTACGCGACTTGCCGTTCAAACGATGCAAGTGCGTCGCACATGTTGAAACGACCGTGCAGCCTAGGATGTGGCCACCAACGCAGCGTCCTTGCTCGGGATGATCGGGACGCCCTAAACGCTCGGGATGCCCAGAACGCTCCGGATGCCCTAAACGCTCCGGATGCTCAGAACGCCACATCGCTCGCGGCCGTGTTTCAGACCGCTCTCAATCGGTAGCGCCGGCTCTACACTGGCTAGGCCAAAGGCCTAGTAGCGAAACTACTCTTGGTCGTCCGCTGCCTTTTCGCCAGCATCTTTGTCGTTATCTTCGCCAGCGTCTTCTTCGTCTGCATCCTCTTCGATTCCGGCCTTCTTGCGAAGTTCATCAAGGTAAGGCTGCATTCGCTTCGCCTGGCGAGCAGTGGCCAAACCAACAGCCTTCTCCTGAGCTTCGGCCGCCTTAACGAAGTCTTCGTTGAGCTCGTTCATCAAAGCGATCGTGTTGTAATACAAGACCTTATAGGATTCCGGAATGGTTGGTTCAAGAGCCGTGACCGTCGCCAAGGTATCCGTAGGAAGTGTCCCTAAATCAGCACCCTGTTGAGAAACACCAAACAACATGTTGGCAAAACCAAGTGCGGCTTGCGGATCTTTGTTCTCTTCCATCTGGGCCAACAACCCTTGATAGAACTCCGTCGTTTCCTTGTCGAGTTGTCCGGTGACCAACTTCACATTGTGAAACATGTTGGTCCAGTGATCTTTGTATTCTTGCGAAGGCGCTTCCTTGATCATCTCGGCGACGAAGTCCATCGCCTCATCAACCTTCTCGGTGCCGACCAGCGTATTGAGACGCTGCATCGCTTCTTCCATCCTGTTTTCGTATTCGTACTGGACCTTGAATTTAGCTCGGTCCCAAGCGTCATTAACGATTGCTTCGAGCGGCAAGTCCATCGATCCCGGATGACCAATCCACTCGATCAACCCTGTTTTGCCAACTACGAACGCGGTCGGAATTCCATTGGCACCTGATGCGGTCATGTAGTCTTCGGAAACCGATTCATCAGGATCCGAAGTCAGGCACCACGCCGATGTGATCTCTTCGAACGTCTTACCTTCCTGCGGATGCTCTTTCTTCAGCAGCCCGTTGACGGTTTCGGTGTCCTCATTCGTAACGCTGATGATCTGAACGCCTTGGCCGCGATACTGGTTTTGCAACTCAGCCAAGTGCGGCATGCTGCCAATGCAAGGGCCACACCAAGTCGCCCAAAACTCGACGACGTAGACATTGTCTTTTTTGAACTCCGTCACCGGTTTGAAAAAACCGTTTCCATCCTGCATCCAATTTTCGATGTCAAGCTCCGGCGCTTCAGACCCAATCGTCAAAGTTGGTCCAGCGGCTGTTGCCTGAGACGACCGCAATCCTCCCACACAAAGAGCGGCGGCAATCAAAGCAGCGAGAGACAATCGTTTTTTCATGATCTTGGACGAATTTAAGGCAGGGAGACTGGGAAAAGGTGAGGACCGAATTCTATTCCACTCGGCGAGCAAAGATAATACCAAGCGGCATCGTTGACTAAGGACAAATGCGTGAAAGAGGGCAACGTCCGCCTGCATATTAGCAGCTAAAGCGACCGCGAAATAATTTCGCCTTGACCGCCTACCGCACCATCACCTCGCCGAGACACTACGTCTTGCCCGCGATTCGCGGCAATATCTTGCATCAATTCGCGTGTCATTTGATGCGAAGGGTTCTTCACAAGCGACAACCAAGTCAATTCCGACTTGATCGGCTCAGAAAAACGAGGCGACGATAAATTGGGAGATTTGGACAAAATCACCGTTCCGCGTCGCATGCCATAGCCAACGTTTGTGCCAAATTGCCCCACTGCGACAATCGTCCCCGCGAGCATGTGACTGGCTAAGAAATGCCCCGCGTTTCCAGCGACGAATACCTCACCTCGCCGCATTCGATAGCCAACTTGGTTTCCCGCATCGCCAGCAATTTCAATTCGTCCGCCGGTCATTCCTTTGCGTTGACCATCGACCGCTCCCGCGACCGCGTTTCCAGCACTCCCTTCGACGATAATTTCACCGCCGCTCATGCTACAACCCAAGGCGTTGCCGACGCTGCCGACCACGACGATCAAACCGCGTTCATGGCTGGCTCCGATGCGATCAAAGTTTGCAAAGTCACCTTCCATTCGCAGTACCGATTGATCCGAATCAGTGCATTGGACTTCAAACCAATCATCGATGCACTGACCATCTTGCCCCATTGGCAACGAAGCGATCTCTTTGTCGCTGAATGCCGAAAGCTTAGCAAGCGACAGTGAAGATGCATCGATGCGGAAGTTTGGAATCTGTTTTTGACGCAGCAAGATTGTTTTCACGACATCACCTCATGCAATCGAAAGTGATGTTTGCCCAACTTGCCGCCGTAGTTACCAGCGGTGACTCGTAGCAGGCCCGCATCGGCGCCCGCGCGACACGCCGCCGTGATCCCCACCTTCATCGACTCTGCGATGGCTTCAAACGACATTCCGTCAATCACAATTTCTAACGCAGCGTCTTCTTCATCTCGCAACAGCGTGGGGCCGACCTTGCGAAGCGTTGGACAAAATGCGTCATTGGTTGATGCGAACAACTTGCTGTACTTTGATCCCACTTTCGAACCGCTGCGTGCAGCGCCACCTGGGAACGGAGTGATCACACCGTCGACGCCTTTCATTGCATCGCAAGCGGCACGACATGCGATGGTGATCGCGTCAAGCGAGCGACCAAGCAGCAAAAAGTTTCCGCCACCGATTCCATCCACTCGCGCCACATCGTGTTCGCACACGAATTCGCCATCCATCACGGGAACTCGCCAAAACCGTCGCGGGCCTTTCTCGGTGCCTACAACCTTGCTGATTTGATTTCCGTCACCGAAGAAGCGGACCATTTTTCCAATAGGCACTCGTTTGGCAGCGACACCATCGGGTACGTCGATTCCCGCGTAAATCGCAGTCGTTGGACAGGTCAAAACGCACTGCCCAACCCGACGAGGAATTTGCTTTTCCAACTCTGATCCGGATACTGCGAACGCCAAAATGGACACGCCCGGGCGACCATCGGGAGTTTCGTCCGGAGAGAGCGTCTTTTCGACGGCAGTTTCGATTCCGCAGGCAATCACGCTGGTCCCAAAGCCAGTCATCGCCGCAGCAGCCTCGGCAGCCCATCGTTCGTCATGGGCTGTGATGATCACTCGAGTGGCCTTCATGTCAAAGGCTTCTGCGAACTCATCTTCGATTTCGACGCCCGCGATTTGAAGCGTCGGATTGCGTTTTGACTCGCTCACTTGGCCTTCCCCTTGCTGGCGACGACGGGGTGGCTGCCAATGACGGCGCTCATTTCTTCGTCGTCGATTTGCAAACGTTGCATCGCGAATGTGGAATTTTGCTCGTAGCGATCGGCAAGTTTTGCGACCGAGGACGAATCCACGCTTACTTCCGCGGTAAGGGTCCACGAAGCAAGGTCACTCACCGAAGTCGCATTCTTACCGCGAACGATGACGCCTCGCCGGATGACAGTTTCCGGCGAAGCGAACATGACTTCCAAGTCATCATTTTCGCGATAGACAACGACGTCGGCCACCGCGCCGACGGACAAGTGCCCCCGATCCGACAAGCCTAATATTTTCGCCGGTGCGGACCGAGTCATGGTGGCAATGTCACTGAGGGTGTATTCGCGATCGATACCGGCTAAATCACTGGTGCTCTTGGCGTCGGCATGAATCTCTGAAAGCGCCGTTTCGCGAAAAGACTTATCAGCCAACAATCGAATCAGGTGAGGGTAGGTCGTGAACGGGGCGCCATTGGGATGATCAGTCGTCAAAAATACTCGCGATGGATCATCGATCATAAGAAACAATTCCAGACCGATCGCCCACTGCAATGAATGCACAAACTGCTTGCGGCGGTACCGAAACGGAACAACCCCGCACCCGGCTTCGCATTCAACATCGACCAGGATGGACTTGCGCGGATCGGCGAACCGAAAGTTGTCGTGTTGGTGCATCGCATCGGCACTAATGGTGACTGTTTGCCCAAACATGATTTGACCGACATCGATCGTGACGTTGGGATGCTTAGCCATCGCGTCCACCAACTGGGCGGCAGCGGAAACCATCGACGATTCGTGATCGTCTTTGTCTTTGCCGTAACTGTGAAATTGAGCGTGCGTTAGGTGGATTGGTAAGCCGTTCGCCGCTCGTATGGTCGCAAGCGTGGATTCAATATTCCCGGGCACACCGAGGTTGCTGCAATGAACGTGCAACGGGTGCGCAAGTCCGATCTCGTGAACGGCTCGGCAAAGCGTTTCGATCACTTGTGCCGGTGTGACACCGTACTTCGGATGGACAGAATCGACGTCGAAATGCCGATCGCCGAACTTGAACGCACTGATCCCGCCTGGATTTACAACCTTCACCGCGATGCACTGCGTCGCTCGCACCATCCAAGCAACGTAATCGTTGATCAGAGCCTGTGGTTGCTTGTCGGCAATCAACGCCAACAGCACATCGTCGTTACCGAGCAAACAATAGCCGCCTGTATCAATGCCAGCGACATCTGCCATTTCCGCATGAGCCGAACGAGCGTTGCAGGGGATCACCGCTGGTTCAAAGCAGGTCGTGTATCCCATGTCGAGGTACCGAGACGCGGTCTGCGATGCCGTCGGCAAAAATGAATCGCCTTGGTCAAACTGGCCGGGCGTCGAGATGGGTGATTGCAGTTGATCCGACAACAACATCCGAGCCAACGACACCTTCCCACCGCCAATGTGCGTGTGCAGGTCAATTCCGCCCGCCATGATGACGCAGCCCGATGCATCGACGACGTGCGCCGATGCCGGATTGGTCAGCGACTCAACGATCTTGCCGTCGCTTACAAAAAGATCGCTGACAGCGTCAAAGTTCCTTGACGGATCGATGACGCGACCGCGTTTGATAATGATTTGCATCCGTGCTGCCTAAGGTGCCGTGTCTGGGTTTTCCCCGTTGCCGGTATCGGCATCGTCCGTCTTCTTACGGGAGCTTCTGGTTCGTTTTCGAGTCGACTTACTGTTGCCTTCGGTGGCCTCACCATAGACTCGGCTGGTCGTGATTGTGATCCGGCTAGCTTTGACGTTGGTTTCATCGCCCGCTTGGTAGAACCCCGCGACACTGACCGAATCCCCTTCCTCGGCGAGCGACATGTTGTTGAACCGGAGTTCAAGTCGCACGTCCGGAGCCAACGGCACTTGCAACGGTTGTTTGCCGATCATTACCCCCATCACCCCCGAAGCATCCATCCCCATGATGTTGCCGACCACTTTGACATCCGCGACTTGCGGCGGAGGCTCGCCAGCTTTGGGGCGATTGACCGGATAGATTCCTGGCACGAACGCTTCTCGCTGATGACCGTTAAGCTTTCCAGCGACCGGCTGAAAGATCTCGACTTTTCTGATTGGCGACTGGGCCATTCCCGCTTGGTTGAAGCTGCCGCTAAAGCGAACAAACATTCCTCGCTGTAGAAACGCGGGCTTCGCTTCGGCAACAAAGACAAAGGAGGCAATGTCGTCGGGAAGAGCGACGTTCATTTGAGTTCCTTCGTCAGTGGTGACGACCAGGATGCCCCGCTTGAACGAAACTAGCTTCCCTTTGAAGTTGGTGATCATGTTGCTGCCGACACCCGGGGCATCAGGCTTCTGAGCCGATGCGATCGAGGGGCACACGATCAACGACATGAACGCCATCGCGATGAGGACGAACCAACGACGAGCAGTGCAGGTTGGGTTCACAGTGATTTCCAAGGGTTGGGGCACCAAGATTTTCTACCGATTGGGGAGCCAAGCCCAGACATTGTAAATCTTCAGCCCTCCGTTGTCGCCCTGGTGTTGACGTTTTGCCAAGGTAAACGGCCTGAACGCGGTGAAAACCCGGACTTGGCAACGTGATCGGCAAACGATCATCCTGCCCCCATCCGCCGACAACTCATACTGGCATCGGTTTCGTTCAATGGATGGCTGTTCATTGACCGATTGGTTGGTCCCGCAAGGATTGTCACCGTCTGACTACCTTACTGCCGCATGGCATCGATAGATTGAAGATCGCGAGCCCAGTGAGCCGTGCCCAACTAGAAGGTGAGCCATGCAGGTGAGAAGGTGAGCCGTGTCAGGCAGGGAAGTGAGCCATGCAGGCGAGAAGACGTTGGCAAGCCGGGGTAGGCAAGCCGGCACGTATAATCAAACTGTATGCCATTCCGGTCCGCTCTCCTTTCATTGTGTTCATTCCATGTCGTCTCAATCTCGATCCGCGGGATCTTCAAAGCCTAGCCGTGTTACCACGAGGCGCTTGCAAAAAATGCGAGACGATGGGAAGCGGATTTCGATGCTGACCGCGTACGATTTCCCGACCGCCGAAGTGCTCGACGAAGCGGGGATCGACGTTCTGCTGGTGGGCGATTCGCTGGGCATGGTCGTCCAAGGTCGTGACACCACGCTGCAAGTGACGATGGACCAAATGATCTATCACGCCGAAATGGTCGCTCGCGCCGCTAAACGCGCGATGGTCGTGGTCGACTTGCCCTTTCCCGAAGGACAACTTGAGATCATTCGCAGCATCGAATCGAGCGCTCGCGTTTTGCAAGAAACCAACGCTCACGCCGTCAAACTCGAAGGAGGCGCTGAACAGGCCGATCGGATTGCCGCCATCGTCACCGCTGGTATTCCCGTGATGGCTCATGTGGGCCTGCGACCTCAAAACGTCCATGTCGATGGCGGTTATCGGGTGCAACGCGATGCTCAATCACTGGTGAATGATGCTCAAGCGGCTGAGAAAGCAGGTGCGTTCGCGGTGCTTGTCGAATGTGTGCCCGTTGAAATCGGTAAACAGATCAATGACGCCGTTTCCGTCCCCACCATTGGAATCGGCGCTGGCCCGCATTTGACCGGCCAAGTGCTTGTGACCAATGACATGATCGGATTCCATTCCGGCTACTCACCCAAATTCGTTCGCAAATTGGGCGATGTGCGGACCGCGATCGCGGACGCGGCGAAAGCGTATGCTGACGCCATTAGCGACGGCAGCTTCCCAAGTGAAGACGAGTCCTTTTAGTCGCGAAGCTGTTTAAAGTAGTCGCGACGCTATTTAATTAGTCGCGACGCTGCTGAAATCTGCTTAACTCTGTTCAACACCAACTCACCTTTATCAAATAACGTCAGACCCCAGCCTTAGATGAACATCGAAACCTTTACCGAATTGCCCCAATTGCAACTCGCTGTCGCAGATTCGTTTTGCGAACTTGTCGACGCGACCCTTTCTTCACAAGACGCGTTTCGTGTTTCGTTGTCGGGCGGTTCTACGCCCAAACGCATTTACGAGATCCTCGCTGACCGCGATTTGCCCTGGGATCAAATCCATTTTTACTGGGGCGACGAACGCAACGTGCCGCATGATCACGACGAATCCAACGCCAAGATGGTCCGCGGTGCGTTGCTGACCCCCGCGGATGTTCCCGAGACCAACATCCACACCGTTCCCGTCAAGGTGGACGATCCGGCGGCAGCGGCTCGAGAGTACGAAGCTTTGCTGCGTGAACATTTTGCCGGTCAAGCGGCCCCGCAATGGGATTTGGTTTTGCTGGGCATGGGTGACGATGCCCACACCGCATCGCTCTTCCCCGGAACTCAGGCGATCGAAGAAACCGATCGCTGGTTCGTGGAAAACTTCGTGAAGAAGTTTGATGCGTACCGCTACACACTGACCGCCCCCGCGATTAATTCGGGCCGCGAAAAGTGGTTTCTAATCGCGGGTGAAAATAAACGAGATGCTTTGGCGAAGGTCTGGTCCGACACACGCCTACCTAACGAGTATCCATCTCAATTGGTCGAAGGTGCCAAGTGGTTTGTTAACTCAGATGCGATGCCAAAGCAGAGTTGAATGTCTCACTCGGACGCATCGCAGCGGCAACCTTGGTCGGGTCCGGCTGAAAGTAGCCACCGACATCAACGGCAGAACCTTGAACTTCAGCCAACTCACTGACGATCTTGGTTTCGTTCTCTTGAAGCGCGTTTGCAATGGCTGTGAAGTGCGATTGCAGTTTCGCACTCTTGTTTTGCGCAACCAGAGCATTGGCCCAATACATCGCTAAGTAGAAATGGCTTCCTCGGTTATCTAATTCGCCGGTCTTTCGCGACGGTGATTTGTTTTCGTCCAAGAACCTACCCGTCGCCTGATCGAGTGTTTCAGCTAGCACCAGGATGTCCTGGTTGTCCAACTTGGTTCCCAAGTCTTCCAGTGAAACAGCGATCGCCAAGAATTCGCCTAGCGAATCCCATCGCAAGTGATTTTCTTCGGTGAATTGCTGAACGTGCTTGGGTGCTGATCCACCGGCCCCCGTTTCGAACAAACCGCCGCCGGCGAGCAGTGGCACGATCGAAAGCATCTTGGCGCTAGTGCCTAATTCCAAAATGGGAAACAAGTCAGTCAAGTAATCTCGCAGCACGTTTCCGGTCACCGAGATCGTATCCTTGCCGTCTTTGCAACGCTGGCACGCATGAGTCGCCGCATCGACCGGGGACATGATCTCGATCGTCAGTCCGCTGGTGTCATGATCAGGCAGGTACTCGTTCACCTTCGCAATTAAATTGGCATCGTGAGCCCGATCCTTATCGAGCCAGAAAATGGCGGGCGATCTGGTTGCGCGAGCTCGACTAACGGCCAAACGCACCCAGTCACGAATCGGCGCGTCCTTGGTTTGACACATCCGCCAGATATCACCCGCTTCGACATCGTGTTCCATCAGCGTCTCGCCCGTGTCATCAACGACGCGAACCTTTCCGTCCTGCGAGATCACAAATGTTTTGTCGTGCGAACCGTATTCTTCAGCCTTCTGAGCCATCAAACCCACATTGGCGACGTTGCCCATGGTCGTGACATCGAACGCACCGTTTTTCTTGCAGAAGTCAATCGTTGCCTGATAGATCCCCGCATAGCAACGGTCGGGAATGATCGCCACGGTGTCGCATCGCTTGCCATCCGGGCCCCACATCTTGCCCGAGTCACGAATCATCGCTGGCATTGATGCATCGATGATGATGTCCGATGGCACATGCAGGTTTGTGATGCCGCGATCGGAATCGACCATCGCGAGTCGAGGTCGCTGGGCGTACACGGCGTCGAGGTCAGTCTTGATCTCGTCTTGCTCGGTTTGAGGCAGTGTTTGAATCTTCGCGTAAACGTCACCGATGCCGTTGCTGGTTTCGACGCCCAGCTTTTCAAAGGTCTCCGCGTGCTTGGCGAACACATCAGCGTAGTAAACGCTGACGCAGTGCCCGAAGATCACGGGATCGGAAACTTTCATCATCGTCGCTTTCATGTGCAACGACATTAACACATCGTCGGCCTTGATCTCATCGATCGTCTTTGCCAAGAACTCGCGTAACGCTTTCTTGCTCATCACCGATGCATCGATGATCTCGCCAGCCTGCAACGGCAGCCCTTTTTTCAACGTTTCGGTTTCGCCACTCGCGGTGATCAATTCAATGTCGACGTTGCCTGCGGTTTCCATGACGTGCGATAGTTCGCTACCGAAAAAGTCGCCATGGCTCATGTGAGCCACTCGGGTGCGAGAATCGGAAGACCAAGCTCCCATCGAGTGCGGATTCTTCTTGGCGTACTCTTTAACGGGTGCAGCAACTCGGCGATCTGAGTTACCCTCGCGCAGGACCGGGTTCACAGCACTGCCGAGAATTTTCGAGTACTTCGCCCGGATCGACTTTTCGTCGTCACTTTCGGGTTCCTCAGGAAAATCGGGAACGTCGTAGCCGTGCGACTGCAATTCTTCAATCGCGGCCACGAGCTGAGGAATCGATGCACTGATGTTTGGCAACTTGATGATGTTCGCTTCGGGTGTTTTCGCGAGCATCCCCAATTCGGCCAGGGCGTCTTCGACCTTCTGGGTTTCCGACAATCGCTCAGGGAATGCCGATAGGATTCGTCCGGCGAGTGAGATGTCTTTGAGTTCAATCTCGATCCCGGCCGCCGAAGTAAACGCGCGAACAATCGGCAACAACGATTGAGTTGCCAAGGCGGGGGCTTCGTCAGTTTGAGTGTAAAAAATCTTTGGCGTTTGAGCGGACATGCGGTTCCCTTGAGGTGACATAGAGGACGCGGACATCGTAACATCTCGATAGCAAAATCCGAAGTGAGTGAACCAAAGATAGTCACACGGCGTTCATCGCTATAATCCTTTCGGCGGACACCACCGAGCCCACCTGTTCAATCCTTCATGACGATCCAAGACATTCAGTCGGGAACCGACCGCGGCGTGCCGGCGACGATCGCTCGCGCCGGACTAACGATTGCGTCGTGGCCTTACGGGTTGGCTATCCGCCATCGCAACCGTTCCTATGACCGTGGTAGCCGCGATGTCGCTCAAGCCGGTGTACCGGTGATCTGCATCGGCAATCTAACAACCGGCGGAACCGGAAAGACGCCAATCGTTTGTCACTTGGCCAAGTGGCTTCGTGAAAAAAATATTCGCGTTTCGATTGTTAGCCGAGGCTACCGCAGCAATGAATCGGGAACCAACGACGAAGCCATGGAACTGGCTGACCGTCTACCCGATGTGCCGCATGTGCAGAATGTTGACCGAGTCGAAGCAGCTCGCATCGCAGTCGAGGAATTGGAAACCGAAGTGATCCTTATGGACGATGGCTTCCAACATCGCCGCCTGCATCGCGACTTGGACATCGTGGTGATCGACGCCATGTGCCCGTTTGGATACGGATCGCTGTTGCCAAGGGGATTGTTGCGAGAACCGATTAGCGGACTGGCGCGAGCGTCAGCGGTCATCATCACTCGCACCGATCATGCGGACGAAGCGAGCCTTCAACGAATTGAATCGACGATCGCGACGTATGCCAATGCATCGGTTCCAGTACTTCGCACCCAGCATGCCGCATCGCATTTGTTGACCTATCCTGATCAAATCACCGCGTTGGAAACCATCGCCAACAAGCGAGTAGTAGCCCTTTCCGCAATCGGAAATCCCAAGGCCTTCGAAGACACGCTTCGGGCATGCGGTGCAACGGTGACCGATCAGTTGCGATTCCCCGACCATCACGACTATGCCCGCGAAACGGTGCAAAAGATCCAAGACTTCGCTCGCTCGCAAGGTTCAACCTTCGATCAATTTCTTTGCACTCACAAAGACCTCGTCAAGCTGAAGTGCGATCGCATCGGCGGCAAACCGCTTTCATCGCTGCAGATCGACATGCAATTCGTCAGCGATCCAACCAAGCTGTACGAACTAGTTTCTCAGTGCGTGCAACTTTCTCGTTGAGTGCAGCGGACGTCAGATCAGCAAGCCGCAGATATTCAGTGAAACGCTTCAACGAGCTGGATTTAAAATCATTGAAGCCTTCAACTCTTGCCGTTTTGAGGTTTCACTGCACCGAATCGCTTGATCATTTCGACTTCGTTACCCGTGATGTTGAAGTTGAGTTCATCAGTGAAGCATTGCATCAAAACAAGACCGCGCCCGCTTTCGGTGTCCAACTTCTGGCATTCGTCGCGGCGAGGAACCTTTGCGATGTCAAAGCCGTTTCCGTCGTCGCGAACCAGGAAGCGGATGTGCGTCTTTGTAGCGGTGGCTTCCACATACACCCGCCGCCCCGCGTAAGGCTCGGACACTTTACGTCGTTCGATCAGGTCGCTGGTGGCGTCGTCGTACACAATCGCCCGATGGCTCGGCGTGACCGATGGACCAAGTTCCAAGTTACCTCGGAACATCGCATTCACGATCGCGTGCTCAACGGCCGTTCCTAAACGCACTAGCTCCGTTCCGCTGGCGACCTCCATTCCCGAAGCTACCTGCATCAGCAATCCGATCAGGGGTGAAATTAGCGAGGCATCGTTGGGCATATCGAACTTGAACGTGTTCTCGGTCAACGTTGATATTAGCTTCGAAAAGCTGGTATCGGTTCGGAAGACTCCCAGAACGTCCACGATCGTGTCATTCAAGAGCGTGCTGAGGTGATTCTTGGGAACGTAACCCGCCGCGCCCTGCTGCAGCGCTCGTGACGCTAATTCCTCGGATCCTTTGGCCGTGACCAATACCGCCGGAATGTGTTCGAAGTTCAATTGCATGTTTCGAACCAGATCGAGCCCGTTCATTTCGGGCATATCCAAATCCGTGACGACCAATTCAATGGGATGGGATTCCAGGTATTCCAAGGCCACCTTGCCGTTACCCACGTGATGCACCGTGTGCGATCCCGCTTCGAGAAGCATCCGCATCTCGATGGCTTGGGTGGGACTATCTTCAACTAATAAAACTCGTGCCATGGAATCACCTCATGTTCAACATGCCAGTAAATCGGCTCAGCGCCATCATTGATGCTACCCGATCGAGGTAACGCACGTTGGATGATTCCCAAGTGAATCGAAAGAACACTACGGTACGTTCGATCACTATGGATAACACGTCGACAAGCCGGCACGTCGAAGAGCGAACCCCAAAAACTTGCGACCTTAGGCAGGCGAAATTTGCAGGAACGCAAATCCATAAAAAAACCCCGGCGATCTTCATGATCGCCGGGGCCCTGTTCACACGTTTGGGTTCGCCAAGAAGTCTCTAGCTGCAACCCATGCTGTTGCCACAATTGTGACAAAGGTAGCAGTTCCCGTTTCGAACCGTGATGCTGCCGCAGTTATCACAGCTTGGAGCATCAATTTGGAATCGAGCAAATTGATCGCCTTGTCCGCCACTGGAATCAGCTTCGGCGTGGCCGTTGGAACCGTTGGCATGACCGTTGCCATTACCATTGTTGGACACCTTCTCGGTTAAGCCGGCCATGAAGGTGGCTCGCTCGGCAAGCGCCACTGCGGCACCGGCATCTTCTCGCAAGCCTTCCATTACCGAACTCGTGTTGATTGCGACGACGTTGCCCTCGGGACCGTTGCCATTGCTGGTCTTGTCACCGGTGGGAACTCCGTGCTCATGACCGCTCATGAAGGTTAGGCCCAACCAACGTGCGATGTAATCGACAACACTCTTGGCGATTCGGATGTCCTTGTTGGAAGTGTGCCCCATCGGCTCGAACCGAGTGTGGCTGAACTTGTTGACCAATACTTCCAGTGGCACACCGTACTGCAGTGCGATCGAAAGCGCGGTACCGAAGCTATCCATGATGCCGCCGATCGTTGACCCTTCTTTCGCCATCGTGATGAAGATTTCACCAGGACGTCCGTCGGGATAAAGGCCCACGCAAAGGTAACCCTCGTGACCAGCGATCGTGAACTTGTGAGTCACGCTTTGGCGAGTGTCAGGCAATCGTTCGCGACGCGGCTTGTAAACCACTTTCTCGACCACCTTGGCTGCCGCTGCCGCTGCTGCGTCTTCCGCTTTGCCTTCTTCGCTCTTGGTGTTCAACGGTTGCGATTGCTTGCTGCCGTCGCGGTAGATCGCGATCGCTTTCAACCCAAGTTCCCAACCCCAAGCGTAAGCATTGGCGATGTCTTCGGCCGTCACGTCGTTAGGCATGTTGACCGTCTTGCTGATCGCTCCCGAAAGGAACGGCTGAGCCGCGGCCATCATGGTCACGTGAGCACGCCAATTGATACTACGAACACCGTTGGCTGCTTGGAATGCACAATCAAACACTGGCAAGTGAGCGTCATCGAGCTCGGGCGCGCCTTCGATGGTGTCGTTGGCGTCGATGTAGGCCAAGATGTTTTCAATCTGACCTTGGTTGTAACCGAGCGTTTGCAAACCGCGGCGAACGGTTTGGTTGACGATCTTAAGCATCCCGCCACCGGCAAGCTGCTTGTACTTCACCAATGCGATGTCAGGCTCGATGCCCGTGGTGTCGCAATCCATCATGAAGCTGATCGTTCCGGTCGGAGCCAAAACAGTTGCCTGGGCGTTGCGGAAACCGTACTTCTCGCCGACTTCTAACACCGTGTCCCAAAGCTTCGTTGCAGCTTCCTTCAATTCGGCTGGACCATCGTCGTTGATCTGGTCGCATGCTTCACGGTGCATTCGCATGACGTTGAGCATTGGTTTTTCGTTGTCGGAGTATCCGTCAAACGTACCGACAACACTGGCAAGTTCCGCACTGGTGCGATTGGCTTCACCATGCAGCAACGCCGTGAGCGAACCGCAAACACCACGACCGGCGTCCGAGTCGTACGGCATTCCGGCTGTCATCAAGACGCTACCCAAGTTTGAATAGCCAAGTCCAAGCGGACGATAACGATGACTGTTACGAGCAATCGGCTCGGTCGGATAGCTGGCGTGATCAACCAGAATTTCTTGAGCGATGAAGAACAAACGTGATGCGGCACAAAAACGCTCGGAATCAAACTTGCCATCGTTACCGACGAACTTCATCAAGTTGATCGAAGCCAAGTTGCATGCGGTATCGTCAAGGAACATGTACTCGCTGCAAGGGTTCGATGCGTTGATCGCGCCGCTGTTGGGGCAAGTGTGCCACTTGTTGATCGTCGTGTCGTACTGAACGCCGGGGTCGCCACAGTGCCATGCACATTCGGCCATTTTGTTGAGCAATTCGCGAGCATCGTAGCTTGGCGCATCTTCGGTCGGCTTATCCGTTACCCAGCGGGTTTGCCATTGCTTGCCATCACGAACGGCTTCCATGTAATCGTCAGTCAAACGAACGGAAAGGTTTGCGTTTTGGAAACATACGCTGCTATAGGCTTCGCCGTTGAAGTTCGATTCGTAGCCTTCGCGGATCAACGCGTGAGCCTTCTTCTCTTCGTTCCACTTGCACTCGATGAACTCAAGAATGTCAGCGTGCCAAACCTTCAACGATTGCATCTTGGCGGCGCGACGAGTCTTTCCACCACTCTTCACCACACCAGCGATCGAGTCGTAAACTCGCATGAACGAAAGTGGGCCCGAAGGGGTGCCGCCACCGGACAGTTTTTCACGTTGGCTGCGGATCGTCGACAAGTCCGTACCAGTGCCGCTGCCGAACTTGAACAACATCGCCTCGCTGCAAGCCAGACGCATGATGTCTTCCATGTTGTCCGACACGCTCTGGATGAAACATGCCGAGCCTTGCGGGAACTCGTACGGGTTGTCCGGTTGCGCGGTCGTTTGCGTTTCCATGTCCCAGTGCCAATTGCACTTGTCGCCGGTCACACCGTACTGAGCAAAGAGCCCCACGTTGAACCAAACGGGACTGTTGAACGCACCGTGTTGATGCAGGCACAACCACGTCAGGTCGCGATAGAAACGATCGCCATCTTCCGGCGTGTCGAAGTATCCATCGGCCAAACCCCAGTCGGTGATCGTGCGAGTGACACGGTGGATCAATTGACGAACGCTACGCTCGCGCTCGGTGCTGTTGCCCGGGTCGCCGTAGAAATACTTCGAAACCACGACGTTGGTTGCCAATTGGCTCCAAGACGATGGAACTTCGCAGTTGGTTTGTTCGAACAGAACTTTGCCCGACTCGTCTTTGATCGCTGCGCTGCGAAGGTCCCACTGAACCGTCTCAAACGGCGTTTGATCAGTGTCGGGACAGAACTTGGTGCCAATCTTCAAACCAGCGTTGCCGCGGCGCTGGCGAGTGCCGAATCGCTCGCGAGCGTAATCGACGCCGTGCTCTGAATTGACCTTTTGAATGGCTGGGTCGCCCGATGTGGCGGAAACGTCAGCGGTTGAGAAAGCGGTGGCCATGACTTTGAGACTCCTAAAAGTGTCATCCGTGGGACCGGGAACCGACGCCAAACCTCGCAAATCCGCGCACCTCGAAGCCGTGACCGCTCACGTGCAAACCCCAGTGCAAAGAATCCGTGCGAAACGGCGGCAACCAGCCAAAAATAAGTGCGAACGTGAACAGGTGTCACCCATCCTAGCTAGCGCCTTGAGGCTGCGAAATGGGGAGGCTGGTCGCAGGCATCAATCCTTCGACGCAACCCATCTCGCAGTGACAAGTCAAACCGTTAAGGATTCCCCAAAACGAATTGCAAGCACTACCGGTAGTGCTTTCCGACATCGAAAGCCACTACATGTGGGTGATGTGGGAATCGTAGCGATTTCCAAACGTGCGTCAAATTCATTTTCAAAACCACACCTAAGTACTAACCACAACGAGACTTGCGCCGAACAGGCCAACAGTGAACAGGTTGACACAATTCGCTACCTATCCGACCTAAACCCAGTCTACGTGAAGAGTTAGTAAATTTTGCTAGCAAACTTCGTGAGGCGGTGGAAAAGTTGTTGGAAAGGAAAAAATTCTGGATCGGCCAATCACGGCTCGATGGGCTGGCTCAGTCACATTCTCGCACCTCCGGCGACATGGCTCACCACCAGTTCGAGACCGTTGAAGCGAACGCACTTTTCCGGACCTCAAAACGGACTTACGATCCAATGCTGGCCCCCTAATGATGGTGGGTAGATGCAACTAGCCCGATCACCCACGTCGTCGACGCGTGACTGAGCCGTTTCCCGCTGGTCCGTCAGCCTTCATCCCACAGCCTTCAGGCACGGGAGCTTTCGCAACATTCCGCTTCGCCTAAACCGTTTCAACTTCTTCGTTTCAATCTTTCGGGCGATCCCAACGTCACCTCGACCTTCCACCAACTTCAACTCCAACAACCAGCGATCTCCTTCCCAGCGATCGCACCGATTCCACATAGATCGCACCGGCGCCACCAACTCGGGAATGCCACCAACAGGGGCTCGTCGATTTTTGACACCTTACGTAGACTTAAATGCCTAAGCATTCCGTCTCGTCCTTCTTTTACCCCTCCCAGCATGTCCGGTAGCGAACAAGACATTTACGAAGAACACGTCCTCGATCACTACGAGGATCCTTACCATCGCGGTGCCCTCGCGACGGCCACGCATGCTCATGAGGCCAAGAACCCTCTTTGCGGTGACGTGATCCACGTTGACCTCAAACTCAGCGACGACGGCAAGATCGAAGAAGCTTGGTTTGATGGTGAAGGTTGCGTGATAAGCCAAGCATCGGCTTCGATGTTGATCGAGAAGATCGAAGGCAAGACGCTTGAGGAAGCGCAAGCGTTCACGGCTCAAGAGATGCTCGATTTGTTCGGCCCCAAGTTAACGCCCAATCGCCAGAAATGCTGTCTGCTTTCATGGCGTGTCCTGCAATCGGCAGTGCACTCGCCGGTGGGTGATGACGACGACGATGACAACGACGGCGCACCTCACTTCGGTGGCCCTACGCTGGGCGATGAGTCATAGCTTCGGGTGACCAGTTGCAGATGCCTGCTTTCTCACCACATCACATCAACCAAAATGCTTCATGACCATCCCATCGCCAGCCGTTGAATCTCCGTTAGACGTCGATCGCCTGCGCGCTGACTTTCCCGTTTTAGATCGAACCGTCGCAAGCGGCGCCCCACTTGCCTTTCTCGACAACGCCGCCAGCACTCAGCGACCTCGGCAAGTGATCGATGCGATCAGCGATTGCTACGAGCGTTACTACGCCAACGTGCATCGTGGAATTCATACGCTCAGCGAAGAATCAACCTCGCGCTACGAAAGGGCGCGCGAAACCGTCGCCACGTTTGTGAATGCCGCTCACACGCATGAAGTGATCTTCACCGCTGGCACTACCGCGTCGATCAACACAGTCGCGCGAACTTGGGGCGACGCAAACCTTAAGTCGGGCGATGTCATCCTGCTTACGATCGCCGAACATCACGCCAACATCGTTCCTTGGCATCAACTTGCCGAGCGTACCGGATGCCGTGTGGAGTTCATTTCCGTCGACGAAAACTACAACATCGAAACCGACGTTGTCGCAGCAGCATTGGCGAAACACCAACCCAAACTGTTTGCCTTTGTCGCCGCCAGCAACACACTCGGCACTGAGTTTCCGGTCCGCCAATGGACACAGCTCGCCCATGAAAGTGGCGCAAACGTACTGGTCGACGCTGCTCAAAGTGCTCCGCATCGCCGGCTCGATGTCCAGGACTGGGACGCTGATTTTGTCGCCTTCAGTGGTCATAAAATCTGTGGCCCGACCGGCATCGGTGTCTTGTACGGTAAGGAAAAATTGCTCGAGGCGATGCCACCGTTTCTCGGTGGCGGTGCGATGATCAATGAAGTCACCACATCAGGCTTCACGTGCGCCGCATTGCCGGACAAATTCGAAGCGGGCACGCCGCCGATCGCGCAAGCCATCGGTTTGGAAGCGGCGATCGAGTACGTCCGTGCGATTGGCTTGGACAACATTGCCGCGCATGAACATCTATTGTGCGAGCGAGCTGACTCGGCGCTTCGGGCACTCGATGGCGTGCAAATCGTTGGGCCGACTCCGGATAAGAAGGGTGGCATCGTGAGCTTTCACTTGCCCGGAATTCATGCTCACGATGTTTCGCAGACACTCGATCGCGATGGCATCGCGGTGCGAGCCGGTCACCACTGCACAATGCCGCTGCACCATTTCTTGAACCTAAATTCAACGACGCGAGCGAGCTTTTACTTTTACAACACGCTCGACGAAGCCGATCGTTTAATCGACGCGATCGTGAGTCTGAAAAAGAAGTTTGCTCCGAGCGGTCGACGACGTCGTCGATCGCAAGGGTAGCCGGCAAGGGTAGCCAACAGGGATAGCCAACAGGGACAGTCGGCAAAGACCGGGCGTTCGCCAGCACGCTTCGATCTCTTATCGTCGATGCAGTGTGGGGCTGGCCGAACATCCCATGGCGAGCGATTTGTGTTTAAAAAACCATCTCGCGTCGCCATCACCAAGCCCACGCTTTTCAAACGCTACCACTGGGTTTCGCCAACAAAGATCTGCCCGGCGTTCGGGCATTTCTCGACGTCTGCGCCGCTCATGTTTTCCACGGCCGTCGTGATCACCAGTTTGAGCCGATCCCCGACGGGCACTAACGCTGGACAAGTATTTTGCCGAGACTTAGCGGTTTGCCAAACGCAACGAAGTTCACCGCTGGCTCGATCGTACCAACGCGTTTCGCCGTCCTGAACGTCGCCGGGATGGAACATGGCAACGATAAAACCGGACTGATCGGGCGTCAGAACCATGCCATCGGGAACCGCTGGATCATCAGTCAGGTCAAGTACGACCGTCGGCTCACTCAGCGTTCCCGCGTCAATGTCCAACGTGTACTGCACGATGGTTCGAGTGGGTGAATCGATGTCGAAGAGCACGAGTTCATCGTCGCGCTGAATCACAGCTTTGCCATTGCTGCAAATTTGATCGTTGCGAAGCGTGATTAGTTCTTTATCACGGCCGCGGAAAAAATACAGGCCTGCCTTCTTGGTCGCAAACTCCAAGTCCTTGCAACCAAACACCACGTTGTCGCCAATCATCACTCCATCGTTGATGATCGTGTTGGTGACGTCTTGATCGATACCGTCGACAATCACTTCCCAACTTTGATCGGCCGTGTTGAAGTAACCGAGCGACCGTTCTAAACCGACGATGAACTTCGTGGTTCCAGCGATGGGAAATGCAAACCCGGGACGCCCTGGCAAATCGTATCGTTGGTTCTTCTTCGTCGCCAAATCAAAGACGTTCAAGCTGCCCGTCTTCGCTTCTGATCCATGCTGAATTCCGACCCATGAAAACCGTCCGTCGCCCAGCGGAATGGGGCCTTCGGGCAAGAAACGCAAGTCGTCGGTGTCAGGAAATCCCAGGGGCTGGGCTTGCAGAATTTGAGGCATGGTGTCGCTTGGGCTAAAGATAAAGAACTGACGCGAGGGCCGCAGTTTGCCACGTTTTGGTCGTCGCGAGTAGCCCGTCGATGAAGTGACGATCGAGGTCGTAACGCCAGACGATCGAGGTCGACCCGTGCGAGGGCCGTATTTTGCGGACGCAGTTGCCCATCGCCGCGTGATTGCATCTAAACTGATCCGACACATGCAATTCTTTAGGCTTTCGAACCGGTGACCCCTGATGGCTTCTGATGTAATTTCGCTTTCCTGCGCGTGCGGTAAGACGTTGAAGGTCAAGTCGACTGCGTTGGGCAAGAAAGTTCGCTGCCCCGAGTGCAAAGAATCGGTGCTGGTCGCCCAACCTCAATCGACAACCAATCGACCCGAATCGCAATCGAGCGTCAAACCATCCGACGATCCCGCCGAAACCGGCTCCGCACCGGGCGACCCGTTCGCATTCTTGAAACCAGTCGACTCGGCCTCTGCGGCAACGTCGATCGCTCCGATTGTCGTGGCGGATAAGAAACCAGTGGCCAAGTCCCAGTCTAAAACCACGGCCAAAACCACGGCCAAAAGCAAAGCCAAGGCCAAGACCAAAACACCCCAGGCGCCTGTTCAACCGGCGGTCAAAGCTGCAGTCGATCAATCCCATCCCATCGCTGCCAATCAGGCGGCCGCAGTTTCGCAACCAGTTGTCCAATCACCCCAGCCATCCCAGGCTGCTGGCGCAGACTCCGAAAAGCTCGATGAGGTCGTTGACTTCACGATCGCCAATCCGAAACCTTCGATGCCTCAGCCAATCGCAACCTCCGCGAGTGCAAACCCCTTAATCGCAAACCCCTCAATCGCTAGCTCTGCACGCGAGAGCACGGCCGAGGCTGCACCCGAGAGTGCCGTCGATGCGGATAATCCTTACGCCGCCACGGCCAATCCCGTTTCCGCGAGTGGTGGCCAAGCTTACGACGGCGGCCAAGGCAACTCGTATCCCATGCTCAACTTGATCCGTCGCATCTACAAGGGCCTGGCCATTTTGGTGATGTTGGCATCATTGCTAATGGGAATCGCCATGATGGGAGCCATTCTTTCGCAAGGCGAATCAATCTGGTTAGCGATCTTTACGGGGATCTGGACATTTGGAATGGGAGCCACCATGGGCGTGACCATGCTGGCGGCCTCCGAGGGCATCAAGCTCATGCTCGACATCCAGGCCAACACCTATCGAGCCGCCAATCGCCCGTAAGATCGTCACGACCCAACGATCGTTCTTCGGCAGAACGTAAATCCGGCTGCCGGTGGGCTTGGAGCGTCCAAACCGAGTTGCTAAACTCTGCGACTCGCAAAAGGCGGCATAGCTCAGCTGGTTAGAGCAGCGGAATCATAATCCGCGTGTCGGGGGTTCGAGTCCCTCTGCCGCTACTTCAGAAACCCTGCAATTCGCAGGGTTTTTTTATGCGCCGGCGGTGGTATAGCACGCTTGGCAGAAAAATGCACACCGAAGTGCACAACTTATGCCAATCGAAGAGGCCGCCAGGGTCTGATTCACCCCAGTGGCCGATCATCCTCATCGCTTGAGGAACCCTGAGAATGGCCGTAGCCAACGTAGCCAAAACGCATTACGACGAAGCGTAAGGCAGGAAGCGGTTCAAGAGGCAGCACAAAGCAACGCTGTCGAGTCAATCTCCGGTGCACTGGCAAGCGTCAAAAATCTGCTTGCTTTGGCGAATGACTAGGTTTCCAAGGGGAACGATGCAAGCGACGACAGCGGCGGTTCGAGTGAAACGCTGACGTCATCCTTTGCGATTGCGGTGCGTGGCATCTTTGGCGGGTCGACCGATCCGACCGACCGTTTGAAGGCGGCGACCGACCGGCGACGCCACTGCAGCCAACGTGCTAGGGACGACGGCAAGATAATCCCAGATCAGTGAAGTATCAAACTGTCATCGTCGACCATCGCATTACCGCTTGCAATGGAGCAGAGAAACACGCTCGCTACTACGACTTGGCAGGGTGTTGGCGACATAATTGCGTGCTCCATCTTTGTCGATGCTAGAATTGTCGTGAATGACGAACGTTCGGCACGGGAGCTACGGATAGATCGGTACCACTTGGGTGACGGACACGTCTCTCGTCACACCCGAACCGTTTACGGAGTCGATCTTCCAACGAATGTAGTCTGACAACAATGCCGAATTTTTGTGGTGCACGGCATCAGCAAGGTGGTAGCCATACGATCCAGTGTCATCAAGACAGTGCTCGATTGAGTAGGAAAGAACGCGATCGTGACTCAACTCGATTCGCAAAGTCACAGTGGCTGCCACACCTGTTGGCTCATGATACAAGTCACGCGTGACCTCATGAACGAGTTGGCCTGGTACAACGAATGCAATTGGCCGTTCTTCGAATAATGGAAACCCTGGGGTTCTTGTCGGGCTCCCGGTAATTCCGACCCACGCGACAAGCATTGAAACGAGAGTGCATGCCAAAACGAACAGCAACAAACTGTAACGTGGCGCTGTGCGGCGATCTTTCGTAATCAAGGCACCAATACTCAGGTGCATCCGCTGGTTCATACGTCACCGAAACGTCGTGCTTACCCTTTGGTTGTGGGGACTATTTCACCAACTCAACTTCGCTTGGTCGCCAGGTCTGATCAAGCCACGGTTTTAGGGGGCCATACATACGAAGAATGACGAACCAGCTCTTGCCGGGAATGGTTTCAAGCCAGTTGTTCTCATAGCCTTCTGGGGCTGTTGGAGCGAAGTAGATGTCGGTCGATCCATCGTCATTTTTCTTGATTCCCTTAGTCTGGCTGCCGACGGTTGGGAAAGGCTGGCTGGTTTGCAGCATCGAGCGGGTCTGGGGATCGTAGATCGTGACAGCCCAGAAATTGTTTACCGGCGGGTCGGCGGGAATTCGCAACTTGTAGGTTTTGCTGCCGTCAAAGGGTTGCTTGTCGGCATCGACGTAAGATATGCCATAGTCCGATCCGGTGCCTTCCCGAGGCTTGGCCATGGCGGGAGTCACGGCGGTGTAGGAATAGTAGAACATCACTCGAGCGTCGCTATTCATAGTTCTCCCGTCCGGGCCGTCGAAGAAGACGTTCCGGTTCAGGAAGCCCATAATCCACGAACTGTTCGTGTCGGGATAGATGCGAATGCCCTTCATGTTCATGTCGTAACGGGGGTACCAGACGATTGACCGCGAGGCGGCGTTCCCGATCGCCACTCCGTCGGCGAGGATCTTCTTCATCCGCTCGTCGGGTGCGAACGCCTTGCCTTTCTCGATGCCAATGGCCGCGAAAAGTCCGCGAGTCTCTGGGTCGAGCCATCCCAACGGCTCATACTGGATAATGTCATCGAGGTGATGGTAGAACTCGTCGTTGTTGGGATGAATGGTATTGAAGGACTTGTCCGAGCCGCTGATAAATTTCATCTCAGGCGGGTTGCTGGCCTTGGAGAGCGGATAGACCTTGAGGTTTTGTTTCACATAGTCGCCGGCCGTGCCGAGCCCGTCCGCGATCGAGGCGCGCAAGAAAACCCAAACTCGGTAGCTTCTAGGCCTAACCACTGTGTAGCCCTCGGGGATCTCACCCTCATAGCCCGGTGGAAGATAAAGGTACTTACCCGCTTTCATAAGATCGTTGATGTACCGGAAGTAGGCATCGTTTGCCGCGCCAAGGAGATTGTCCGGTACTTCCACCACAGTCGGGCCGTCCCGCTTTAAGTCGAGATCGGGGATAGCATACAGAGTGGATGTGTTTCCGGTCAGAAAGAGCGACTTCGAGTTCATCAGCTTGTCGAAAATCATGACCTCGTGTGCCTCGACGGCCCCGATGGAACGAGCCCCGTCTATGAGCCCTTTGACCGAACAGGCGGGCTGGCCCTTCAGGAAGGCATCCATTGCCCTAGACGTATCGAGGAAGTCGTAGACCTTTTCCGCAGTCTCATGGAGCGGCGCACCGTCGAGAAACTTCAGCGTGCCGATTGAGGTATCAACTTCGTTCGGAGTTGAAATGGAGTCGAGAACGTGTTGGCTGACCTGCGCGTTGCCAACCGACGGCAGCCAGATTGCATAGAATGCTATGATGCAAAGAGAATATTTCATGAGTGCAGTCTTTTTTTGCCTGGGAAATCCATGGCGATTACGTGAGATGTATCATCGAACACTGATCTGAGCAGCGAACACGCCGCATCACAAGGCGACGGGAGTTCAGGTTGATTTCCGGCTTTCAGTGGCCACCGCCGCTCGCGTGCATCCGATGGTTCGTCGGATCTTCCAATTGACGCTCGGAATCTTATTCGGGAGGCTTAAGGTCTCGCGTCTTCGGGACTATCTTCTTCAACAAGCGACGCACTGTATTCCACGACCTGCCACTTTGGTCCAAATAGCGATTTCCGTAGCTCAACGCGAATGGTCTCCTGACGGTTCGGCTTGCTGCCTTTCAAGCGAACCGTGCCCTGGCTTCCAGCGATTTTGGATGATGTTTCGAAACTCAAAAGCGAAAGTTCATTTTCAGCCCATCCTTGATCAACAGAGTGATCCTTTGCAGCCGTCACTGGGCTCGGAGCAAAATTGTTCATTACGAACGCGCTGGCCAGCAGAGCGCCGAATACGAATAAAACAGCAGAAAGAATCAGAGTCAGCTTTTTCATGGTTGTTTACTACTACGCAATTGTGCCGACGACGCGCGTGAAGCAGTCGGCCGACATAGACTCTCGATTCGCGTATTGAATACTTACCGCTCCGGTCTTCGATATTATCGATCGCTCCGACTTACGACAACGGTATCCGCCATGATAATGCCTGACCTCTGACCTTACAGCGACAATCCACCGAGACGTAAACGATGTGATTTGCGGGGTATCATGGGTTTGCGTTTTGCAAGTCAAACGAGACGATCGCCGCACAACAATCAGCTCTTGAGACGGCCGCAAGGGTAAATGCGAAAATCAGCATCAGAGGTTTGGAAGCGCAAATCATGTTGTTCTTCTCCTATTGTTTGCGATTCAATTCAATGCTCAATCGTTGGCGAACGGTAACGATCACGTGGTTGCCGCGAACGAGTAACCACTTCAATAAACTCAACTCGGCGACTCCCATGCATCGCCTGGTTCGTCGTCCTCACGTCCGCGAAGTAGTAGTGTATCAAGTTCAACGCGAACAGCAAATTCTGCGTCGTACACGCTCGCTGCCGATCGATAGTCACCCACATTGATCAAGCGAGACTTCTCAGCTTCGAGGCGTTCAATTTCGGCACGCATGCGATTGATCGCGAGGTGATCATCGCAATGATCAAAACGATGAGCCATCGCCGCTGGCGAAACTTTCGGGGGTCAAAACTAAGGTGCGATAACGGTTAGGATCACCGAGCCCGGACGATAATCAATTTTTCAAAACACGCTCGCAAGCCGGGCTTCGCGTGCATCCGTTTGTTATTCCGCGGTAGAGTTACCGGTGTGGTTAGAACTATTGCCAACAGAAGTGTCGTCCAATCGTCGCAAAAAGCTAACAATGGGAAAGAGGTTGTCAAAACTCTCCATCCCATGGCGTCTTGCGATTTTGTTGACCTTTGCAATATAGGCACCAGCGGTAGGCGAGTCATGGACGTTGCATTCAAGAATCGCCAAATCTTTGAGTTCCTGTTTGGAGGCCAAAATTTTCATGTATTCGTTTAAGCGTTTCAATTCCACTTCTAACGATGCATTAAATTCCTGTCTAATATGCGAAATTGCCCCGAAGGTAATCATAGTACAGAAGGCACCCAAAATCCCGTAAAACGTATATTGGCTGTCTATTAAATCAATGAAAGGCTCCAGTTCCTCGGCGTTTTCAAAAATTCGATCCACCTCCGTAACAAACTCCTTATCGCTTATTGCCAATGAGTCGAGCAACATTGCAACATCAAGAATAGTTTCGTAATAAACGGCCGCATTGATGATCAAGACAAACAGCATGACGAAAAGCAGTACCAAAGATACGACAACAAAAATGCCTGCCTTTGAGCTGCGGATTCTGGATCGGATCTCAGATTTTCGTTTTACACCATCGACGAACGAGTTTGCGTAGAATCGGCGCACAAAACCGAACCCAAGGCCCCAGATCCACGGGCGCACACGCGTACTAAAGTGCAGCCACAATTTGGGTGCAAGCCACCCGACCAACGCAATAATTGCTGCAGCGACCAGTGAGCTGACAATACCGCCCCAAGTTAAACCGTCCATTCGTCAGTGCGTATCCATAGGAGAGAGTAGAGCGGAACGGCCGCGATCAGCGGGCCGGGAGAGTTGATTTTCCAATCGTGAAACCGTGCAAGCCCGGCTCCGTTGCATCGCATGGTTCGCCGCAGACCTAGTGTTTGTCGCAAATCGTCAAGTTCGAGAGTACGTCATCGTCGGTAAACCGTTGGCGTATGGTGGCGAGGACTTCATCCTGCGTTGGTGACGGTTTCTCTGTTCGGATTTGGTGAGTTGCGATTGTACCATCAGCATTTGCACGGGCAAGAAAGAGCATTCCTACGGATCGGTCGTATGAATCGGACCCGATGGTTACGACGTCGGATGAACGATTCCAGTCCAGAGAGATTTGCATGTCACCGTGGGCCGTCGTCCATGTGTGATCAAGCGTCGAATGATAGGTTCCATGGCTGCTACTCGTTGTAACAGTAGACGTGTCGACGCGATCGACCAATTCAACTAAGTAGAGAAGTGGCGCAGATGGCTCACTGTAGTTGTCAATCGGATGTCCGGAAAACACAGTAAAGTAACCATCGGAATTCAATACTGCGACAGTTGACGTTGAATTCACAGCATAGTCGCCGCGCTGCATCCCGCATCCAAGCGTCAATATCAGTGGGATCAGAACGAGCCAAGGGTAACGCATCAAAATGATCTTGGTCGGGGAACGGCAGCCGTCACCGGGGACGGCGATTGGATTTTCCATTTGTAAACGCCCGACGCCGTCCTCCGGTGCACGGCATGGTTATCCTTTTTTGCACGCGGTGATTAGTCCCAAGGCCGAGTCAGCGCAAGAGCGTCACCGCGTCCACCCTGACGCCGCTTCTTATGGTACTCGTAGGACTCTTGCTCTGTCGGGCCAATTCGTGGGCACAGTACGCCTGCAACCATCACGGCCGCTTCCTTAGCGGCCATGCCGTTAGCAATGAATTCGGCGAGCAGGGCCTTTGCCTCCTTGCGGCTGTAGGCTCCAAGCATGCCTTGACGTCGAGCCTCGGACCACCAAAACGGAGGTCGTTCGCCGTGAACAAAAGCGTGGCACCCAGAACAGAGGACCGCGAGATCCGAGTCGAGTTCGTTACCAAGCCGCTCGTAGGTCAGGTGGTGAACGTGAATGTCGCCAACGGAGAACAAGACGAGGCAATGACAACCGCGACAGACAATTCGGCGACGGACCCATGTGGCATTGCGCAGCTTTCGGTTCTTGCGTGCCTTCCAGGCACCGGATTTTATGTAGTCACGGTATTGCATTGGAATTTCATGATGGTGGTCCAGTCACGGAGATTTCAAGAAACGTGATCGGATAACGCCCGGGTTCACCGGGCGGGTAGAGGTTTGGCAAAGCGAACGATCGACACACGCCCGCTCCGAGTGCAACCCATGGTTATCGCTTTTTTCAGAGCCATTCGCAAAGGTAGCACTACGACACAGTCTAACGTCAGGACCGAGGTCAAGTTTGTGAGGTGAAGCCGAATTGGCCGAGTGATTGAGGAGACTGCTAAGGCGAAGTGCAACCAAACGAGCGTCCATACCCGACCGACGTTCAAGAGGAATGATCAAAGGGTTGAGTCAAAACAGCCTTCGGCCCCGTAAGTGAAAGCAACCATCAAACAGATGAGCCATCGCCTTTGGCGAAACGTTCGCAGGTCGATACTCAGGAGCGATAACTTGTGATTCACCTGTAGGTGAGGGCGTGAACAAGAGAATAGACTTATTCTCATCGTATGAGCGCAATTGTCACCAGCGGGGGGTGCCAGGGTCAACGGGGCTCCGGAAAATGGTCTGGCCGGCCTTGGGGTGACTTTTTCCCGACTCCGTTACAGGCAAAATAGAGGCATCTCTTAATTACAAACTTTGCCCCGCTTACAGCTCTTACAACAGCAATCCACCGAGACGTGATTTGCGGGGTATTTTGGGGTCTGCGATTCCGCAAAATTGGAATCATGATCTGCGCATCGGGGGTTTGAGTCCCTCCGGCGCAAGTGCTCGATTGTTGCCAGCCAATAAAACTGCCAGGGGTTTGAATCATCCTGCCGGCTGATCATTGCCAGCGCGACGAAGGCGATGGTATCTCTGCCGATTCGTCAAGCGCTGACGTTCGCGAACCTGGCGGGAATCCGGTGCTGACCGTGCGAACGAAAACTGAGCCGATCGGTGGGGATCCGCCAAAAGCTGTCCCGCCAGCTCGCACCAACTAGCACTAGTTCGCGAGACCGCGTTGCTTCGCCATCGCTCCGCTGTATGGCATGGTCACCCGCCCGCATTTTTGCGAAGTGTTGCCAGAGCAGAAGCGATCAACACGACGCCCGCAACACCAGCGACCAAAACATAGGCGTTGTATGAAGCCGGTGAGTGCCAACCGGCGAAACCAAAAAATGAATATCGGTACGGGTCAGCGCGTTCCTGATGTTTGCCAATCAGCAACAACAAAGTCGCGAGCAGCCAGAGATTGCCGGTGAAAAAGAGTACTGGAAAACGTTCGCTCATGTTCTTTGCGAGTGGGTTTATTGGGTTGGGCTTGTTGGGTTGGGACTATTGGGTTGGGCTTATAGCAATCTAGGTAGCGGAAAGGTGCCTTGTTTCTGATCTCTGCACGGGCGACCAAAGAAAAGAAGCGTGATGTCGTTTCGATAAGTCATTTGCCGGGCGTGCAATTCCAGTCGGATAACTGCGACAGCACGCCAATGCGCGATAGACTTGCAAACCGACAAATCGGGAACAGCCGCCACTGCGTTGCACCCGCTGGTTCTCCACGACATTTCTCAGGAACGCGCGGCCTCCATTTTCTCATCGAACTGTTCCTGCGTAAAAACATAGAAAGCAGTGACTGCCTCCCAAGAAAACCCGGTAATTAAACCGTCGTCCCACTCACCCTCTTGTCCTGTTGAGACAGCAGTTCCCAGCAACATCCAACGATCACCTATTTTCTCCAGACGCACCTCCTGCATCACTTGCCCCGACCCTTTCACAGGGTCGTTCATGTAGACGGTTACGATCTTCCCATCAAAAAGCTCTTGGTGAATCGGAGCAGCGTTCTGCGGAGCGGATTCGCCTCGAGCTGAAAATACGACGGTCAAAAGCACAAGGCTCAACGATGCGGCCAAGAGAGTTCGATTGCGGTTCATTTTACTTCCGGATCATGGGATACAAAACGGTGGCGGGCCAGTTACGGTACTGTAATTCCGATCGGGTAATGATAGTGCATCACCAGGAACGCGAGACAAAGTTTCTTGCGCCCGATCACTCACTCCGCATTCTCTGGTGCACACGTTGGTTACCTGCACGGGTTCCCCCAATCGGAAGACTCTCCATCCAAGGAGCTTCGCCTGTCCGGAGGAAATCTCGAATGAGTTCATTTGGGTCCCCATTGAAACTAACGCGTCGTCCACTGGTCAAACGGAAGATCCTTTTCGGAGGGTCCGCATCACGTACGGTATCAAGGTCTACATTCCAATCCAGCCAGACACGCTTTTTCAGTTCATCAAAGGTCAAAGCGTAGTGGCTCGCAGGAGCCATCCGGTGGTATTCATCCTCCAGATCGCCCCAACCCGTGGGCCATTTACCTGATGTCCGCACATGGTCAGTTATGAAAACGACGGTCCAATCCGATGCATAAGCATAAGGAAAGGAGGACAAGCTTCGAAGCGTGAAAAAGACGTAGAGGCAGGGTAGGGAGAGAATCCCGATTGCGACGAGCGCGACGGTGGGCAGCTTCAATTTCGGCATCAGCTTTTTCAGCCAAATATCGTCCGGGTTCACCAGGCGAGAAAAGAGACTCACAAACGGAGAAACTGCCGCAGCTCCACTCCGGTGCAACTCGGTGTCACCGCTGCAACTTACGCAAGCAATTCATGCAGGCGGTTAGAAACTTGACAGTAACGACTTGACTCGGCTATCACTGGCGTTGGGAAGAGCCATGACTTCCGTGGTTCGCAATTGTACCACAGGAGTCGAGAAATGATTTTGTCACGCATGATGGTCGCTGCATCCCTTCTCGTGTCTTTCGCAGTCACCCAGAACCAGACAGTTGTTGCGAATGAGAGTGCTGTACGACGAGACGCAAGTTCGGTCATCAACAACGGTGATAGGTTAGCGATTCACATTCAGAATGTCTTGCCTGGCGAGGCGGCTGAGAAAACGCTTCAGGTGTCGATTGAGTTAGAAAGTCGAGAGCAGGTCCCCGCGTACTCCGTTCAGGTCAACGCAGACGGGGAATTGAGATCGCCTTTGATCAACCGACTTGCAGTTGCCGGACTGACTGTTGAAAAGGCGGAGAGAATGGTTTCGGCAATCTACGAGAAGGAAGACATTTTGCGGAAGGGCAGCAAAATCTGCATTGCAATCGAACCTCACGTTCCCACCGAAGGCGGGCTAGACGGCAAGTAGGCGTCCGTCGTCCTTATCGAATATCTAAGTCGCATAACTGTCGCCATCATCGGGTTGGGACCATGGATGTTCCGCTCCTAGGAACTCGCAAGCCCGACTCCGTTGCGTGCACTCGTTTTATCAGCGTTTAGCAACGGCCACCGACCGAACTCTTGTCCGAAGAAGAAAGAAGCTCGACACAAGTGCCAGAGGTTCGAGCCTCTCGGATACAACTTCCTGTTTGCGTGCTTGCTCGCAAGGGACCCTGGATTTTTGACCGGACCGGCCTAGTTGTTGTTCGGCTTGGCGGCTACTTGCCCAACTCAGACTTGGTAGGCAGTCCTTGCCGCGAATGGCCGCGACGTTGTTGGGTCGGGTTAGCGTATGCCTTCGCGGCGTAGTGTTAGCCTGCGAGTGACGGTCTTGCCGGCGACGAATTGATTGGGCACATAGGCATTGGCGTCCAGCGGAATGTCGATCGACACGGTCACCTCGTCCGTGTCTCGATCAATGTTGCCAGGTTGCACGTCGACCGTGACGTTCGTGACGCCGAGCGTTGCCATGATATCCGTCGCCGTTTGCCGTACTTCATCGCTCGTCGCACCGGGAATGATTCCAACTCGGCAACCTTCATAGACAGCGTTGTCGGCAGTATGGCGAATCATAGCGACTCGCGTGAATTCCAATGCGGCAAAGAACAACAAGAACACGACGGGGACCACTAGCGCAAATTCAACCGCGGCCGCACCGCGGCGATTGCGGCGGGTGACACGTTTGATGGCGGTTGTTGAATGAGGCTTACGCATGATCGATGGTGTCGTCAGTGTTAAGTTGCAGGAGGTCAGTGTCTCGCGATCGCGAACTCGCGACCGTTTGAGTGGTCAAATTCAGTGTTCGTTTTTAGCGGCCACGCTCGCAAGGGTTTCCGTCAAGATTCGCTTGCGACGCATGTTTCGCTATAGATCTACTGCGTCATCATCGTGCTAAGGGTTAACGCAATTTCGCGATAAATCTCGATCAGGTCAGCTCCGTCATCGGCATGGAACGTTCGTCCCCCGCCGATCGTGGCCACGTCTCTCATTCGACGTTTGTCAGCATCGCGTCCAAACGTGATCGTATGAATCACGACCCCATCGGCCGCCAAAGTTGTGGCCACCGTTGACGGTTCCGGCCCTCGGTTGTGGTTTCCATCCGTCATGACAATGAGGGTTCGTTCCACGAAGTCAGGATTGCGACTGCGATCCATGATGGCGGCACCGGCGGCCATCCCGCGAGAAATGCTGGTGAATCCTCCCACGGGTAACGCTCGCATGCCATCCGTTATTTCCGTCAGGTCGCCGGTTAGTTCAACGTCTTCGGTAGCAAAGTCGTTGTAGGAGGCCAAACCAACTTGTTCTTCCACCGGAGTTCCATCGAGGGTGGCAACGAACACGTCGATCGCGGTCACCAGGTCTGCGAATTTTTGGCCCTGCATCGAACCACTGCGGTCGACCACCAACACGATATCGCGTTCGATGTAGGTTGCCGTTGCGGTCGTTTCAGGCTCAAACGCGTTCACGCCAAAGATGTTTCCAAAGAACAAAGGCACCGGTCCGGAAAGCGAACCCGAAGTACGCTTGCCATCGACTTGCACGCTATTGCTCGGCACTCCGCCGACGGTGAAGTCGAACTTGCCCGAGTTAAGTTCACGACTACGACCGAAAACGAACTCGTCCGCCCGGACCTGCAGCGGTTCGCCATTGACCGTGTTCGCGGCGGCAATTTCTTGCCCGCGAGTGACAGCCAAGTCAGGATCAAGGGTGATGGACAATTCGATTGCCGCAGCTTTCGCCGCTGCATCGGTGGCGCTACGCAATTCGGTTCGGGCCAAATGCATATGTGCGATATCAACCGAGAACGCTACGGCGATCATGAACCCGATCATCATGATCAGGATCAAGTACAACATCGCACCCTTGCGACGGTTTCCCTTGCGTTGATCACGCTTGAGTTTGAGCGATGCGTTCGATTCGTCCCCCGACGATTCTAGCTTTGAAAGACAAGTCATTTGGTTGAAACCTGGCGAGGTAACGGTTTGAAAAGATTGGCGGTGCATCGCGACGATTATTCCTTCACCATCACGACGCGAGCGGTCAACGTTCGATTGGGAATGAATTGACCGACCAGAGGACTGTTGGAATTCGTGGGAGCGCTTACTTCGATGACGACGTCTTCGCCTCGATCGATCGCGGATACGTCGCCGTTGAGGAACGCGACGTTGAAATCATTCACGCTGCGAGCGTTGAGAATGTTTTCAGCTCGGTTTTGGCCGTTTCCGTTGGACGAACCAACTCGCACGGCTTCGCGGACGCCTTCATATGCAGCGACATTGAGTGATTGTTTGAGGAAGATGAAGCTTGAGGCTTCAATGGCACCAAACACCAACAACACCAACACGGGCAAGCAAACGGCCAGTTCGACGGTAGCAACTCCGCGTCGGTTCGTTTGTTTTCTTCGGGATCGAATGAGCATGACAATCTGGAAAGACAAGAGTGAGATAAAGAGCGATCGCGGATTAGCCGTCAACTTGGTTTTCGTCGGTTGGTTTGCCAACGTCGGCGTCGGCATCGCCAGACGCGTTTTTGTCGATCGAACCAGCCATCACCGTGTTGAAGTTTTCAGCGATCTCTTGCCAGTAGTCATTGGTACGGAAGTGCAACGGTGCCACTTTGAGTCCGCGACTAGCATCGGACAGCGTGCTGCGAAGTCGCAGGATCGGCCCAGCAAAGCGATTGGTCAGCTTCAACGTGTCCCACACAAACGCTGGGATCAAAGCCAAGGTGATGATGAAGAACGGCAAGAACCGCTTGGCTGTATCGCCAAACGTTTGTCCCCAATTCACATCGGGTTGTTCGAACAATCGAATCCAAATCATCAGGGCGCAGGCATTGCAAACGAAGAACACAACCCAGTGGATCGCGATCTTACGGAGGACGTCGCCCTGGACTTCGGGATCAACGAGGGCGCGTCGGCGTTTGGTGTTCGTTTGGCTCATCGACATGATGTTGTGGCGGATTGGAGGGATACGTTGCTAAAAGGAATGGGCACACAAACCAGCGAGGCGGAAATAGACGCACTGATTTGCCCTACGCTTTGAGCCTACGACATAGAAAATGCGCAGGAGGCGAAGAGTTTCAAAAACCACGTCAGGAAAGGTTGCCTGATCGTTAAATGCCCAACCTATGCCGCCACTGGGTAGATGTTGTCTTCACTCAACAGTCGTTACGACTGAAACAATTGGCACAGTCCGATCGACCATCGACCAGCATCGCAAACAGTTACCGAATTACACCAGCATGGGGATCATTTGGCCACGGCGTGCGCCCGAGCCTTCTGAGCCTTCCGAGTCGCTAGACGGCTTGTTGGTTTGTGTTTCATCCATATGAAACTCTAGGACGGAGACGATTCAGCGATCTTTCCGACACTTTCAGCAAGCTTGCTCTTGTAGTCGATTCGCTCGTCAGCTTTGCGCTGAAATGGAGCTAGCTTGACCTTGCGAGGCGTTCCATCCACCTCGGTGACAATCCTCTATTCAGTCTCTCGCTTCAGTTTATTGCGTCGACTGCCATGCTGCTCGTCCATCGATATTACCGTCAGGTCAGGATGACAAAGCAAGACGAATCATGATGCATGATGAAAGCCGATAGCGTCCCAGTGAACGGCAATCGACAAAGTTCTTCTGCGATGAAGCGGCAAAGAGGACCAGTTGAGCTTATGTAAAACCTATGATCGCCATCGCGGTTTGGAGTGCACGATTGCGATTCGAGTCTGTGCGTAAGACTGGGATCGTGAGCGATGAATTAGGTCCATCGCTATCGGACTCGCCTTCTTCCATTTCATCAGCTTCGGGGCGAAATCGTTAACGACTAGCGCCAAAGTGGCTCACTCGAAAACTGGGCTGCGCTGGAATACTAGGGTTCGTTGCATTCGTCCGTTGCGATCAATTATTCCTTTTTTGATGCTTTCGCAAGTTTCTTGAATCTGCCCGCTCGCGACGGGGCGTACTTGTGCTGATTCCCTTCTTTACCCGACGCAAATGCACGGGACGGGCGCAAACGAGTCTGTGCAACCACAAGCGAGCTTCCATGATCTTCACGCGTTCTCAACATGTCCATCCAGCCAGTGACCTCCTTTCGACCAACGATGATCGAAAATCGAACAATCGAGATACCGTTAAGAAGAATCGCAAACCGGTTCAAAGACGCTCGCGGCGGCGTTCGCTTCGCTGCGAACCCATGGAAGCACGTCGGTTACTTACCACGTACCTGGTAGACACCGTAGCAGATGATATTGCAAGCGATGGTTTCATCAGTTTGCGTGAAGCGATTATGGCAGCCAATTCCAACTCGGCCGTCGGTGATGCTCCGGCCGGTCAAGCAGGAACCGTCGCAACCGATTCGATTCGATTTTCATCTTCGCTCGGCGATGCTGTGATCGTACTTAGCAATGGCGAGTTGCCGATCAACGATTCGGTAACCATTTCACGCGGCGGTGCGAATTCAGTCACTATCGACGGGGATCAAGCCAGCCGGGTGTTCAACATCGGTGCGGGCGCAGAAAACGTCGCGATGCGTACACTTACTGTCACCGGCGGCAGTTCGGACATCGGTGGCGGCTTGTTGTTAGATGGAGGCGGGCAAGTGGTTTTGCGCGCCGTCAACGTGACAGGCAATCGTGCCAGTGGTAAGTCGATTGGGCAAGGTGGAGCCGGCATTTACAACCAGAACACCATGCTGACAGTGATTGGCGGGGCGATTTCTAATAACAACGCTAGCGGCATCAATAGTACCGGTGGCGGGTTGCTGACCGCGGGCGGGGACGTGTTGCTGCAAGGCACAACGATTGAAAATAACATTGCCAATCGAGCTGGTGGAGGGATCGAAGTTTCCGCCGCCAGTGATTCAGGCGACACGGTGACTTTGATCGGCGTGCATTTGAACTCCAACAACGCCGGAGTCGTTAACGACACCGCGCTTTCCGCACGGGCATCGCGACCGGGCAACGGTGGTGGATTGCATGTCAGCGGTCCTGGCAACGTGATTGTGATCGACACCGAGGTGAGGGAAAACATATCCGCTAGCGAAGGCGGCGGGCTTTGGAATGGGTCTGGTTTTATGACCATCGAAACTTCACAAATTATCAACAACACCGCATCGGGCAATGCCGCTGATCGCGGAGGCGGCGGAGTTTTCAATCAGGGTGGCATCATTACGATCAGCGAAACGCTGCTGCAAGGCAATGTTGCCGATGGAACGAATGGCAGCGGCGGTGGTGTGATGACGGAAGGAGGGATCCTACAAATCGAACTTAGTGACCTGATCGGAAACATTGCCAATCGCGCTGGAGGTGGGGTCGAAGCCAGAGACGGGGCGAGCGTGCAAGTGATCGATTCCAATTTTGAAAACAATATTGCTGGACCATCTGGATCTGCCAGTCCGGGTAACGGTGGCGCGTTGCATGTGACAGGCAGTGGCGACACTGGAATTGTCGGCGGAACCGTGACCGGCAACGTGGCGGCTTCAGAAGGCGGTGGTCTGTGGAACGGTTCTGGCACGATGACGGTTGATTCGACAACCATTACCGGTAACATCGCTCGCGGCAATAGCGGTAACAACGGCGGTGGTGGGGTGTTTAATAACTTCGGTACTCTTGACATTCATGGGTCAACCATATCCAGCAATATTGCCAACGGAAGCCGAGGCAGCGGGGGTGGAGTGCTGAACGAAGGCGGCATCGCGACGATCACTGACACTGTAATCTCGGGCAACATCGCTAACCGCGCTGGTGGCGGTATTGAAACGACTCCGCTTTCCACCACAACCTTGGTCAACGTCACGCTGGACGCGAACAACGCTGGCGTGAACTTGTCCGTAAACCAATTGCTTGCGCCGTTGCTGGCGTATCAGTTTGACGAATTAGGAACATCAGCCACCGCAATGGGAACCGCGTCGATGGGCGGCGATCCGATATTGCTTTTGACCGACAATAGCGGCAATCCCGTCGACCTGCGCGGTGCCCCCGGTTCTGGAATCTCAGGCAGACCAGATGACTTTGCGATTGACAACACGGCCAGCACAGGAATCACAACCGCCAGTGGCGCTGGTCACGCGGCTGACTTCGACGGCATCGACGCGCTTACCGCTTTTACGCTATCCGGTTGGTTCAAATTGCCTTCAACGGCGTCTGAAAGTATCGGTCGTCAAGACGCATTGATTGAGAACGGAACGATCTCTGCATCTGACACGCCCGGTGGCTTCCGATTACGCGGTGGTGCAGTTGCGGATTCGGGAACGCTGGAATTGAGAGTCAACAATCAACCGGTTGAATCCTCACCGGCCTACACCGAAATTGGCGAATATGTTTACTTCGCGGTCAGCTATGACGGTTCACTTAGCTCCGACAATGTGAAGTTCTACAAAGGAACGGTCGATGGAGCGGTCAGGCTTGTAGATACGCTGACGCTTGATGAAGGAGTGGTCGGGCAAGAGAACATTCCACTGTCCATCGGAGTGACACGCACGAGCGGCCTAACGATCAATCCGTTCAACGGCTTGCTCGACGACATTCGAATCGATGATTCGGTGCTGTCGCGAAGTCAATTGGAAACCAATCGCATCGTCGCAGCCGGGTTGGATTCTTCGATCGCGGCCAATCCTGGCGTCGGCGGTGGGTTGCATGTCTCTGGGATGGCAACCGTAGAAATCTTCGGTGGCTCGGTCAGCGGCAACATCGCAGCGGGCGATGGTGGCGGACTTCGGAATAGCAACAACGGCACGATGACAGTTAATGGAACCGTGATTGACGGCAATTCGGCAGATCGCGACGGTGGGGGAATCTACAACAACGGTGGTCAAATTTCGCTTGATGGCATTAGTGTCTCTCGTAACGAAGCGCAAGGCAGTGGCGGCGGAATCTACGGTCGGTTCGGACGCGCACCGGTTCAAATGATGACGATCACCGATAGCCGAATCGCTGACAACCAAGCCTACGATACCGAAACGGGTTCGGGCGGCGGAGGGATGTATGTTGGCGGAACAACGGTGTTGACTAATGTTGATGTGTTGAACAACTCAGCAGTCCAGGGAACTGCGGATGGTGGTGGAGTGATCGTGACGCTGCGTTCATCGTTCACAGCAACGGGCGGCGAGATCTCAGGCAACCGCGCGGCGCGGGCCGGCGGTGGAGTTGAGAATCTAGGCACGTTCACCAGTACAGGCACCGGCTTCACGGGCAACTTCGCGGGCGTCAACGGCGGAGCGATCCACCAATCGGGTTTCTCGCTGGTCGAGGTCTCCGATGCAGAGGTCGTCGATAACACTGCGATCAACGAAGGCGGCGGGTTTTGGGCCAGCGATCGAGGAACGTTGACGGTTGCCGATTCAATGTTTGTGGACAACGCAGCCATGTTCGGCGGTGCAATCTTTGGCGACGGAGGTGATTCGTTGGCAACTAGGGTCTATGTCGCCGGAAGCAATTTTCAAGATAATATTGCGGAAGTCAACGGAGGCGGGATCGCGGTTGAAGCAGGCAGATTGTTTGTAGACGATAGCGTATTGACGAACAATTCGGCCAATGGAAACTCACCCGGACTTGGGGGTGGTGCGATCTTTACCGGCGCATTTAACACAATCACCAACACAAGCATGTTTGGCAATTCGGCCGCATTGCCACTGGGCAACGGAGGCGGTATTCATGTCGCGGCAAGCGGTAAAGGTTCGTACATCGGCGGCACAATCGAAAACAACGTAGCCGGACGCGCTGGCGGCGGAGTTGAAGTGGCGGGATCGGTGCTTTTGGAAGGCCTGATAGTTGACGGCAACTCAGCAGGAATCAATGGTGGCGGAGTTCACATCAGCGGAAGCGGTCGAGTGAACGCGCAATCGAGTGTGTTCGTCAAAAACACCGCCGATGGCGAAGGCGGCGGGCTTTGGAACAGCGCTGCTGGATCACTTTCGGTCATCGATACAATCGTTGATCGCAATACGGCATCGGGAGATGCATCAGACCAGGGCGGCGGCGGGATCTTTACTGATGGCGGATTCGTCAGAGTGTTTCGGTCGACGATCAGCAACAATGTTGCCGATGGAGTTTCCGGAAGCGGTGGAGGAATCTTTAACAATGGCGCTGAGGTCATCGTCCGACAAACTCCCGTGACGGGCAACATTGCCGTGCGTGCTGGCGGCGGCATTGAAACACTGGGAGCTTCTATAACTCGGATCCTAGACGTGGACCTCAGCAACAATAGCGCTGGCTTAGACCTCAGCCTTGCCGGCGCCGATGTGCCCGATCCACTGCTCCTGTATTCGTTCAACGAAACCGGAACCGCTGCAGTGGCACAAGGTTCAGCAGTTATCTCAGGCGACCCCATGTTGCACTTCAACGCAAATGGTACGACCACGGCAGCCGATTTGCACAGCGCCGATGGTATGGGTGTGTCGGGTCAACTCGGTGACCGTGCGTTTGACAACACAACCAGCAATGGATTCAGCAATGTAGCTCACGGGCAACACGCCGCAGACTTTGACGCTATCGACGCACTTGATGCCTTCACGCTTGCGGGTTGGTTCATGCTGCCTTCGACGTCAACCGAAAGCATCGGGCGCCAAGATACGCTGATCGAGAATGGGTCCACGTCGACAGGCGTTCGATTACGAGGCGGAAACACAGCAAGCTCAGGCACGCTGCAAATCACCGTCGATGGAATCACTCGAGAATCGTCGCCTGTGTACACGGAAATTGGCGAATATGTTTACTTTGCCGTCAGCTACGACGGCACCGTGTCGACCGAGAATGTCAAGTTCTACAAAGGCACCACATCGACCGAATTGAGTCTAGTTAGCACGTTTGACCTTAACGCAGGTTCCGTCGATAGCGAAAACCTGGCGTTGTTTGTGGGTGCTGGTCGACAATCATTCTTTCAAAATCCGTTCAGCGGATTCCTTGATAACATTCGAATCGACGGATCGGCGCTTACCATGCCTTCGCTCGAATTTTTGCGAGCTGACGCGATTGGACAGGCAACTGGCTTCCGAGCCAATCCGGGCAATGGTGGTGGATTGCACATTAGTGGACCTGGGACGGTAACGCTCGTCGGCGGCTCGGTCACAAGCAATTTCGCCGCCAACGAAGGTGGCGGATTGTGGAATTCCGCAGCGGGCAAGCTAACCGTTGATGGCACGTCGATTTCTGACAACGTAGCATCAGGAAACGATGCCGACAGTGGTGGCGGTGGAGTTTATAACGATGGAGGAACGCTGACGATTTCGGATTCGGTCATTGCTGACAACCTCGCCAATGGAACTGCAGGTAGCGGCGGAGGTCTTCTGAGTGTGGACGGAGTGGTTTCAATTATTGAGTCACAGCTTGAAGCCAACGGTGCTGTTCGAGCGGGCGGAGGAATTGAGATCGTTGATGGATCGCTGTCACTGGTTGATAGCGAGTTGACGTTTAACGATGTCAATGGCACGGTGGCTGGTGCAACAGCCCAACCTGGAAACGGTGGCGGTCTGCATGTTACGGGTGCCGCCAGCGTGGTGATCGACAACGTGTTAGTCGCCAACAACGTCGCGGCCAGGGAAGGTGGTGGGCTGTGGAACCAAGCTGGTACGACGATGACAATTCGAAACGGTACCGTCATTCAAAACAATAGTGCCCTAGGCGATGCTGCGGACGATGGTGGTGGGGGGATCTTCAACAACGGAGGCGTTGTCGAAATATCGGACTCGTTGATCGTGTCGAACTTTGCCGATGGAAACTTAGGTAGCGGAGGTGGGATCTTCAACTTTGCTGGTGGTGTCATCAACATCGCGGACACGATGATGGCATCAAACGTTGCTAATCGTGCCGGCGGTGCGATCGAAGACGCTTCGGTCACCGGCGATGCAACGACCACGGGCAATAGCTTGACTTTGACCCGTCTCACGCTCGATCGCAACAATGCCGGCGTGGTGGGCGGTCGCGGCGGTGCCTTGGTCGCCAGTCCCGGCAACGGCGGCGCGATCCATGTCACCGGCGCGGCGAATGTATCGATCATTCAATCAACGGTTTCCGATAATGTGGCCGCCAACGAAGGCGGCGGATTGTGGAACGGAACCGGAGTGATGACCATCAATCAATCTACGGTTTCCGGCAACGTTGCTGGAGATGGCGGAGGAATCTTCAATGATTCAACCAGCGGCGATGTGGTCCTCACCAATGCAACCATCAGCGGAAATAGCGCTAACGGCCAAGGGTCCAACATCGGCCTTGGTGGGGGACTGCGGACCGAAGGCGGGAACATATCGCTGACCAGTGTCACTGTGGCAATGAACGATGCTGTTCGGGGAGGCGGGCTGAGTATCGCTGCTGGTAACGGGATACTTTCATCGTCAATCGTAGCTGCTAACTTGGCGACGACCGGAACGGATATTGGTGGCCCGATCACTAGCAATGGTAACAACGTAGTTGGCAACACATCGGGTGCGATCATCACGCCAGTTCAGGCCAGTGATCGAGTCAATCTGGAGGCGAGATTGTCACCGCTGGCCGACAACGGGGGACTCACCGAAACGCATGCCTTGCAGGCTGGCAGTCCCGCGTTGCAAAATGGCGACGCCGCAGGCCTGAGGGTCGATCAGCGCGGAGTCTCACGACCTCAGGGAGGCGGTAGCGACAGCGGATCTTACGAATCGGCACTTTCGCCTTTGACATCGTCAAATGGAGGAACTCCTGCGACTGTCGATCCGATGGAATCGGTGTTGCAAGAGCGCAGCAACATTATCGACGACTTGCTTTTAGAAAAACTAGCCATCAACGCCTAAGCCCCCTGCAACGCGTAAGGCGATGAGCGGTAAACTCACGTTGGTTCCAACCGTCAGTCTTATTTACGAGTGGGGGTTCGGCTAACGGTCGTCTAAATGGTTCAGCAACACTAACGGTGTGCATTCGCTTCCCCACTCTAACCAGGAGGCGATGGTTCCTCAAAGGCTACTGATCATGTCAGGCCAACTCTTCTACAAAGCAGAAACAAAACTGATGAGTGTTGAAATTCATATTGCCTACGCAGGGACCCTTCGCTGCGATGCCACCCATGGGCCTAGCGGGATGACACTGCATACCGATGCCCCGGTCGACAATGGTGGAAACGGTGCTTCGTTTTCACCGACTGACTTGGTCGCCACCGCCTTGGGCTCGTGTGTGATGACCATCATGGGATTGGTAGCGGCACGTCACGAACTTGACTTGACCGGTACCAAGGTTCACGTAACGAAGGAAATGATCGCCAGCCCGGTTCGTCGAATCGGCTCGCTGCGCACACGGGTGACACTGCCGGCGACGGTCGATTTAGATGACAGCATGCGGAAACGGCTCGAAGAGGCCGCTCGAAAGTGCCCGGTGCACCAAAGCCTTCACCCGGATATCGACGCACCGATCGACTTTGTTTATCCCTGAATCCTGCTGCTATTGGTTCATGCAATTGGTTCAATCCTGGATCCCGGCATTGATGTTTTGCGAACGCGAGAACGCTTTTGCGGATTCCAAATGAAATTCGACCTAGCATCGACCAAAAATACGGTCCCCGGCGAAACTCCGGCCAACTCCCGGTCGTCCGCCGCGTGGACCCCTGAGCAGACTCCCAGTAGATTTCCAAGCAGACTCCCTGCAGGCTCCCAGCAGACCCCCGCCTGCGGGCCGAAGAGCGGTAGATTCGCCTGTCTTGCCAGAACATCAACCTAGACAGGCTTGATAAACTGAACCGGTCGCGAGAACCGACGTTGCCCCCCAAGCACCGGTTTCCTACGATTGCCCACACGCTGAATTCACATTCAGTTTGCCTAATTTGATATCTCCCTTCAGGAAGTCACCATGCACCATCGATTGGTTCTCAATCGCTCTTTGGCAACGACTATGGCGATCGGTATCGCCCTGGTCGTTAGCTCTCTTTCGTTTCCTTTGGTGGCGGGCCTTTCGGTTGTCAGTGCGCAAGAAGTGAAGCTAGTGGAGCGGGACCCGACCGACTCTACCGTTGTCGACGACGTCCCTTTCCAGCTCGGCCAACCCAGTCGCACTGACCGTAGCGTCGCGATCGTGATCGCTCAGTTGATGCCTCGCAATCACGTCTCGGCCAAGCGGCTCGACGACGAAATTAGCGAACGAGCCTTGGATTTGTTTGTCGATTCGCTCGACCCGTTGAAGTTGTACTTCTACAAAAGCGACATCGACGAATTTGCTCGCAGTGCAACGATCATTGATGACATGGTCAAGAACGGCGACCTGAATCTGGCCTTCGACATTTTCAATCGCTTTATCCAACGAGTCGATGAGCGAGTTGCGATCGCCCAGCAATTGCTTAACAGTGACTTTGACTTCACCACCAATGAACAAATCGTCATCGACCCCAAGAATGCTCAGTATGCCGAAAACCCAGCCGAAGCGACTGACCGATGGCGACGTCAAATCAAATACGCGTTGCTGGACTTGAAGGACGAAGGCAAAGAGATCGAAGAAGCCAAGCAAACGCTTCGAGGTCGCTATGGTCGTTACGCACGACGCTGGAAAAAGACGGACAGCGAAGACTTGGTCGAAATGTACTTGACCGCCGTCACCATGGCCTATGACCCTCACTCGACGTACATGGCCCCCGGGACGCTCGACGATTTCCAAATCTCGATGCGATTGAACCTCGACGGAATCGGTGCTCAACTTCGCGAGAAGGACGGCAACACTCAAATCACTCGCATTATCCCCGGTGGTGCTGCGGACAAACACGGCAAACTGCAACCCGATGACATCATCGTCAAGGTTGGCCAAGGTGCCGAAGGACCTGCGGATAATTCCGACATGGTTGATATCGTTGAAATGCCGCTCAATGACGTCGTGGATCTCATTCGCGGCAAAGCTGGCACCACGGTTCGTTTGGGCGTTCGCAAAGGCGGCGTCGGCGACATGGAAGTTTACCGAATCGTGCGAGCTCGGATCGAACTCGAAGAATCGGCTGCCCGTGGCGAAGTCATCGAACATCAATCACCCGACGGTAGCGGTACGATGAAAATCGGCTACATCAACCTGCCAAGCTTTTACCTGGACATGGAAAAAGCTCGCGAAGACACCGACGATTTCCGCAGCAGCACTCGTGACGTCGCACGCATCTTGGAAGACTTCAAGAGGCAAGGCGTTGACGGCGTGGTCTTAGACCTAAGCAAGAATGGTGGCGGCAGTCTGACCGAAGCGATTAACCTCACCGGCTTGTTCATTGACAAGGGCCCCGTGGTCCAAGTCAAAAATTCCGATGGCAGTGTTCAACAATATTCCGATGACATCGCCGGCACCGCGTGGAGCGGCCCGTTGGTGGTGCTGACGAGTAAGTTCAGTGCTAGTGCCAGCGAAATTTTAGCCGGTGCGATCAAGGATTACCGACGAGGCATCATCGTGGGTGACCCGCAAACGCACGGCAAAGGCACGGTTCAGACCTTGATGGACTTGAGCCAAGCGTTGTTCCGAAACAACCGCGAAAAGTTTGGTGCCCTGAAGGTTACGCTGCAACAGTTCTATCTTCCCGATGGTGAGAGCACCCAATTGGAAGGCGTTGCTGCTGACTTGGTGTTGCCAAGCATCACGCAAAAAATGGACGTCGGCGAAAGCGATTTGAAGTACGCCTTGAAGCACGACAAGGTGCCACAAGCTCGTCACACGCTGTACAACCTTGTGCCGCAAGATTTGCTAGGCAGCCTGCGTCAAAGCTCGATGTCCCGCATTCAAAAAGACGATGAGTTTACCGACCTGTTGCGTCGCGTGAAGTTGTACGTCGAGCAAAAAGAATTGAATTCCGTCTCGCTGGCTGAAGACGAGTTCATGGCTCGCCGCAAAGAACTTGACGCGCAAAAGGAAGAAGAAGAGGAAGCGTTGGAAGCCGAAATCAACGGCGAAAAGATCTACCGCGACAACTTCTATAACCGCGAGGTCTTGAATATCGCTGCGGACTACGTCGAAGGTTTGCGAAAGCAAAACTTAGCACGCAAGAATTAGTCGAACGGGTTGTCCATCGTGGGCGTACTGAGTACTCGGTGCGACGTACGCCCAACGTTCTTCATTCCCGGACGCTGCTCTTATGCTGCTTGTCGATTCCCTGACCAAGACCTTTTCGGCTGACGAAAACGAGGTCTGTGCAGTTGATGGCTTGTCGTTTCAAATCGCTCCCGGCGAAGTGTTTGGTTTGCTCGGCCCTAACGGGGCCGGCAAGACGACCACCCTTCGCATGGTGCTGGGGCTACTGGAACCCGATTCGGGTTACGCTGAGGTCGACGGCGTACGCACCGCCGACGATCCGATCGCGGTAAAGTCGCGGCTTGGGTTCGTGTCGGCATCGGACGGGGTTTATCCGTGGTTGAGCGTTCGAGAGATGCTTCTTTACTTCGGCGATCTTTACGGCGTGGACCCTGACTTGGCTCAATCGCGATGTGAAGAACTCGCGAAATTGATGGGCATCGCGAGCTTCCTCGATCGACGAGCTGGTACTCTTAGCACGGGTCAACGACAGCGTGTGACTTTGGTTCGCGGATTGATCCACGATCCACCGGTGATGCTGCTCGACGAACCCACTCGTGGCCTAGACGTCGTGGGCGTGCAAACGATTTTTGAATACATCGAGCACCTGCGAACGGTTGGCAAGGCCGTTGTCGTCTGCACTCACCGGCTAGACGAAGCCGAGCGTTTGTGCGATCGCTTTGGCTTGTTGCATCGAGGACGATTGCGATACAGCGGAACGATGGAAGAACTTCGAACGTCGACCAACCGAGAACACCTCGTAGAAATGTTCGTTGACCTGATGAAAGAATCTTAATGACCCAAGGCGGCAAGCACTTCCGAAACTCGAGCCTTGGTCGTTTGTGGCGTTTATGCCAAAAAGAACTGAAGGAAACCAGTCGCGATCGTCGTACCATCGTAACGCTGTTGCTGATGCCGTTGCTGGTTTATCCGCTGCTAAGCATGGCGATGAACCGGTTCTTGCTTTCGAGCGACGGTGATACCACGGTGGCCTATCAGGTCGGCGTCGCGGCCGATGACGACGCGAACATCATCGACCAATTACTCAGCGACCCTCGCAGCCAACCGCCCAAAGCCGTTTTGAATTCGAGCAGCGGCGAACTTGCCGAATTTCGGTACGCCAACACGGTTGATGTGTCCGAAGGACAACCGCTCACACCCGTCGAAGCGCTCGAGAAGCACTTGATCGATGTTGCCATTGACGTTTCGGATACAACACCTAGGAAATTGACGATCTACGCCTATCGGGGCGATGGCCGAAGCCAGAACGCGAGACGCATCTTGGTGGAACGATTGCAGTGGATGAAGCTCGGTTATGCCGAATCGGTTGCGTCGAAGAACCCCGATTACCAGCCGCCCGTCCAAGTCGAAGTGGTTGATCGCGGCGAAGAGGAACCTGCCACCATCTTGGCCACGATCGTGCCATTGGTCCTGGTGCTGATGACGATCACCGGCGCGGTTTACCCGGCGATTGATTTGACTGCGGGCGAACGTGAACGCGGCACGATGGAATCCTTGATGGCGTCGCCGGTGCCTCGCTTTCAAGTCCTGATCGCGAAATACTTTGCCGTCGTGGTGGTGGCGATGCTAACGGCGGTGGCAAACTTAGCAGCGATGTTTACCACGCTTTGGTTAGGCGGATTGTTGCCGTTGTTGACCGGCAGCTCTGACTTTCCTTGGTTGCAAGTGCTGCAGATTCTTGGCCTGCTTGTTTTGTTCAGCGGTTTCTTTTCGGCGGTGCTATTGTCACTAACAAGTTTTGCTCGGTCGTTTAAAGAGGCCCAAGCGTACTTGATTCCGGTGATGTTGCTGTCGATCACTCCGGGGATGTTGTCGTTGATGCCTGGCGTGCGACTCTCGGGAATGCTCGCCATTGCTCCCCTGGTCAACATCGTCTTGCTGGCTCGTGAGGTGCTATCCGGCGAGGTTGTCGTCGCAGCCGCTGCGATCGCGGTGCTTAGCACGATGGGTTACGCGGTAGCAGCACTGGCAATTGCGGCGAGCTTATTCGGCAGTGACGCGGTGACTCGAACAAGCAATCAAACGTTCGGCTCACTGCTAAAACGCCCTACGCGTTGGAGCGACGTTCCGACGCCTCAGACCGCGGCCATGGTGTTGGCGTTATTAGTACCGTCGTACTTCGTGTTGTCCAACGTGTTGCTGCAGTACCTAACGGACTTCAAGTCGGTGCTGCTGGGCGGACAAGATGACCTATCCAACGAACAGGCTGCCGGGCTTCAAGTTCGCAGCATGCTGTTGAGTTCGGTGGCCCTGATCGCGGTATTTGGCTTGATTCCACTCTTTGCGTCTTGGTTCGGACGACACCGATTGCAGTCGACCTTTCGACTAACGCGGCCTGTGATGTTAAGCCTCGTGGGTGCACTGGTGATGGGCTTTGGTGCTTGGGCCATTGCTCACGAAGCATTCGTGGTTGCGGAGTCGTTCGGGATTGGCGGACTCAGTGAAGAACGAATCGCTCAAACGAAAAAAATACTCAAAGCGTGGACGCTCGTGCCGCCTTGGGTATTGCTGCTAACTCTTGCGGTCACTCCCGCGATCATTGAAGAGCTGTGCTTTCGCGGATTCTTGTTTTCGGCGCTGCGTCGCGTGCTCAGCCCGTGGCGAACCATTTTGCTGACCAGTTTCCTGTTTGCACTCTTTCACGTCATCACGGGTAACGCGTTATTGATCGAGCGTTTTATTCCGTCGTTCTTGCTGGGATTGATACTCGGTGCGATTGCGTACCGAACCGGCAGCGTCATTCCCGGGATGGTGATGCACTTCGTGCACAATGGACTTTTGGAAATGGTCGGGCACTACCATGAAAAACTGCAGTTCCTCGGTGCTGACTTTGAGAACCAAACACACTTGCCGCCGGCATGGATCGCGATCGCAACGACGATTGCGATCGCGGGAGCCGGAATCGTGTGGTGGGCAACCATCCCGAAGGCGAAGGTTGCGTAGCGCTTGGTAGATGACCAATAGCGCTAGTTTGCTAGTCCTAAGTTAGTCCTAGGTTAGTCCTAGTTACGCGAACGTTTGAGCGATCGCGTAGATCTGAGCCGCATCAAGCACTTTGTCGTTGGATTCAAAAAGCGACTGGATTGCGGCCCGGTGCGTCTTCATTTTCAAACCGCCCACGCCGATCGCGCCGTAGCCGACCGCGCCGTGATCACCGATTGGCTTCGCTTTGTCCGTCACTTCGATCCCGCCCACTCCGGCTGGTGGAACCGCATTAAGATCGATAGCGACTTTCAATGACGATAGTCCTGCGACGGTACTTGCGTCGATCAGTTCGATTCCTGCAGCTCCGCATCCAACAACGATCTGGGCATCCTGGCAAACACGATCCGCGTCGTTGCCGTGGTTGATTTCGGCAGCATCAACCAGCGAGCCACCGATTTTTTTGTTCAGCTCATCCGCGACTTTTTGAGCCCGCGACAACGATCGACTCGTCAATGTCACTGAGCAACCATCACCGGCCAGAAGCTGGGCCACTCGTCGGCCGACCGGGCCAGTGCCACCGAGCACCACGGCTCGTGAGTCGGAAAACTTGACATGGCGTCCCGCTGCTACCACCGCAGCGGCGGCGGTGGTGTTGCAACCATTGGCATCGAGCATAAGGGAAACGCGAACGGGGCCGAAGAATGCTTTTTGACACGCGGACAACACGTCTTCGGCGTCGTCGACGTTGCTGCCACCGACAAAGATGGCTGTGTTTTTTAAATCGTCGCCGCCACGAGTGAACATGGCTCCGTGAACAAGCGGCGTCACGTCGGTCGGCCCGATATTCTGGTATCGCAACAAGACGTCGACATTGGCGTCAACTGCCACGACGGAATCAAAGGAACTCGGTTGGTCATCGGTATCGAACTGAAGCAAAATGGTTCGCATCGGTATTTACTTTCTCGCTATCAACGCTCTTACAAGTGACAAAAAAACACGTCCTCGCATCGAAGCGAGGACGTGTTCCTTAAGTTTCAAACTACTCACTTCAAACGGCTTAGAAGCCCTTGAATGGGTGAGCGGCGGAATCCTTCTTCGCCAACATGTCGTCGGCCGATGGCTTGTTGCCCATCGCTGACTTGAGCGATTCGAGAGTCGCTTCGTAGTTGTACTTGTAGATCTTTTCGTCGTCTTCAGCGCCTGGGTGAATGAACACGCCGCAAACGCAAACAAGATCTTCGGTTTGATCCTTAGGAATCACGCCTTGCGAAACAGCATCAGCAACCGCTTGCGCGACAGCCGCTTGGGCAGGGCCAAACATTTGGACGGCTTGCTTCATACCCTTGATCGTGACCTTGGTGACCATGACGGTCGAAGGCTTCACAGCCAAGTTTGGCTCGAGAACGGCGAGAAGGTTCGTGTGCCCTTCGCTTTGGTTTGCCAATGCATTGGCGAAAGCGGTTCCAACAGGACCGTTCTTGCTACCAATCATCAGGTCAATGTGGGCGATTTCGTTACCGTCGCCAACCAAAGCTTCACCAACGTTAAATTGCATGGGGGTTTCCTCTATTCGGGGATGCGTTTGAAGAACAAAATGTTCGTTGCGAGGCCCATCTGTTAGTTCCAACGATTGCTGGATGTTTCTCGGGCGATTACGAAGCGAAAACGTAGCAGACCCAACCGCCGATGCAAGCACCCGCACCAACTCACCTAGCCCATAAAACCCGCCCGATGATGCCGACTTACGTCCTAATCGGAGCCTCGATCAGGTCCGCGGCACAATCTATCGGGCTAGCAACCGATCGAGACGACACTTTGGCAGGGGATTTGACGACAATTCGTGCTGCGAAGTGGGTAGGAATCGACATGTTCGGCGACCTGGATACACGCCGGTCGCTCGATGAAATGCACGTCGTCGACCCTGGAAATTCGAAAATTCGATCTCAGTTGATCGAAATATCTCGGCTGCACCCCGATTCGGTCTGGGTGATCGTCGGACAATGGCCCCACTTGGCTGAGCAACTCGCACCCATCCCGCGGATCGAGACGATTCCAAAACCTGATGCTTGGCGGATCGCAACGAGCCACACGGCTTTGATCGAAGCAGCCAACCGAAGTAGGTTGCGTGTCCCAGAAACAATTTCGGTCGATCAAGTTTTTCGAACGACTTCCCCAGAAGCTCGCTGGTTGGTGAAATCACCTTCGCAATCAGGCGGGATGGGCGTGCGTTGGTTTGACGGCAACGTCCGCTTGGACGCTTCGGACGATGTTCTGCAGCAACATATCCAAGGGGTCCCCTACGGCGCGACCTTTCTGCGAGACCGACATCAAACGATCTGCTTAGGCGTTTGCCGCTCGTCATTTCGACGCATCGCCAGTTTGCCATTCGTTTACAGCGGATCGCGGGGTCCATTTCACGAGCATCCGTCGATTGACTTCGATCGCCTGAATGCAGCAGCCCGAGCGATTGGAGAGCAAAGTCAGATCACAGGGATATTCAACGTTGATTTCATCGTCGATAAGCACCGTCAACATTGGTTGCTGGAAGTGAATCCGCGTTGGAGTGGCTCAAGCGAAATCATCGAACGTGGCCTCGCACCCCACGTCGGCAGCTTGTTGTCGCTTCACATCAACGTCGCAATGGGTGCGAAGATCCCCACTGCTGTCCTTGAAGCAACAAGCGAGCCTACCGGTAAGTTCTTCAAGCGAGTCGTTTTTGCCTCGCAAGATTCGCAGTTCGACTTGGCTGAGGCGACTGAGTTGCTTCGTGGTCGAGCCACACTTGCCGACATTCCCGAAGACGGAACGATCATCCAACGCGGTCATCCGATCTGTACCGTCGTCGGCAACTATCGCAAGGGAGAAGGCCGAGCAGCAACGGTTTCCTGAGCTGAAAATTCATACATGGTGAACTCGGCCCACAATGGTTGGTGGTCGCTGATTTTGATTGCCTCTTCTTCGCTGATCCCGAACGTAGCCTTCATGTCCAAGATGCCATACGCGCCGGTAAACTCGCGTGTTTGCGTGCGGTCAATCAAAATGTGATCGTAGGTTTTGTCGCCACGAGTATTCGTCATGATGTCTCCCGCGATGGAAACGACATTAGGAATTTGACCGAGCTCGCGAAGGTTGCGAGTGTCAACGTTCAGATCGCCTAGCATGATTGCGTCTTCTTCACCCACCATGTCGTATTCGTAGTTGCGAACACTCACGAAAACGTCGTCCAAAACATCCATCTCGTTTCCGATCGCCGACGCGGCGACTTCCGATGGCGATGTGTGTGCGTTGATCAGGGTGAATCGAAACGGCCGCCGGGCATCACTCGGCTTGGTGATCGCCTGGAACGAAGCCACCATTGGCTCTCGCGTCATTCGTTCACCAGGATCTTGGACCAAGTAGGCACTGCCGGGCACCAACGCAATTCGCGAGCGATCAAAGACAAACGCGTAGGCTTCTTTGTAGGTTCCTTCACCAATGGATTCGCTAACGGTGAAGTCATAGTCGCCACCGGAGGCTCGAATGAGATCAACCAAAGCGCGAACCGGTTGCACTTGGCTGTTGCGGACTTCTTGGATGGCGACGACATCGAACTGCGAAACAATCTGAGCGAGCGTTTGCATGATGTTGGGGTCGGCAACTTTTGACGGGCCGAAGAACTGAATATTAAACGTCGCGATCCGCATCGTTTCCGATGGTTTTTCCCCCAGACGAATGCTGACCGGCTTTGCGGCCGATCCCGCCAGAGCGTCGCCGGACGATCCGCTGCTTGGATTGGCAACCACGACATCGCCCGAACCAAGCCACTGATCGACAGCACTTAGGTCAATGCGACCGGTGATGGCCATGAACAGGATGCCGATGATACCGGTGCCTGTGAACAATGGGCCCAGGAAGCGCAACAGAGGCACGTTGGCCGAGAAGCTTTTATCGCGGCTGCGCGAAGATTTCCGGCGACTGCTTCGTCGAGTGAACAGGCCCATGTTCGGCCTCCATGCCGATGAGTGGGAAATGTTTTGCGAGTGCAGGCATCATGCTTGCACGGTAGGTTTGACGTTACTTGAACGTTCGACTTAGCGAATGCTCAACGTGATGAGCATCAAAATCAAACTCGCCGCAACGCTTGTTTGCCCCTGCAAAAGGGTTAGGCAGCATCGCCGATCATGCGCAATGCTTCTTTGGCCAAACGCTGCAACTTGGGTGACGAATCGTGCGTGGCACGTTCAAGGGAATCCTTAGCGACTCTCGCCGCGGCGCCCATTTGTGCGAGTGCCCAAGCGGAACGCTGCCGCACGATTAGCGACGGGGACTCATCGAGGCATTGCTGCAACGATGTGGCTGCGGACGAAGCATCACTGCCGAGGCGGCCCAGCATTGTCGCCGACCAACTGCTGATCTCGTGACGACGGAAGTTGCCCATGTGATCTTCGAGCAAATGTTTGAGGTCTTCGATCTCGCTAACCTGCGGAACAATCGCTCGCTCCAGCGCCTCACCAGCCCACATCCGCACCTCTTCATCGTCATGTCCGGCGAGATCAACGACGGCGGCCGTCAATCCAGTCACGTTCTCGAGTCGGGAGATCTGCTGAAGCGTTTCGACGCAGTCCTCAGGACTAGCCGACGCCAGGATGGAGGCCCAGGAGTCGGTGGGACTGCTACTGGTTGTGGTCGGTAGGGGTTCAATGGGGCTAACTTGGCTGCTCAACGCTTGCTCGTCTTGGGGTGGGGTTTGGTTTGACATGCTATGTGCATCCTTTGCACTGACAGGAATCGCTATCTCTAGCTACAATCGGTTAGCTGGCGGTATCAAAATTTGGCTGTTTCACGCAAGGGGAATCTGCCAAATTGCGTCGCCCAACCGAGCGTGGGAGCGTTATCGCCACCCCAGGTTTACGGCTTAGCTGGTGAGGCAGCGTCTTGGAATTTTCCATTCTGCGACTAGCTTGACGCCTAGGACCACCCTCAATATCGCTGGAATTTCCCAGTGAATGATCCCTTACGACGAGACCGAGAACCACCGAATGAGCCTTGCTTCCCACTACCAAGACGGATCGTGCGCGATTTCCTTTGAGCTTTTTCCGCCCAGAACGGAAAAAGGAATGGAAGCGTTGTGCGAGAACGTCCGCCGGCTGACGCAATTCATGCCAGCGTATTTCACATGCACCTATGGTGCTGGGGGATCAAGCCAGGGCACCACACTTGAGGTCCTGCGGAAGGTCCGTGAGATCACCGGCTTGCCGGTCGCGTCGCACCTAACGTGTGTGGGGGCAACGGCTGAGGATTTGGAAGACTACCTAGCGCAGGCAACCCAAACGGGCGTCGAGTACATCGTGGCCCTGCGAGGTGACCCACCTAAGGGCGAGTCGGCATTCAAGATGACCGATGGCGGATTTCGTTACGCCAACGAATTGGTCGAAATGATCCGATCAAAGTTTTCCAATCTTGGCATCGCGGTGGCTGGCTACCCCGAGGTTCATCAAGAGGCTGTCGATGCCCAAACAGACCTCGATAACCTGAAGCGAAAAGTCGATGCGGGCGGCGACATCATTATCACGCAATTGTTCTACGACAACGCCGATTTCTATCGCTTCCGGGACAAATGTGTGGCTGCCGGAATCAACGTTCCTATCGTTCCCGGCATCTTGCCGGTGACCAACTTTGCTCAAGCAGATCGAATTGCTTCGATGTGCAAAGCGCGTATTCCCAACGAATTGCGCGAGGCGATGACTGAGAGCGAGGACGATAAGTTCCAGTTCGAAGTGGGAGTCCAGCATGCTCGGATGCAGACGGCAGACTTGCTTGAGAACGATGTTCCTGGAATCCACTACTACGTGCTCAACAAGAGCGATGCTGCGGAAGCGTTGCTCGATGGCATGCAGCTCGGCTCGGCCTAGCAACGATCAAGACAACTGATCAGTGCAACATTTCCATCCGGCTCGCCGCTACGCACGCGGCAGCGTTGGCAACTACCATCGTGGCCCCAAACGCATGACCCACGGTCACCGATGGATACGGGTGGATGCCGCGTGGATGCGGATTCTCTGTAGAGTAATACAGCCATCTTCGCTTGCGAATTGATCGCGGCCCGGTTCTGGGATTGATTAAGTCTGGGGTTGATTAAGAGATTGCCAGATCGCGCTTGGTTGTCGGCACGATCGTTACAGCCGTCACAGTCTCAGACTCTTTGTGGTTTCTGCGCCTCATAGGCGTTGTCTTTTCGCCACACCGCCTAGTTTCGCGTGCTAGCGTTCTGTGGGCAAACCCTGCCCAGAATGAATCCCCTTCCCAACCGCTCCGTTTCCCCGAGCCATCAAGCGATCCGCCCTCCCTTTTGCGGATCGCCGCCCGGAATCAAACGAGCGTTTTAGTCGACGGACCGATGAACGTTATCACCACCACCAATCGAACTTCACGTCACTCACAGCTAACGCTGCGAATCGTCGTCGTCATGATTGCTCTGTTGGCGGCAATCTCATCGGGCTGCTCGCGATTACGGCTGCCAGCCATTGATCCCAATGGCTCATGCCTTTTTTCCGCATTGCCCACCACCACCACACTCGCCCTTCCCGGCAGTGGTGGTGAGGGCTGCGGTTGCCTCGGTTGTCTTAGCAACCTTGGCTCTTGTTTGAAAACGCCCAATTGCCTTAGCAATAGCTGCTTGAGCAATGGCTTTCGATTTCCCACTCCTGCGTTTGCTGATCCCATCGACCCGCCGCCTTGCGCGGTTCCCGCACCTGCGACCGGTGCCCTGGGCGCATCCAACGAACCTTGTGTGCCCAGCGCGCCTTGCAACGGCACCTGCCTAACCGGGCCTCGTGCCGTGTTGCTAGGTGGCGAAATCGACCAAAACGATTGCAGTTGCAAACTTCCCGATCGAGGCAAGCGAGGCTGCATCCTGCTGTCGCCTCAAAAGATCGTGGCCCCGGTCGGTGGTGAAGTCGTCTTGCTTTCTGGTGTTTGCGGTACCGATGGGTATTTACAAATGAACGAGAAGCTTGAATGGATGTTAACGCCAGATAGCGTTGGTACATTCATTCAAGTGGGCGATGATCAACCGGGTGTGATTGGCAAACTGGTTGGGTCGCAAACACGCCCTGAAAAGAAAGACCCTTCGTACGCGATCGGCATCACCAGCACCAAACGAACCCTTATCACGCGTGGCAACACCGACGTTCGCGACGACGTGCAACTCGAAAAAGGCCAAACTTGGCTAACGATTTCGAGCCCCAGCGAAGGCATCAGCCGGGTGACCGTATTGGCACCTGAAAGTGAATGCTGGGACCAACGCAAAGCGACCGCTACGATCTACTGGGTCGATGCCAAATGGCAATTCCCCGCGCCCCAAATTGTTCCTGCGGGGACGCCAGTAGAATTGACCACGCGAGTCACACGCAGCGAAGGCTTGCTTCCCGCTAAAGGCTGGAAAGTCCGATACGAAGTTCTTGATCCATCACTGGCTAGCTTTGCTGGCACCAGCGGCTCGTCCGTCGTTGAAGCCAACGTCGATGATTCAGGTAACGCGACGGTTCAGTTGATCCCGACACCGGGGACTAGCGGCATCACTCCGGTCGCCATGCAAATCATTCGTCCCGGTGGAGCAACCGACAATCTGCCTTCGCTGACTCTCGGTCAAGGACAAACGTTTGTGACCTGGAGTTCACCGAAGCTTGCCATTCGCGCCGGTGCACCTGAGATCGCATCGTTTGGTGCTCCTTACAATGTCTTTGCCAACCTCTCCAATCCCGGCGATCAACCGGCCACCAACGTACGCGTTGACCTGCAGTTGCCACCGGGGACCAAAGCCACCGTTGCCGACTCGTTCGCACGGATCGTACCCAACGGTGTCACCTGGGAAATCGGAACCGTTCCGCCACAGACTCAATTGGATTTGTCAGTCGAGTTGATCTCTGAAGCTCCCGTCAGCCTTACCTTTACCGCTCGCGGTGATGGATTGGTCGCCGAGGACTCGGTACGCGTTGACGTGTTCCGCCCATCGTTGAAATTGGAAGTCAATCCGGTCGAAGATCGTGTTGAATCCGGCTTGCCCGTGACGTTTAACATTGATGTCACCAACACATCCGATCGTCCGCTGACCAACCCCAAGGTTGTCGTCACCGGTGACAATGCGATGATTCATGAAAGTGGTGAAGCTCGCGTCGAGTCCGCTCGCGGCAGCACACTGCAACCGGGCGAGACATGGAAGAAGCAAGTCGTTTACACTCCGATGTCCGGCGGACGCCGATGCATTAACGTTGAAGCGACCACCGATGGTGGCCAACTCGCCAGTCGTGAATCTTGCATCACTGCGATCAACCCCATCCCCAAGACACCGACGTTATCCGCACGCATCGATTCGCTCGATCGCGTCGCAGTGGGCCAAAACGTGACGGCGACCGCACAAATCTTCAATGAAGGTCGCGGTGTGGCTAGGAACGTCCGCGTCGAGATGGTCTACGACCCTCAATTGCAACCCGTTCAAGCTACCGAAGGCTACGACAACACTCGCATGGGTCAAAACATCATCACTTGGACGGTTCCCGAAATTCAACCGGGCGACTCGGCTGCGTTGGCGGGCGAATTCCGAGCCATCGCGAGCAATCCACGAGCCGCCGTTCGAATCCGAGCGGTCAGCGAAGAAGGCGCCACGGCAAACGCAAACTTGTTCATCGATATCGCTGACTCCCCCACGCAACCTCGCCAACCACAACCGCGATCACTTCCACCGGCTGGTCCGCCGCCGAGCATTCCCGGCGGCCCCGCGCCTCTGCAAGGTGCACCGCAAGAACTGCCGGCACCGGCACCACTGGGTCCCCAGCGAAGCGGTCGGATGCAAACGATCGTCGTCAACCGCGACAATCCGGTTCGGGTGAACGATCCGATTCGCTACAGCGTTCGCATCATCAACGATACCAACGAACGTGACTCAAACATTGACATTCAGTTCCCATTACCCGACGGCGTGAAGCTTGAGCGATTGGTTCCGTTGACGAACCCCGAACTCGGCCAATACGAGATCAAGAACAACTTCATCTTGTTGCCTTACGTGCCATCGCTCGAACCGGGTGAATCGGTCGAATACGAAGTGGTCCTTAGCAGTAACCAACCGCAAACATTCAACTTTGACGTATCAGTTCGAAGCGACAATCAACCGGGTGGCTACAACGAGACGGTGCCCACCACGGTGGTCCCTTAACTCGAGGCGGGCTGGTACAGAGTCGCTAGCTCAAACGTCGTAAGCTCAAGAGAAACAGGGCCAAGGCCTGAACCGCTGAGTGCTACCCAGTTCAGAGCTACCCAGTTCAGAGCTACCCAGTTCAGAGCTACACTTTTCAGAGCTACCCAGTCCACAGCTACACTTTTCAGAGTTACCAAGCTTTGGGGGCATCCAACTCGGGCGTCCCAACTCGGGCTTCCCAGCGCTACTCAGCTGGCAAACCGATCAGTCAGCCTTCTTTTTCGCTGGCTTCGCGGTATCTGATTTCTTCGACTCGGACTTCTTCGAGTCAGACTTGCTGCTCGAATCACTCGATTCGGACTTCGACGAGTCCGCTTTCGCGGCTTTCTTGTAACCTTCGCTGCGGTAATCGGTCTGATAGAAACCGCTACCCTTGAACACAATCGCCGCACCGGTTCCAAACAAACGTTGCAGTTTGTTCTTCTTGCACTCGGGGCACTTTTTCAGGACGGGATCATTGATCCCCTGAAACTCCTCGAACTTGTGTCCGCAACCCTCGCACTCATAATCGTAAGTAGGCATTCTTAGGCAAACAAAGACGCTGGAAAGAAATGGGAAAAGCGATCGCACCTCGTGCGATCGCTTTCGTGTTCCCAGAGTTTATCTAAGTCGTTGGGATTGCCTAGGTGCTAGCAGCGATTCCTTTTTCCGGCTTCCGGTTGTCGAGACTCCCCCAATGGGATCGTCGTGACTAGCGTTTCTGGCCATCGGCGGGGCCCGCCGCCTGCTGAATTTCAGCACCGGGAACCTGGAATTGGTTTCGCAAGATCTTCCAGTCGGCCGGTGGCTTTTCTGGGATGAAGTTCTTGAAGAAGTCGGCTAATCCATTGCCCATTCCGTTGCGTTTGACGGATGTGAATTCGTAGTGGTCCCAAATCGGGGCCGTCTTGGCATTAAAGTTTGGTGCGTACATCACCAAGACTTTTGGCAGAAACTCTTTCGCATCCAAAGCGACTTGGACCATCTTGTATTGAGCGCGGTCTTCGGCTCGCTTGGGCCATACTTCCAATAGAATCACGTCTGGGTTTCCGGCATCGGTTTGACGCACCCAGTAACGTTGCTGAAGATCATTCGCGTTAAGGTTGAACACGAAAGGCAGCGGACTGCTGATGATGTTCTTGCCCTGCATTTCAGGCGGTAGTTCTTCGATCTTGCATTCCTTCGCGTTACGGTCGAACTCGATCAACTGCTTGCCATTGCAAACCCAATGCTCGCCGAAGCGATCAGCGAATGCCTTGTAGGCCGGTTGGTTGTTGACCATGCCGTTGAAGAACACGATTTGGTCGACTCGAATGAGTCCGCGATCCGGTGCAGCGTACTTGATCTCACCC